>CAZSPH010000061.1:5332-15335 GCA_964608715.1 uncultured Gemmatimonadaceae bacterium | reverse complement strand
GGGCGGCGGTTCCATAAACAGGTACGCAACACTGAACCGATGGACTGGAAAGACATGACCACGATCTCGACGAAGGACATTGCCGAACTCCGTGCCCGTACTGGCGCCGGGATGATGGATTGCAAGAAGGCGCTCGAGGAGGCCAACGGCGACATGGAACTCGCCGGCGAAATTCTCCGCAAGAAGGGAATCGCCAAGGCCGAGAAGCGCGCCGGTCGCGATGCCGCACAGGGCCTGGTGGTGATCGAGACCGCCGCCGACGGCAGCGCCGCCGCGATGATCGAGCTGAACACCGAGACCGACTTCGTTGCCCGCAACGAGAACTTCGGTGCGCTGGCGAAGCAGCTTGCCGAGCACGCGCTGGCGAACTCGCCGGTCGGCGTCTCGCGTGACGAGTTCCTCGCCGAGACGATCAATGGCAAGTCGATCGACGAGATCGTCAAGGAGGCCTCGGGCAAGACCGGTGAGGCGATGACGCTCAAGCGCGTTGCCAAGTTCGGCAACACCGTGGGCGAGTACCGCCACTTCAACTCGCAGGTCGGCGTGATCGTCGAGATCTCCGGTGCCGCTGGCGCCGATGCCGTCGCACTTGCCCGCGAGGTCGCTCTCCACATCGCTTCGGCCGATCCGCTCGCGGTGAGCACTGCCGACATTCCGGCCGATCTCATCGCCCGCGAGCGTCGCATCGCCGAGGATCAGGTGGCGGCCGAGGGGAAGCCGGAGGCGATCCGTGAGAAGATCGTCGAGGGCAAGGTCAGGAAGTTCGCCGCTGAACGGGCGCTGGTCGAGCAGCCGTTCATCAAGGACGAGTCGAAGACCGTCGGTCAGCTCGTCGCCGGAGTCCCCGGTGCCGTTGTCGTCCGCTTCGCCCGCTTCAAGGTCGGCGAGGTCTGATGTCGCTCACCTACCGCCGCGTGCTGCTCAAGATCTCCGGCGAGGCTCTCGCCGGAGAGAAGGGCAGCGGCTTTGACTACCAGGTGATCGAGGCGATTGCTGCCGACATCAAGGCCGTGCACCAGACCGGTGTCGCCCTGGGCCTGGTGGTCGGCGGTGGGAACATCGTGCGGGGCGCGGCTGCTTCCAGTCATGGAATGGACCGCGTCTCGGCCGACTACATGGGGATGCTGGGGACGATCATCAACGCCCTGGCGCTGCAGAACGTGCTGGAAGGACTCGGGGTGGATACCCGGGTGATGACCGCGATCCGGATGGAATCGCTGGCCGAGCCGTACATCCGTCGCCGGATGATGCGTCACCTGGAAAAGGGACGGGTGGTGATCTTCGCCGGCGGGACCGGCAATCCCTTTTTCTCGACCGACACCGCTGCGGTGCTCCGGGCGCTGGAAATGGAAGCTGATGTTGTCCTCAAGGCGACCAACGTCGACGGGATCTACACCGCCGATCCGCGGAAGGATCCGGAGGCGAAGCACATTCCCGAGCTTACCTTCCAGGAGGCGATCGTCAACGGCTATGCGGTGATGGACGCCAATGCCTTCGGTCTCTGCCAGTCGAACGAACTGCCGATCGTGGTGCTGAACATCAACCAGAACGGCGCGATCACCCGGGTTCTCCGGGGCGAGCGCGTGGGGACTCTTGTCAGATGAGCTTGAACGAGATTGTCCAGCAGTCGCGGGAGGGGATGCAGAAGGCGGTCGAGAACGCCCGGCGTGAACTCTCCGGCATCCGCACCGGCACGGCCACTGCCCAGCTCCTCGACGTGGTGAAGGTCGATGCGTACGGCTCCACGATGCCGCTCAACCAGGTGGCAATGGTCACCGTGCCCGAGCCGCGCATGCTGGCCGTGCAGCCGTTCGACAAGGGGCTGTCCCAGGTGATCGAGAAGGCGATCCGCGATTCCTCTCTCGGACTCAATCCGCAGAGCCAGGGTGGTGTCATCCGGGTGCCGCTGCCGATGCTCTCCGAGGAGCGCCGCAAGGAGCTGGTGAAGATCTGCGGCAAGCTCGCCGAAGAAGGGCGCGTCGCAGTGCGTCAGGCGCGCACCGATGCGATGACGAAGATCAAGAAGTCAGAGAAGGTCCCCGAGGATGAAAAGGGCCGCGCCGAGAAGGATGTCCAGAAGCACACCGACGATGCGGTGAGGCAGGTGGACGAGATCCTGAAGGCGAAGGAAGCCGACATCCTCGCAGTGTGACCACCGCGCCCGGCTCCGACAGTCTTGCGCGGCTCCGTGCCAATGGTGCGGTGCCGCGTCACGTTGCGATCATCATGGATGGCAACGGGAGATGGGCGCGTGAGCGCGGTCTCGAGCGCAGTGCCGGTCACCAGGCGGGAATGAAGTCGGTCAAGGACACCGTCACCGGAGCGCTCGAAGCCGGAGTCGAGGTCCTCACGATTTTTGCGTTCTCCAAGGAGAACTGGCAGCGTCCCGCATCGGAGATCGAGGCGCTGATGCTGCTGCTCGAACAGTACGTCGCCAGTGAAGCTGCCGAACTCCGGTCCGAGGGGGTTGCGGTCCGGATGCTGGGCAACCTGGACCGTCTTTCGCCGGCGGCTCGTACTGCGGTCGATCAGATCGAGTCCACGACCCGGGGCGGCAGCCGTCTGGCGCTCAACGTCTGCATCTCCTACGGTTCCCGGGATGAGCTGGTCCGGGCTGCCCGCGAGATTGCAGAAGATGCCCGTGCCGGCAGGCTCGATCCGGCCGCGATCGACGAGGCGACCATCGCGACCCGCCTCTACACCGCCGAGTGGCCGGATCCCGATCTGCTGATCAGGACCAGCGGGGAAATGCGGCTGTCGAACTTCCTTCTCTGGCAGGTGGCCTACGCCGAACTGCATGTGACGCCGGTGTACTGGCCGGACTTCACCCGTGAGGATCTCTACCTCGCGATCCTCGACTACCAGAAACGCGATCGGCGATTCGGCCGCGTCGCGAGCTGAGGGGACAGTGGACCGGAACCTGGTACAGCGGATCAGTGTTGCGGCAGTCGGGATACCGGCGGCCATCGGCATCATGTGGTGGGGTGGCTGGGCTATGGCTATCGCACTTGCGGTGATCGCGATGCTCGGTGTCGGGGAACTGATGAACATCGCGGCACAGCGGAACGTGACCGGCTTCCGGGTGCCTGCGATGCTTGCGGCGGCGGCGGTTCCACTGGCCGTCACCTGCATCTGGTTCACCACCGGTTCCCCGGTGCCGGCTGGTGACTGGGTGCTGGGTGTGATTGCCGTCGCGGTGATTGCGACCCTGTTCGCCACGGTGACGTGGCGGGCACCTGAGCAGGCACCGCTGGCAAGTGCTGCCGTGACGCTGTTCGCGGTGTTCTATGTCGCGGTGCTGCCTGCCTTCATGATCGCGATCCGGCACGGGGTGCACGGCACCGCATCATGGGGCGGGGCGGCGATGGTCCTCTTCCCGATGGTGGTGATCTGGGTCTGCGACACAGCCGCGATGTTCGGTGGTCGCGCGTTCGGCGGACCGAAGCTGGCGCCGGTGGTATCGCCGGGGAAGACCCGGTCCGGAGGACTGTCGGGTGTCGTCGGCGGGATGGCGATCGCGCCGCTCTTCGTGTTCTTCGTCTTCCCGGCGGTCGGTGTGGAGTTGAGCCTGGGTGGCGCTCTGGCAATTGCCTTCACGCTCTCGGTGCTGGGACAGATGGGCGATCTTGCCGAATCGCTCTTCAAGCGCGAGGCCGGTGTGAAGGACTCCTCCAACCTCATTCCCGGTCACGGCGGCATTCTCGACCGCTTCGACTCGATCTACATCGCGATGCCGGTGGCTGCGATCGGCTACCACCTGCTGGGTGTGTTGTGAAGCGGGTGGCACTGCTCGGCAGTACCGGCTCGATCGGTGAGAGCACGCTCAGCGTGCTGCGTCGGCATCGGGAGGAGTTCGCCGTCACCGCTCTGGTGACCGGCTCGAACGCTGATCGACTCGCGATGCAGGTAGCGGAGTGGCGACCGGCGTTCTCCGCCGTCGTGAACGGCGGGCCGGGGAGTGATGCGCTGATCGATGCTGCCACCCGTGCCGATGTCGACATCGTCGTCAATGCGGTGGTCGGCGCTGCCGGGCTGGAAGCAACCCTGGCTGCGCTCGAAGCGGGCAAGCGGGTAGCACTCGCCAACAAGGAATCGCTGGTGATGGCGGGCCCGCTTGTCGCTGCTGCAGCCAGGCGCGGCGGGGGCGAGATCGTGCCGGTGGACAGTGAGCACAGTGCGGTCCTGCAGTGCATCGCGTCGCGCGATTCCACTCCCACTGCGATCACGCTTACGGCCAGCGGTGGTCCATTCCGTACCTGGGATGCGGCGGCGATAGTCGATGCGGGATGTGACGAGGCCCTGCGGCACCCAACCTGGCAGATGGGTGCCAAGATCACGATCGATTCGGCGACGCTGGCCAACAAGGCACTGGAAGTGATCGAGGCCCATGCGCTGTTCGGTCTCGACTACGACCGTATCGGCGTGGTGGTCCACCCGCAGAGCATCATCCACGCGATGGTCGCGTTCGCCGATGGCAGCATGCTGGCGCAGATGGGATATCCTTCGATGGAGATTCCGATCCTCTACGCCTTGACCCACCCGCGGCGGAGCGACGACCATGGTGTCGAGCCGTTCAATCCGTTGAAGGTCGGAACGCTGACGTTCGAGGAACTGCGGCGCGATGCCTTTCCCACCTTCGACCTCGGTGTCGGAGCAGGACGGATCGGCGGCACTGCTCCAGCGGCGTTCAACGCGGCAAACGAAGTGGCGGTGGCGGCGTTCCTGGATGGAAGAATCCGGTTCGGCCGGATTCCCCTGATCATCGAAGCGGCATTGCGGCGCCATGGTGGCGGCGAGTGCACCGACCTCGCTGCGGTCCGGTCCGCCGATGCCGCAGCGAGACGACATGCAACGGAGGCAATGGCGTGAATCTCCTCTTCACGGTAGCGATTCTTTTTCTGGTACTCGGCATCCTGGTATTCATCCACGAACTGGGGCACTACTGGGCTGCGAAGAGGTTCGGTGTCTGGGTCCATCGGTTCGCCATCGGGATAGGTTCGCCGATCAAGGGGCTTTCGTTCAGGCGCGGAGAGACCGAGTGGGCGTTCGCGTGGCTGCCGATCGGCGGCTACGTGAAGATGGCGTCGCGCGAGGAGGAGCCGGCATCATCGGTGCTCGAAGGTGGTGCCGAGAACGCTATGGTGCCGCCGGATCGGGTTTTCGAGGCCAAGCCGGTGTGGCAGCGGATGGTGATCATTCTGGCCGGGGTCACCTTCAATCTGATTTTTGCATGGCTGATCTTTGTCGGACTCGCGGTGAAGGAGGGGCGTCGCTACGATCCCACCACGACGATCAGTTCGGTTGATGCCGCGATGCTGCCGTTCGAATCGTCGATGCTGGCCGATCTTCCTCCGGGTGTTCGGGTCACCGCTATCAATGGCACTCCGGTCGACTCCTGGGGCGACATCACCGACCGCATCACCCATGGCAGCAGCGACCAGATCCTGATCGAGTTCGATCGGGTCGAGCCCATCGCGATTGCGCTGCATCGCGATGCACTGGTCGAGCGAGTACAGACGGCCACGGCTCTGCGCCCCGGCTACCCACCGGTATTCGGCCGGATCATCCCTGGTACTCCGGCCGCCGGTGCCGACCTGGCAGTGGGCGATTCGGTTGTGGCCATCGACGGTGAGCCGATTGCGGAGTGGAATGACGCAGTGCGGATGATCGAGCGGGCTGCCGATCGCCAGATCACCATTTCGCTGGTGCGCGATGGTATCCGCCGCGATGTCGATATCACCCCGCGAGCCGAGCGGCGGGATCCTGCCGACTCGACATCCGAGATGATCGGCAGAATCGGGGCAGGGGTGATGGCACCGTACCGGACCGAGAAGCTTTCGTTCGCCGGGGCGGTGAGCGAGGGCACCCGGGCTACGATGGCGGCCACGGGGCTGATCACCCGCACTCTGCGCGGACTGGTGACCGGGCGGGTGGCATCGAGGGAGGTTGGTGGGCCGATCCTGATCGGTCAGATGGCCGCCGAGTCTGCCCGTGCAGGGATCACCGTGCTGCTCGGCTTCATGGCGCTGATCTCGGTGAACCTCGCGGTGGTCAATCTGCTGCCGATTCCGGTGCTCGATGGTGGTGCCTTCCTGCTGCTAGCGGTGGAGGGAATCATCCGCCGGCCGCTGCCGGCGAAGCTGCGCGATGGCATCCAGATCATCGGGCTGGTGATCGTGGTCGGGCTGATGGTGCTGGTGTTCAGCAACGACATCCGCCGACTGCTGGGGTGGCTGTAGCGGCAATCTGCGATCAGCCGTCGCCGACAGGCGGCGGTGATGCTGGTTTCACACCGCCGTCATTCCTACCGGAGGCCCGGCAACGCCGGGCCGAAGTGGAGGAATCTGTTTTTGCCTCAGTTGGATCTTCCTGCCGCTGCTCGTCGTCGAGTCCAATGCAGTACGGGTGGAACTGACGATGTCGACTTAGTCGTTATCGCCGCGCTGGGCTGTGACCACAAGGTTGCCGTCCCGGCACCAGGGCTCGCTGCGGGGATCTCCGGTCGTCGCACCCATCGCGTGGATTTCCCACCGGCCAGTGCCGCCACCAGCCATCGCCCAGGCTGGGTTCCATCCCGGTGCGGCCGAGAAGTCCGGAGTGGCAATGACTGCCTCTCCCCCGGCGTACCGTGACGCTGCGAGGAAGATGGCGAAGTCGTGCCCGTTGTCGCCGTGCCGGAACTGCGCATGGGCGTTGTACGCTGCGGGGACCGAGAAGCGGGCTTCGCGACGCGGATGGGAGCCGGGCAGCGCAGTCATGGTCGGGATACCGGGCATCGCCGGGAGGGGAATCGTCGAACTCGTGAGCTGGCGGGTGTACCGGAAGACGAGAACGCCGTCGCCGTTGTCGTCGAATGTATATGCCGCGGTGACATGGAAGCCATCTGCCAGGGCGCGGGCAGTAGGCAACCCGTGCAATGACATGGCAGGAGATGATCCGGGGACGCCTCCTGCAACGGAAAGCGAACCGAGGAACCGGCAGGCACCGTCGTAGTAGCGAACATCCGCCTGGGAATCGAATCCCGCCGGGACCCCGCTCAGCGTGATGGTCGCGGGGTGTGGCGCGAAGGCATCCACGCCATCGAAGGCGATCTGAAGTGGTGTGCCAGCAGAAGGAAGGCTGGCCTGAGGGCGGAAGATCAGTCGATCGGTCACCGGTACACTAGCGCCGAAGGTTGTTCGACGCGCGAGCAGTGCCGGCGTCGTCCTCATCGGGCCAGACGCTGTCGGCGAGAAGCTGGTCGCGATATTCCCGTCCAGATAGGCCTCGCCCATCTGGCTGGCGTCGATGCCGCTGAAGTTGATCGCGACATCCCGGGTTGGGCTGGTCATGGGACAGGGGTCGGTTGGTCCGGTTCGTCCGATAGTCTCTGACAGCGTGGAGGTACGGTCCAGGTAGACGGCGACGGAATGTCCGGCTGCACCGGTTGACGGGAAGACATAGGCGACGTCGTACAGGGTGCCCGACAACGGGAGCTGGTACACATGACCGGAAGGCGTTGCCTGCTGCCACGGTCCGTTGTCGGTCCGGTAGCCCACCCATACCGGGCGCGAGGAGGCGGGGCAACCGGAGTAGTCTGCCACGAGCGTACTTGCGGGCGGTCCAGGTGGTCCAGGCGGCGGAGGGGGTGGGGGTGGACCGGGCGGGGTCGGTCCTGTGCCGTCGGAGCCGCAGGCCGTGCTGAGCAGGGTGAGCAGTAGAGCGGTGGTAGGCATGCAGCATCGGACGTTGTCGATCATTGGGGTACCCACATGCGAAGTTGGAACGCGCCGTTTCGGACCACCAGCGGCGGCACATCGGTGCTGAACAGCGGTGAAGGGAAGTCCGCCTCGAACGTGCCGGTGATGATGCCATCGGTGTAGGACGTGACAGTCACGAATCCCGAGCCTTGCGGGTCATATCCCCAGAGGATCGGACCGGCAAACTTGGAGATCTGGAAGCGGCTGGAGCTCGAACCGGAGTTTACGGGGAACGTCCCCAGTCTTGGCGGGTTAGGTATGGTCATGATGAGGATCGAGTACTCGGCGTCTCCGACGCTGATGAAACACGTCTCGTTAGCGATTGATCCGCAGTACGCGGAGCCGGCGATCATGTAACGCGGTGAACCGTTGATGGTGGCTCGCAGGAACCGTTGGGTGCCGGCGGGAGCCAGTGGCTTGAACGATTCCGACAGCGTGATGTCGAACCGGCCACCGGTTACCTGAACGGGAGGGCGCGGATCGTTCTCGCTCCGCTCTGCGGTGAATGCGAAGGTGCCGACGGCGCGATTACCGGACAGAGTCGTGAACGTGATCGACCCTGCCGTACCAGTGTGTGGAGTGCTCCAACCGTTGTCGGCTCCCCCGAACGAGACAGTGCCACCGGTCATTTCCAGTCCCAGCATTCCGAGCGGGTAGGTCCCCGGGCCCGGGATCGCCACTACCGAGAGGTCCAGATCGTTGCCGTGAGCATCCTCGGCCAAGACATTGAATTGCCCGTCAGGGCCGCTGCCACTCCTGGTGTAGTAGGGGATCCAGCGCATCTGCTCGCCGTCGACGGTTGCCTCGATCCACGAGCCACCCGCCGGGGGAGGTGGTGGGGCCGGTGGCGGCAGGGTACCGCCACCCGAAGGTGAGGAGCCGCATCCGGCAAGCAGTATGACCGAAAGTGTCACTGCCGGGATCACTCCATACCGGCTCCGCCGTGTGCCGGTGGCAGGTACTCCAGGGCCCCACATCATGGCCGGATCCCGAGATCGAACTCGGCCTCGCTGATCACCAGCGGTGGTTTGCCGTCTCCTCCCGGGAAGGAAGCGCTGAAGTGCCCCCGTACTCGGCTGGCTGTGATGCTGCTGATCGTGATGGACCCAGTCGGGTTGTCCACGTGGAGTACGCCTCCGCTGCTGGTGAGTATTCCGGGTTGTCCGATCCCGTTCGCGAAGGCATAGGTACCGGGAGAAGGAATGCCCGAAAACGAAATCGACGTCAGACCGGATCCGGCGAAGAGCGCGAGGCTCAGATCACCAGAGCCAGCGCTGATCGTGCCGAATCCCATGGTGACCTGAATGCGGGTACCGTCAACGGTCATGTGGGCACTCCCTCCCTGGAACTGCGGAAGTGCAGGAGCATCATAGCTCTCGGGTACCAGACGACGGCTCAGGAACTGGGGGGGCCGCCGCCGCTGCTGCGGCCGCTGTCCGACGTGCCTCGGCTGCTTCAGCCGCCCGCCTGCGCGTCTCGGCAAGCTGTTCCTCGGCACGTCGCCTGGCATCTGCCATAGTCTCGCGGGTGCGGTCGAGGCCACGCTGAAGGTCGCCTGCCGCCTGCGATGCGTCGAGCCCCTGGGCTGCATTCTGGAAGACGATCGCGATCCCCTTCAGCATCATCGCCATCGGTGGGACGGCAGTCAGCAGCATGATGATTGCGCCGGCTATCGCCAGTGCGATCGTGGAGCCCCCCATGCCACCTCCGCCGGTCATGACCGAGGTCACGTCGTCGAACGAAAAGCCGCCGTCGATGCCCACGACTGCGAGTACCGAGCTGAATACGGTGATCCCACCCGATATCATCACTGCAGCGACCAGGCCGGTGGCAACCGCGACCAGCAGCCCCAGCAGGAGCTGCAGTACCACCACGTAGAACAGGCGCTCGCGGGCAACGGTGATCAGGATCGCAACAGTCTCCAGTACTCCCATTCCCTGCCAGGTTGCCGGCGCTGCCAGCGGCATCAGGACATAGAACACGGAGATCAGCACCAGGCCGGTCACCACTACAGCCACCGGCAGGAGTACCGTGGCGAGCAGGTTGCCGAGGCCCGGTATCCGGATCAGGAACAGCACGGCGGTGAGCGCCACCAGGTAGAGCAGCACGCAGATGCCGACGATCAATGCGACCAGCAGCAGACGGAACGCTGCCAGCGCGCCGGCCAGGATTGCATTGACGAATCCCCGCGGCGGGTGACCCTGGGTCTCGTCCCACAGGGTGATTCCGGCAGCCGATACGCCGGTTCCGGCGATGGCTGCAAC
>CAZSPH010000061.1:0-5232 GCA_964608715.1 uncultured Gemmatimonadaceae bacterium | reverse complement strand
TGTGCCGGGCGATCATGAGCCCGGTTGTCAACGGACGAAATGGTCCGGAGTGAATTTCAGCGTGATCGCACCGCTGCGCGGATTGACTGACGCCGCGATGTCGCGGTAGGTGGTGCCTATGCCGTCGGGTCTGACGGCGCGGATATAGCTGTCGTCGCTCAGGCGGCGATAGCCGGTGAAGACCTGGGTGGCCCCTGGCGCTATCGACACGTCGCAACTGTCGCCGGCGGTCCGGATCACGTCGTCGATCACCACGCAGAGTCGGGCAGATGTCTCGTTGGTGACCAGTGCCGCGAACCAGCGCTCGCTTCTGATCATCGGGTCGACCGCCGCAGTGCCGGTAAAGGCTGTCCGCGATGGCAGGTCGATCCGGGTCGAACCGCTGCTGAGAGTGCCTGAAGGCGCGGTTTCGATTTCCCATTCGAGCGATTCGACCTTGCGGGACGGCAGCCGCAGCTCGTGTCGCTGGCCGGCACCAACGGTGAACGGAGGAACGCCATCGGTCCGGAGCGTTACCGGTGTGATGAGGTTGTTGCGGACGCTGATGATCGGGTGGCTCCAGAACCACCAGCCCGCCGCTCCTCCACCGACAAGCAGCAGCAGAGTGACGACCGCCACCGGTACTCCCCAGCGACGTCGGCGCCGGGTCGGCAGGGCAGGCGGCGCTGCTGGTGTCGGTATGGTCGGTGGTGGTGGCGGAGGCGCAACGGGAGCGGTCACCAGAGGAGGAGCTGGTGGCGGAGGCTGTACCGGTTCCGCGGGTTGCTGAGCGGGTACCACTGGCGCCGCTCCCGGGGCCAGTGGCGTGCCATCGACCGAACAGAACCGTTTCCCTGCGGGGTATGGGCGGTCGCATGTGGGGCAGGTGATGGTGTCCGCTGCGGGAGCTGCCGGGGCAGCATCGACCAGTGATGCACCGTCCTTCGAGCAGAACCGCTTGCCGGTGGGGTACTCCGTTTCGCAGACCGGGCAGCGGGTCACTGGATACCCCTCGGACAGCTGGGTGGGTTGGTTACATCGCCGATCATCGGCAGAACTCAGCTCGCAGCGGCCCTGCCAGATTGTCCTCATTGTCTGCCGGGGGCTCGGTTCGGTAGAACGTATTTCGGATTTCGGCCGTTCTGACGTTCACGTCAATAGTGACGCTGACCCATCCTTCGCGCCCGTCAGACAGTCGAAACTTTGCTTCGTGGTATCGGAAAAATGACTCCGGGTCGGAGCAACGGCGCTCCAGGACTTCTGCGCTGTGGGATTCGACCAGTTCATCCCCTGCGATTCCGGTGCCCTCGAGCGACCCCTGGTCGCTACCGAACGAGAAACCGGCAACCCGGTTGTTCACGACTGTGACATCTATCCATGCCCGATTCGGCCGTATCGGGCCTCCAGGTCTGTCCCGTCCCATCGGGATATCACCTTCCCAGGCGATGGTGCCATTTCCCCGGATAGTCCAACCGGGAGCACCGCCTGGCGCTGCTGACGGGCGTGCCCAGGTTATTCCGTCTATGGATGGAGGCGAGTTGATATCGAAGAGCCGACCGTGGAGTCGATCGACCAGATCCCAAGCCTCGACAGCTTTAACGGGTCGAGTCGCCTGCCCGATCAGCGGCGCACCCGCTCCGAGCAGCAGCGATATCGTGAACAGCGCAGAGACCCGCGGCATCCCGCCTCCGTTGTACGTGGCCGATGGAGACTGACAGCATCCTCCACCACCCAGTACGCCATCAGCGCTGCGCGGCCGTCATGCGATCACGCGGGTTATTCCGGAGTCACTGCCCGAGCCGGTACCTCACCACTGTCGGCAGACCGGTCACCGAATCACTCACCACTGCCCAGAGGGAACTGCCACGGAGATGGTGTGGGACGATCTCCCTTCCCAGTGAGAGTGACCCGGTAAGAGCGCCGGTCGAGTCGAAGTGATACCAGACCCTCGGTTCGATCCATACCGTTGCGGGACGGGGAGGACTGCCGGGTCGTACCGGCCGGTCACGATCAGGGTTCTCGATTTCGCTCCCCGGCTGTGCCACCAGTACCAGCAGGGAGCCATCGTCCCCAGCCAGTGCGCTGGTGAAGTATCCCTTGGTATCGGGGATCGGTGCGGAGTTCCACTTCCAGTCGGGACCGAACTGGGCGAAGTAGTTCGCCATCTCGGTGGTCCAGTACTGCCGCTCGCCTGCAGCCACCGGAACGGCGGGGCTGACGACCTCCACCACGCGCGGGAGTTTTTCCCCGCCCGCGACTACGAACCGGAAGCTCGCCGAATTGCCGCTGGCATGGCTGCCGTCGGGGAAGAGGACGGTGACGTTCCGTCTCCCGAACGGGACGACCGAACGGACCTCGCCGATCCTGCCTGCAGTGAGCCAGTCGACCGGTCCAGGTACCGGAAGCAGGGTGCGGGAGAATTCCTGACCGGTGGCGGAGAAAAGCACTGTTCCTTCCCGGCCGAATACCGATTCACCTTCCCGCTCGATCGGCGCCCGGATGGCGACCCTGCCGTCCGGGGCGGGGTGGATCGTCGTGACTCCTCCCATGCGGTCGGTAACATGCCAGGTGGCGACGTGGCGCCCCTGTGGATCGAAGGTGCTGGCACGGGACGACATCGTCTCCCAGGTCGCCAATCCGCCGTCTGAAAGGAAAGTGAGATTCCGCTCCCACAGGCGACCATACTCCCCCGGTCCCTCGCCTTCGCGTCCCACCTGCATCACGAAGCTGCCAGTCGAGTCGAAAACGAGAATCGCCCGCCTGCCGTGGTCGTATACCGCGATCCGTCCATTCGCGTCGACGGAGAGCGAGTAGATCTCCGAGAGACCGTCGGGCCTGTCGATGGCGTCGGAGCCGATCGACAGCTCGGCGGCCAGGGCCAGCGTCGGCACCGAATCGCGGATCGTCGTCGTGACGACGGTGGTGTCGCCGGATCTGGTAGTGGAGGTGACGAGGGCGTTGCTGCCATCCCCGCCAGCGCAGGCGGGGAGTGCCAGGAACGTCAGCAGGGCAAGCGACTGTTTCATTCTGTAACTATATGCTGCCGGGGGAGTGTCCTCAAGCTGGAGCGCTCCCCTTGCTACCGGGGCCTGGGTCTAGGTAGATTGGAAGGCTAGGAAAGAAGCGAACAGAAACCACGCAGCAGTTCAGCCCAGCAGGCAGGCACCAGGATGATCGAAAAGCAGCCCGTAATCGAGAAGCACCGCGCGCACGAGACCGACACCGGCTCCACCAAGGTCCAGGTCGCTCTCCTCACCACGCGGATCAACTATCTCACCAGCCACTTCCGGACCCACAAGAAGGACCATCATGGTCGTCAGGGTCTTCTGAAGATGGTCGGCTCGCGGCGCCGTCTCCTCAACTACCTCAAGAGCCGCGACATCGAGGGCTACCGTGCCCTCATCGCCGAGCTCGGCCTGCGGAACTGAGCAACAAGCCAATGCTGCATGGGCGCCCCACTTGAGCACCGTGGGGCGCTTTTGCCTTTGAGGGTGCTCATCTCGTGAAGGAAACCCGAGTGAATCGTATCGAAACAACCTTTGCGGGGCGCCCCCTGGTCATCGAGACCGGGCGCCTCGCCCGTCAGGCTGCCGGCAGTGTGCTGGTCCAGTATGGCGAGACCGTCGTGCATGCGGCGGTTACCGTCTCCCCCCGGGAGACCCATCTTCCGTTCTTCCCGCTGACCGTCGAGTATCGCGAGAAGACCTACGCCGCGGGCAAGATCCCCGGCGGCTTCCTGAAGCGCGAGGGGCGCCCCTCCGACGACGAGATCCTGAACTGCAGGATCATCGATCGCTCGATCCGGCCGCTCTTCCCCGAGGGCTTCCGTCACGAGGTACAGGTCTTCGTGACCGTCCTCGCGACTGATCAGGAGAACGAGTCCGACATCATGGCCGTACTCGCCACGTCGGCTGCGCTCGCGATCTCCAAGGTGCCGTTCAATGGTCCGCTGGCTGCCGTTCGCGTCGGCCGGATCGACGGCAACTGGATCCTCAACCCGACCTTCCAGCAGCTCGAACTCTCGTCGATGGACCTGGTGGTCTCCGGCAAGCAGGACTCGATCATGATGGTCGAGGGCGGCGCGCTGGAGGTATCCGAGGCCGAGGTGCTCGAAGGACTCAAGATCGCGCAGATCGGGATCCGCGAGCTGATCGGTCACATCGAGACGCTGGCAAAGAAGTCTGGAGTGAAGGAGAAGATGCCGTGGTCGGCGGGTGAGAAGGATTCCGCACTGATCAAGGCCGTCGCCGATCTCGCTGCCAAGCCGATTGCCAAGGCGATGAACGCCAAGGACAAGGCTGGTCGTGCCTCCGGTGTCGCGTCGATTCGCGCCGAGGTGATTGCCAAGCTCGCCGAGGACTATCCTGAGAGCGCCAAGGCGATCGAGGCGGAACTCGAGGAGATCGAGTATCACGCGATGCGGTCGCAGATCCTCGACAAGGGTGAGCGGATCGATGGTCGGGATACCGACACGGTCCGTCCGATCACGATCGAGGCCGGGGTTCTCCCCCGCGTGCACGGCTCCGCTCTCTTCACCCGCGGTGAGACCCAGGCGATGGTCGTTGCCACCCTCGGCACCGCCGAGGACGAGCAGCGGCTCGATTCGATCGAGACGCCCGGTGAGAGCAGCAAGTCCTTCATGCTGCACTACAATTTCCCGCCGTTCTCCACTGGTGAGGTCCGTCCGATCCGCGGCACCTCGCGTCGCGAGATCGGTCACGGCGCACTCGCCGAGCGGGCGCTGCATCCGCTCCTCCCGGCGATGTCCGACTTCCCGTACACCATCCGGATCGTCTCGGAGATCTTCGAGTCCAACGGCTCCTCGTCGATGGCCACCGTCTGCGGCGGCTCGCTGGCGCTGATGGATGCCGGGGTGCCGATCAAGGCGCCCTGCGCCGGTGTCGCGATGGGGCTGATCAAGGAAGGCAAGAAGGTCGCGATCCTCACCGACATTCTTGGCACCGAGGATCATCTCGGCGACATGGACTTCAAGGTCGCCGGTACCGCCGAGGGGATTACCTCGATCCAGATGGACATCAAGATCGACGGTCTCGATCTCGACATCATGGAGAAGGCGCTGGAGAAGGCCAAGGCTGGCCGGATGCACATCCTCGGCGAGATGAACAAGGCGCTGGCAGCACCGCGCCCGGAGATGTCGCCCTGGGCACCGCGGATCTTCACCATCCAGATCAAGCCGGACAAGATCGGTGACGTGATCGGCCCCAAGGGCAAGACGATCCGCGGCATCCAGGA
>CAZSPH010000060.1:6097-15350 GCA_964608715.1 uncultured Gemmatimonadaceae bacterium | reverse complement strand
TGAACGACTCGGGATCATCCAGGATCTCGCCGTCGCGGTTGCCGAGGATGTTGGTGGAGTACCAGCCAGCCACGCCAAGCATCCGGGCCTTGAACATCGGGGCGAGAACGGTCTTGACCATCGTCTGGCCGGTCTTGAAGTCCTTGCCGCCGATCGCGATCCTGCGGTCCCTGGCGAGGTCAGTGATCGCCGGAATGTCACAGGTCAGGTTCGGAGCCCCGTTGGCGAAGGGCACATCCTCCATCAGTGCGGCCCAGGCGTAGAGCATCGACGGAGCGATCGACGGATCGTTCGCCTCCATCGCAGCCTCGAACGCGGCCAGCGACTGATGGGCCGGGCCGGGAGTGATGAAGACCTCGGTTGAAGCGCACCAGACCATCACGCAGCGATCGGCACCGTTCTTCGCCTTGAAGTCGCGGATGTCCTGACGGAGCTGCTCGGCGAGATCGCGCTTGTTCTTCCCGGTCTTGACATTGCTGCCTTCGAGCCGCTTGACGTACTGCTGGTCGAACACGGCCGGCATCGGTGCCACGGTCTCGAGGAAGTCCCTGATCGGTTCGACGTGTTCGTACTTGTTGAACACCTTGCAGTGCAGGCACGACTGGTAGAGGTTGTCCGGCACCGGATCCCAGGCGCCGAAGACCAGCTTGTCGAGCGGAGCGATCGGGGCGAAGTCCCTGATCAGCGGAGTCCGACCGTCGGTGCGCCTGCCGAGACGGATCGTCGCGAGCTGGGTCAGCGACCCGACCGGGGTTGCGATCCCGCGGCGGGCGAGTTCGACGCCGGCGATGAAGGTCGAGGCCACTGCGCCGAGTCCGACGCAGAGAACGCCGAGCTTCCCATCTGCAGGGGCGATCTGCCCAGGCTTTGTTGCGGTCACGCTAGGTCCTTTCGAGTCAGTAGGCGGCGGTCAGCGGGTCACCCGGAAGACATGGGCGAAACGCTGTCCGACGGAAATCAACGATACCAGTGAAACTGCGAAGACTGCTCCGGAGAGGACCAGTCCCTCGGGGCCGGCGCCGAAGAGCGCGGTCGGCAGCCCGAGTCCAACTATCCGCTCGGCCCGCTGGGCTATGCCGACCTTGCATTCGAGTCCGAGCCCTTCGGCTCGGGCACGCATGTACGAGACGAGCTGGATGACCAGGATCCCGGCCATGCAGGTGACCACTGCGCCGAGGCGCCAGCGGACGTCGGGAGCGTAGATGAACCAGGCCCCGATCCCGATGAAAGCGGCGCCATCACCGACCCGGTCGAGGGTCGAGTCGTAGAAGGCACCGAAGGCGGTGGTCCGGGCACCCATCCGGGCGACCTGGCCATCGAGGGTGTCGACCAGTCCGGAGAGGAGAAGGAGCAGTCCGCCGGCGCGGATCGATCCCATTCCGTAGGCCACGGCGGAGATGATGATGAGTGCGGCGCCGATGGTGGTCAGGGTGTTGGGTGATACCTTCCCGTTGACCAGCGCGCGCACCAGCGGCGTGGTCACGGCGAGGTACCCCCTCTTAACCGCTCCCGGGATCAGTTCGGCCACACACGTCCTTCCAGTTGGTCCGGCAATGTTCGGTCCCGCAGCATCGCTCCCCCGGGAGGGGCTCGGACGCCGCGATGACCAGCCGCGCAAAGGTAACGGTCGGGCCACGGGAGGAGCAACGGGAGTGGGGCCCGCCGGACGATCCCCGGTCCTTGCCCATCCCGGACTCCCGGACAACCTTCAGAGATGGCCTCCGTCTCCTCTCTCCTCTCCCAGCTCGAAGCCCTCGGCGACCCCAAGGTCCGCAACCGCAACGCCCATCAGGGTGCCGGCAGCAACCAGTTCGGCGTGCCGATGGGTGAGATCCGCAAGATTGCGGCGAAGATCAGGATCGACCAGCAGCTCGCGCTGGAACTCTGGGGGACCGGCAACCTCGAAGCCCGCCTCCTGGCGATCCTGATCCTCAAGCCGGCAAAGCTGACCCGCGCGGAAGTCGACATGATGGTCCGCACCGGTACGGTCCCCCAGCTCGCCGACTGGATCAACTCCTATGTAGTGAAGAAGCATCCGGATAAGGAGGCCCTGCGGCAGGCCTGGCTGGCGGACAACCACCCCTGGGCGGCCCGATCCGGCTGGACGCTGATGTCGGAACGGATCGCCCGCGACCCTGATGGCATCGACATCCCCGCCGTACTCGACCGGATCGAAGCGGAGATGGGTGCCGCCGATCCGGCCACCCAGTGGACGATGAACAGTGCGCTCGCCTCGATCGGAATCCATCACCCGGACCACCGCAAGCGCGCCATGGCGATCGGCGAGAAGCTGGGCATCTATCGCGACTATCCGGTCTCGAAAGGATGCACCTCGCCCTTCGCGCCAATCTGGATCGCGGAGATGGTCAGACGTCAGGGCGAGGCCGAGCGATGAGCCACAACCGGTCCCGCGCTATACCGACCGGACAGCGCTGAGGTCCGGTGGATCCGCTCAGTACACCAGCAACCCTTCCACCCGTTTCGCGAACGCCGCCACGTCGGCATCCCATTTCGTCACCATCGCGGTCACGTCATCACCGCGAAGCAGTGCCTCGCGCAGCGTCGGCCCGCCGGCGAGCTTGTCGAAGATCCCGCCGAGCCTGATCTGGTCGGGATGCACGGCCCTGACGGCCGCGAGCAGGTGCACCGACGTTGCCACCGGGCGATAGCTCGCACGGTCGGTGATCACCAGCCGGATCCCCTTCACTTCGACGTCCGGATGCTTGGCATCGCCGGGATTCCGAGGGGTGAACACCACCGGTTCGTAGCGCACTCCCGGCAGCGCCAGTGCATTCATCCGTTCGATCACCTTGGTCACATCGAGCCACGGCGCGCCGATCTGATGGAAGGGATGATCGGTCCCTCTCCCCACTGAGAGCGCCGTTCCCTCGAAGAGGCAGGTCCCCGGGTAGTGGATCAGAGCGTCGACATCCTTGAGGTTGGGGCTGGGCGGCACGAACGGCAGTCCGGTGGCCTCCAGATACTCGCTCCGCCGCCATCCGGCAGCGGGGACCACGGTCAGATCCACGTCCAAGGCGAAATCCTGTTTCGCCAGCCGGGCCAGCTCTCCCAGACTCATCCCGTGCCGCATCGGTGTCTCCATCGGACCGACGGTCGAGATGAACTCCTTCGGCATCACGTTGCCTTCCATCACTCCCGCGATCGGATTCGGCCGGTCGAGGATCACCACCGGAATCTTCGCATCGGCCGCCGAGCGCATCACGTTGATGGTGGTGGTGACATAGGTGTAGTAGCGCGTCCCCACATCGGGGAGATCCACCACCAGCACGTCGATCCCTGCCAGCATCTCCGGCGTGGGCCGTGCGGTGGTACCATACAGGGAGTAGATTGGAGTTCTGGTGGCACTGTCCACGCCGGATGCGACCTTCTCGCCGGGCTTTGCCTGGGCATCGAGCCCGTGCTCCGGACCGAACAGTGCCGCGATGGTCACTCCCTCCTCGCGGAGCCTGGTGATGCCGATGACCCCGCGGCTGTCCACTGCAGCCAGGTTGGTCACGAAGCCGATCCGGAGCCCCTTCACGAGATGGGCGGAGTCGGCCAGCAGCACCTCGATTCCCGGTCGGACCGCCGGCGGCAGTTCCAGCGCCACCGCACCGCCCGCACCACATCCGGCCGTCGCGGCGGCCAGCAGCATCAGCTTCCACCCGTTCCGGTGAGCCCAGTGTCCCATTTCGCCCCGCTCCATTCGCTGTTGACCGTTGCCCTGCTGGCCTGCTCGGGCGCCCCCGAGCCGGAAGTCTCACCGCGAGTCGAAGTCCGCCCCGACTACCCCGACGTGACCGCGCCCGCCGATACCGTCGACCGGCTGATGAGCACCATGACCACCCGTCAGAAGGTAGCTCAACTGGTGATGCCATGGCTCCTCGGCGATGACGTCCCGGAGACCCACGCCACGATGCGGCGCGCCCGGATGTGGGTCGACTCGCTCGAAGTCGGCGGGATCATCATCTCGACCGGAACACCCCAGGCGATCGCGAAGAAGCTGAACACGCTGCAGAGCTGGGCGCCTCTCCCGCTGCTGATCTCCGCCGATCTCGAAGGCGGAGTGGTACTCCGGATGACCGCCGGCACGCCGTTCCCCACCCAGATGGGAGTCGGCGCCGCAGGCCGCGAGGAGGACGCCTTCGAACTGGGTCGGATCACCGCAGTAGAGGGACGTGCAGTCGGCATCCACCTTGCTTTCGCACCGGTGGCCGACGTCAACAACAACCCCGCCAACCCGATCATCAATACCCGCTCGTTCGGGGCCGATCAGCACCAGGTGAGCCGGATGGTGGCGGCCGCAGTCCGCGGTTTCCGCGCCGGAGGAATGTTCTCCACCGCCAAGCACTTCCCGGGTCACGGCGACACCGACACCGATTCCCACCTGTCGATGCCGGTGATCCCCGCCTCCTGGCAGCGCTTCGACACCCTGGAACTGGTACCGTTCCGCGGCGCTGTCGCCGCCGGCGTCGATGCGATCATGTCGGCGCACATCGCGGTCCCGGCACTCGACAATGGCTCGCGTCTCCCCGGCACCCTGTCGCAGTCGGTAATGACCGGGATTCTCCGCGACTCCCTTGGCTTCAAGGGACTGATCGCCACCGACGCACTCGACATGGGCGGAGTGGCGAAGGAGATCTCGAAGGACGAGATCGTGATCCGCGCCTTCGAAGCTGGCAGCGATCTGCTGCTGATGCCGGCCGACCCCGCTGCCGCGATCACTGCGATGACCAGGGCCGTCGAATCAGGCCGGGTGTCGCGCGAGCGGCTCGACTTCTCGGTGCGGAAGATTCTCGAGATGAAGCGTGATGCCGGCCTCTTCGCGAAGCGTGATGTCGACCTGGCCGCAATCAACGGAGTCATCCGTGCCCCGGAGCATGTCGCGATCGCGACCGATGTCACCCGCCGGTCGATCGTGCTGCTCAAGGATTCACTTGAGACGGTACGCAAGCTCCGGAGCACTCCCGGCCGCGTCGCGCTGGTGACCGTTGCCGACGGCAACACTTCGCTCGGTCGCACCCTCGCCACCGACCTTCGTGCCGCCGGCTACACCGTCGATGTGGTGACTCTCCCGACCGAGCACACTCCCGCGCAGCTCGCCGCCGCCGAGCGGGCGATTGCGGCCGCTCCGACGGTGGTGCTTGCCACTTCGGTGCGCTGGGGCTCCTACAGCGGCAGTATCGGACTCAAGCCCGAGACCGCCACGATGCTGACCAATCTCGCCCGCCGCAAGCCGACGGTGCTGGTCTCGTTCGGATCACCATACGTGATCACCCAGGTGCCCACTGCTGCGAGCTACCTGATGGCGTGGAGCAACACCACCTTCGCCGAATCGGCTGTCGCCGGTGCGCTAGCCGGGACCGCTGCAATCACCGGCACCTCGCCGATCCCGATTCCGCCGCAGTGGCCGATCCGGACCGGTATCCGGGTGGACGGTACCCGATGAGAGAAGTGACACTGGCGGGGCTCGCCATTCTCACTGCAGCCTGCGCCGGCGGACCACCGCAGGTTCAGCCGATCCCGTCGACACCGGCGCTTGCCTCCCGTCTCGCTCCCGCTGCCGCCGTGCTCGACTCGGCGATCGCCGCCGGTGCCGCTCCGGGCGCGGTACTCGCCGTGTCATATCGCGGCGAACACTTCTTCCATTCCGCCGGCCACTATGGCATCGGCGATTCCCGTCGGCCCGATCCGTCCACTCTCTACGACATGGCCTCGCTCACCAAGGTGATCGCGCTGACCACCGTCTCGATGATGGCGGTGAACGACGGCAAGCTCGACCTCGATGCCCGGGTGATCTCCTATCTGCCCGAGTTCGGTCGCGGCCTGGGAGCCAAGTCGAGCGTCACCGTCAGGGATCTCCTGCTACACGACAGCGGGCTCCCGGCGCACCGTCCTCTCTGGCTGGAAACGGCAGTGCGGCCAGGCGGAATCCTGCGGGCCATCACCTCCGATCTGAATGACGACCCCGGCACCCGGATGGTCTACTCCGATCTGGGTGCAATTACGCTGACAGCGATTCTTGAGAAACAGTACGGGATGCGATTCGACGATCTCTTCCGTACCCGGGTGGCCGAACCGCTGAGAATGACCCGCTCGCGCTTCACCCCGCCGAAGGGGTGGCGCAAGGCGATCACGCCCACCGAGACCGACCCCTGGCGGGGCCGCACCCTGCTCGGCGAAGTCCACGACGAGAACACAGCCCGACTGGGCGGCATATCCGGTCATGCCGGCCTCTTCTCCACCGCCGAGGATCTGATCCGCTTCACCGAGTGGGCGATGGCCGGGACATTGGGGCGCCAGACCACCACGCCGGTCCAGCCGCCCTCCCAGTTCGACTCGTGGACCCGCCGCCAGGATGTTCCCGTCGGCTCATCCCGCGCGCTCGGCTGGGACACTCCGTCAGGACGCTCCTCCGCCGGGTCCATCATGGGAAACAGGAGCTACGGTCATACCGGCTTCACCGGTACCTCCATCTGGATCGATCCGGAGCGCGAGGTGATCATCGTGCTGCTGACCAACCGGGTCCACCCGACCAGGAACACACCCCTGTTTACTCCGCTGCGCCCCGCCGTGGCCGACGCGGTCATGCGGTCACTCGGATTCGATGATCCCCGTCCGGCCGACCCCCAGGCAGCGAGGTAGCTCAGGGAACCACCAGGGCCAGCCGATCGTACTACCTGAAGGAGCCCCTTCCCCGGCCCGGCCGGTGGGGCGAGATTAGAGAGTGAACCTGTTGCAGGAGAGGATTGCCGTGAGCGAGATCGCAACCCAGGCCCTTCCCGAGGGCTTCGTACTCAATATCACCGAACCCGCCGGTGTGGAAGTGAAGAAGTTCCTCGCGGCCGACGACATCCCGGCCGACACCGCCGGTCTCCGGATCGCGGTGATGCCCGGCGGCTGCTCCGGTTTCAAGTACTCGCTCAACATCGAGGACAACGCCGCCGACGATGACATGGTCGCCGAATTCCATGGCTTCCGGGTGTTCGTCGATGCCTTCAGCGCCCAGTACCTGAGCGGTGTGACCATCGACTACGTGACCTCGATGCAGGGCAGCGGCTTCACCTTCAGCAACCCGAACTCCACCGGCGGCTGCGGCTGCGGGAGCTCGTTCGCAGCATGAGTTGCGAGGGCGCGCAAGCGCCCGAAGCAATCCCCGGCCCCCGGTTCGGAGCACACAGAGGGCGCGCAAGCATCCCGAAGGATGGCGCCCATTCCTTGGGTGATTGCTTCGGCCCTGCGGGCCTCGCAATGACGGGCCCGTCCCTTACGGCCTCGCCGCCAGGCGACCGGCGGTATTTGTGCGTACCTCGGGCTGGTCATCCACAAGCGACCTGCAGCTCCGCTCGCGGTTCGCTGTGATCCGGCTGGCATGCTTACAGCACACACTATCCAGTGCAGCGAATATGGCCCTGACTGAACTGGCAACGAGTTGGTCGTCTATCGTACCAGCGAGGCTCTGCGCCAACTTGACGAGCCTGGCCGTCTGCCTCCTCATGGCTCCAGCCTTACCTGATTCGACTACTACATGACCGAAGCCAATGGATACTTGCAGGTCGTCACCAGACGACAGGTGATCTCAGCACACTGAGTCGCGCAGTTGTCGTGTTGCCGTTCACCCCCCGCTCTTCCCGAACTGCCAGTTCAACCGGTTTCCTGCTTCCCGCCGGAGCCGGTCCAGTTCGGTGGTGATCCGTTCCAGGCCGAGTTCCTGTTCCAGCAGATTCAGTTCGGCCCGCTTCACTTCGATAAGCGGTATTGCTCCCGAACCTGCCATCGCCTGCATCCGCTCCAACCGCTCGCGCGCAATCGTAAGTCGCTGCCCCGCTGCCGCGAGTTCCAGTTCCATGTTGACGAACTGCTGCCGCCGGGTCACCTCCTCGGATGACAGCTTCCTGGCAACTGCCTCGTCGCGGAGCTGAATCGCCGCCAGCAACTGCTGCAGTCGTGCCTGTTCCTCCATCGTCTTCAACTGAGCAGCCTGAAGAACCCATACCCCCGCCGCCCCGATCTTCACCCTCTGGTCAGCCAGGCGCTCCTCCGCCTCTGCAGCGACTACGCCTTCCCGTACCACCTCGGCCATCACCTTGAGGCGCTCCGTCACGTAGTCGCGGCCGCCGACCAGTGGCGCCCACAGTTCGTTCCGCGGCGGATTCCGGGACGCCTGTACCTCCGCCCAGTCGAGCAGCATCCGCTCCATCTGCGCACTGATCGCCCGGGCCTCGAGTTCGGCGCGGCGAACTTCTCCGTCGGTAACCGCACCGGCGGCGAGCGCGGCCCGCACCCTCTCCAGCTCGGAACGGGCGATGGCCAGCCGGTGCTCCAATGCCAGACGCTCGACGTCAAGCGAACGCACGACCTCCTCCCGGGTCCGGTCACTCTGTACCTGTGCCAGCGCGAACTGGGCACCGAAGCCACCCAGCAGCCCGATCGCCAGTACCGCAGCCATTCGGGCCAGTTCCCATCTCCGCGCGGTCGGTGCCTGCACCGCGGCCACCGTCGCTGCCTCGGTTCGCCAGGCCTTCACGATGCTCTGCTCCAGACCGGATACGAATTCCGGTGTCGGTTCATGCCGGTCGTCTGCTGACTTCATGACACTCCTCCTTCGATTGACGGTACGATCGTCTCCAGTTCGCGGCGCAGCCGCAGCCGCGCCCGCCGCAGGCGGCCCTCGACCGCTCTCTCGGTTATTCCCATTGATTCTGCCAGACGCGCCACCCGGATCCGGTCGAAATGGAAGGCCTCCAGCAGCCTCGCCTCTTCATCCGGCAACCGGGTGAGCGCCCGGGTGACGGCATTGGTCAGCTCCGCCGACTCGGTGACGCTGGCATCCTCCAGCGCCGCCATGATCACCTCCGGCGGCACGGCATCGATCGGCACCCCCTGGCGACGGCGCTGATGATTGAGAAGCAGGTTCCTGCTCACCGTGGTGAGCCATGCCAATGGCACATCCGGCAGTCCGTTGCGCGACCATTCCCTCACCGCCCGCAACCAGGCCTCCTGGGTGATGTCCTCGGCGAGCTGGCGCTCTCCGCTGCACCGCCGGGATACGAAGCCGTACAGCGGTACGATCGTTTCGCGGTAGATGGCGGTGATTTCTGCTTCGCTCGGCGGTGTCGACATCTCGCTCCCGGTGGCTCACATCAACTATGACACGCGAGAGGGGGGGAAACCCACGCGGCCAGCCCTGCCCCTGAAGCAGAGATCTCCATCGCACGGGCGCAGCATGCTGCGCCCTCCCGCATCCAGCAGC
>CAZSPH010000060.1:0-5997 GCA_964608715.1 uncultured Gemmatimonadaceae bacterium | reverse complement strand
GACCCCGCCCGCCAGGCAGAGATCCCGATCGCACGGGCGCAGCATGCTGCGCCCTCCCGCATCCAGCAGCGACCCCGCCCGCCAGGCAGAGATCCCGATCGCACGGGCGCAGCATGCTGCGCCCTTACAACGGGCCTTCTCTCGCCCAGCCACGTTAGATTTCCTCCACTCCGACCACCCCACCCCATCCAGTTGCTGGAGCGGAAGCTTGGCCCCACTCGACCTGGCAGTAATCGCGGTGTACCTCGGCGCTACCCTGATCTACGGCTACTGGGTATCCCGCTCCCAGCAAACCGCCAGCGACTACTTCCTCGGCGCCAGAAACCTCCCGGCCTGGGCAGTACTCCTCTCGATCGTCGGAACCGAGACCTCGGCTATCACCGTCATCTCCACGCCGGCACTGGGAGCGCGCGGCGACCTGACCTTCCTGCAACTTCCGATCGGCTACCTGGTCGGCAGGATAGCGGTGTCGGTCTGGCTACTGCCAGGCTTCTTCCGCGGCGACCAGCAGACCGCCTACGCCAGGCTGGAGTCCCGATTCGGCGGCACCACGCGCCGAGCGATCTCCACGATCTTCCTGGTCACCCGCTTTCTCGGCGACAGCGTCCGGCTCTTCGCCGGAGCCATCCCGCTGGCACTGCTGGCCGGCTGGAGCGTCCCCGCGGCGATCCTGACGCTCGGTGTGATCACGCTGTTCTACGCCTACTTCGGTGGCCTCCGCGCAGTGGTCTGGGCCGACGTGATCCAGCTCCTGGTGTACCTGGTTGGCGCCGCAGCGGCACTGGCAATCGCGATCAACATGGCAGGCGGCTTCGACACCGCGTGGACGATGGCCTCCGAAGCCGGCAAGCTGCGGATGTTCGACTTCCAGTTCTCGCTCACCGCTCCGTACACCTTCATCGGCGGCCTGCTCGGCGGCGCGATGCTATCAGCCGCCTCGCACGGCACCGATCATCTGATTGTCCAGCGCCTCCTCGCCACCCGCTCGCTCAGGGACGCCAGGGTGGCGCTGATCGGATCGGGAGTGGTGGTGATCGCCCAGTTCCTGTTGGCGCTGGTGGTGGGCACAGCGATCTGGGCTGCGGGACAGGCACCGCCGGAACGCGCCCCCGACGAGATCTTCGGTCAGTTCGTGATGGACTACCTCCCGGCCGGCCTCGGCGGTCTGGTGGTAGCCGGCATTCTCTCTGCAGTGCTGAGCGGCGTCGCGTCATCGATCAACGCGCTCGCGTCCTCTTTCACCCACGACCTCTATTCGTCGTGGACCGGAGAGAAGGACGAACAGCGCCTGATGCGGGTCGGCAAGTTCGTCTCGACGATCTGGGGAACGCTGCTGGTGGCCGGTGCACTGGGCTTCCAGTGGTTCACTACCGGCAGCGGCACGCCGGCGGTGGTGCTGGCACTCTCCATTGCCTCGGTTACCTACGGTGCCCTCCTTGGCTCCTACCTCCTGGCTGGTACCGCGCCCCGGGTCCAGGGCCCGGATGTGGTCCGTGGAGCCATTGCAACCGTCTCCGTAATGCTGGTGACGATCTTCGCCGGCAAGCTGGCTGACGCGGGACTGACGTTCCTGGAACCGCTTGGTCGGCTGGCCTGGCCATGGTACGTACCGATGGGGACTGCGATCACGATGCTGGTGGCTCATCTCTCTTCACGACTCTGGCCGGCCCGGGCATGATCGTCCTCGGCGTCGACATCGGTGGCACCTCCAGTCGGGTGGCACTCTTCGTTGGCGGCCAGGAACGGGGGCGGTCGGAAGGTCGCGGTGAGCCGATGCGGATCGGCCGGGGCACCGCCATTGCTACCGGCATTGCAGCGATGGCAAGGCCGCTGCTGGTCCGCGAGGGTGTGGCCAGGGCTGACGTCCTGGTGATCGGAGCGTCCGGTGTCGGTCGGGCCGCCGAGCGCGAGGAACTGGCGGCTGCAGCGGACGCCGAGCGGCTGTCGTGGAAGGTGAAGGTCGTCACCGATGGAGAGCTTGCCCGTGCTGCGGCATTCGGTGGAGCACCGGGGGTCCTGCTGATCGCCGGTACCGGCAGCATTGCCGTCTCCGTCGACCGGGAGGGTACTGCTCGCCGGGCTGGTGGCCTGGGGTGGCGGATGGGTGATCAGGGCTCGGGATACTGGATCGCGATGCGGGCCCTCGAAGCAGTGGGGGCAATGCAGGATGGTCTCGGTCCGGTGACACACCTCGCCGAGCGGCTGGCCGGTGCTGCCGGGTGCAGGAGCGTGGCTGAACTGGTGCGCTGGAGCACTGTTGCCACCACCGCCGACGTGGCCGGCCTGGGTCCGGTGGTGGTGGAAGCGGCGGACCATGGCGACGCCATCGCAGAGATGATCATCTCCCAGGCGGTGGACTGGCTGGTCCGGATTGCCGCGGCCGCCGGAGCAGGTCCGGTACCGGTCGCCCTTTCCGGTGGACTGATCGCCCGGGGGCGCCCCCTCCGTCCGCGCCTTGCCAGGGCTCTGGGCGGGGAAGCAATCGCGGTGGTGGACGAGGCCGTCGATCCTTGCGCAGGAGCAGTGGCGTTAGCTGCTCAGGGCTGACCGACACGTTCTGCCCCGCTTCTACGTAGTATCATGACTGATGGGTTCACTTCAGCAGTCGGAGTCTTCGTGAGTCGTCGCATTACCACAATCACTGCCCTGATCATCGCCCCGCTGCTGCTCGGCGGAGCGGTTCTCGCCAGTTCACCGGAACTTCGCCGGTCAGTTCAGCTCTTCTACGACGTGATGGAGATAGTCTCCCGCACCGGCGTGGAGGAGCACGACGAGGACGCTCTCTACGAGATGGCGGCCCGGGGATTGATCAGGGAGCTTCAGGACCCCTACGCCGCGATCCTTTCGCCTCGCGACCGGGCCAACTTCGAACGCAATTCGCTCGGCAACCGCTACGCTGGCGCCGGCATCACGATCCGCAACATCGACGGCGAGATCATCGCATTCCGGGTAACCGCGGGCTCCCCGGCCGAGAAGATCGGCGTCAGGGCGGGCGACCGCCTGCTCCAGGTCCAGCACGTCCCGATCTCCGGCCTCACCACCGATTCGGTCGCGTCGCTGCTGCTCGGTACTCCGGGCTCGGTTGTCCGGGTGAAGTACCAGCGTCCCGCAGCCTCCGATACCGTTACGGCGGACCTCCAGCGGGCCGTCATCCGGGTACCGGCTGTCCCCTTCACCGCCGTGCTGCCGGGCGGCGTCGGCTACATCCCGTTGCAGCGATTCAACGACGCCGGCACGGCCGACGTGGCCAACGCGATCATTTCGCTCCAGCGCCGGGGGGCCACTTCGTTCATTCTCGATGTGCGAGGCAACGGTGGCGGCGACCTGCGTGCCGCTCTCGGCATCACTTCGCTCTTCCTCGATCCGGGTCAGGAACTCGCCGCCGTCCGCCACCGCGGCAAGGAGCCGGAGATCTATCGTGCCGAGGAGCAGGCATTGCTCGCCAACGCACCGGTGGTCGTGCTGGTGGATGGCGGATCCGCGTCGGCATCGGAGATCGTCGCCGGCTCGCTCCAGGATCAGGACCGTGCCCTGGTGGTGGGAACACGGACCTTCGGCAAGGGACTGGTCCAGACTCAGACCGTGCTCAACAGCGGCTGGGCCGTAAGGCTGACCACCGGCAAGTGGTACACGCCGAGTGGTCGCAGTATCCAGTCGGAACACGCCGGGCTTGAGGACGGCCGCTTCGTCGACAGCAGCGCCAGTCAGCCGGAGTACCGCTCGGCCAGTGGCCGCAGGATCCTGGGTGGTGGAGGCGTCACTCCCGACCTACCCGTCGCCAACGACACCGCTGCCACTACCGAGCAGGTACTGGCCCGGGCAGTGGCCAGCAGAATCGGCGAGATGCAGGACATCGTGTTCAAGGTGGCCCGGATTGCCTCGGCCGAGATGCCACAGGACTTCACCACCATTCCCGACCGGTGGCGCAATGCGGTCTATGACAGCCTGGCGGCAGCCGAGATCACTGTCAGCCGGCAGCAGTTCGATGATGCGAGCACCACCATCGACCGCCTCCTCGAAGCTCAGATCTCCGGACTCGTGGCCGGTGACTCGGCGGCCTTCGTCAGGCGGATGGACTACGATCGGGTGCTCCAGACTGCCCGGGAGCGGCTGATCTCCTCTCCGTCTACCGCCGCACTGCTGGCCAGCACTCGCGGGGAGTAGCCTCCCGTCCCGGCTGGTCGCTGCCAACGAAGAAGGGCCCGGTATCGACCGGGCCCTTCCTGCATCAGCAACATCGCGTGGCCGGATTCTCCTGCTAGCTCCACTCTTCCGTTTCCACGGCGCGGCCGGTACGGATCACCGAGTGGCGGTAGCCGTAGAGGAAATAGATCCCGAGCCCGATGAGCATCCACCAGCCGAACATCATGAATGCGCGGGCAGGAAGTCCCTGGATGGTGAAGAGACACGCCAGGGCGCCGAGCGGTGCGAGCACCCATACGAACGGCACCTTGAATGGACGCTCACGATGTGGATCACGGACTCTGAGCACCAGGACCGCAATGCAGACGATGAAGAAGGCCGACAGCGTGCCGATGTTCACCAGGTCGTAGACGCTGTTCTCCTCGGCGATCAGCGACCCCAGGCCGACCAGCGCACCGATCACGATCGTGCTGACATGGGGTATCCGGCGGGTCGGGTGAACCTTGGTAGCCCACTTCGGCAGCAGCCCGTCCTTTGCCATGCCGAAGAAGATGCGGGTCTGGCCATACTGGAACACCAGCAGCACAGCCGTCATCGAGACCACCGCACCGGCAGCAACGATCCAGCTCGCGGTCGGGAGACCGGCCAGCTCGAGCGCCCGGGCCAGCGGATCGGCACCGGCCAGATCAGTGTACGGCACGATACCGGTCGCCACCAGCCCGACGATGATGTAGATCACCGTACAGATCGCCAGACCTCCGAGGATCCCGATCGGCAGGTTGCGCTGGGGATTTCTGGTTTCCTCTGCTGCGGTGGAGATCGCATCGAAGCCGATGTAGGCGAAGAAGACGATCGCAGCCCCCTGATGGATACCGCGGAAGCCGTTCGGGGCGAAAGGCACGTAGTTGTCGGGGTTGATGTGCATCGCACCGACCGTGACGAACAGCCCCAGCACCAGCAGCTTGATCACCACCATGATCGCGTTCGCCTTGACGCTTTCTCGGACGCCCATCAGCAGCACGGCAGTGACCAGGGCGGTGATCAGGAAGGCAGGCAGGTTGATCAGCAACGGGAAGCCGGCGATGTTCGGCGCCGAGTCCATCAGCGCCCGCACCGCCGGATCGCTGGCCAGCTTCACCTGGTAGTATCCGTGGGTCAGCCAATCGGGCAGATGGATTCCCCAGCCACTCAGCATCGATGTGAAGTAGCCGCTCCAGGCGACCGCCACCGCGACGTTGCCGACGGCGTACTCCAGCACCAGAGCCCAGCCGATGACCCAGGCGACCACTTCGCCCAGGGTGGCGTAGGCATAGGCATAGGCCGAACCGGCCTGCGGAATCATCGACGCCAGTTCGGCGTAGCAGAGTCCCGCCAGACCACATACCACGCCCAGGAGCAGGAACGAGAAGACCAGTGCTGGGCCCGCTCCCGCGCGGATCATGGTACCGTCGGGGGCGAACTCGCCGGCGGCTGCCGTGCCGAGTGATGCGAAGATGCCGGCGCCGATCACGGCACCGATGCCGAGCATGATCAGGTCGCCAGCGCCGAGAGACCGGATCAGGCCACGGTCGGTATCGGCTATCGGTTTTGTCTGGAAAAGGCTCATCGGTTCGCGGAGAAGGTGACGTTCACTACCAGGACACCGGGCACTGCTGCTCCCTCGGCATCTCGGGCCGGGCGGAAGCGGTACCCGCGCATTACCTGGTCGAACTTCTGGGAGTACTTGCGGTCGGAAATCTTCGGCAGGACGTCAAATTCGGCGACGTGCCCTGCCGGATCGATCCTGAATGTTACCCGAACGCTGTCTCCGCGCAACGAGCGGGGGAAATCGAGCGGCGGCACGATGAGCTGCCG
>CAZSPH010000059.1:0-15506 GCA_964608715.1 uncultured Gemmatimonadaceae bacterium | reverse complement strand
GGTCATCCGGCGCCGCAGTTCGACGTGCAATCGACGCCGGACCGCTATTATATGTTGCGATCCGTCTCCGCTTCTGCAAGGTGTGACCACCAGCAATGCGCGCTCTCTGCCTGACCGCTACCGGTGGACCAGACAATCTGGCACTGCTGGAAATCCCCGAACCCGGTCCGCTCGCCCCTGACGAGGTCCGGGTCGGGGTCCGTGCCGTGGCCCTCAATCACCTCGATCTCTGGGTCGCCGACGGACTCCCGGCAGTGCCCATTCCGGCCTTCCCGCACGTGATCGGATCCGACGCCGCAGGCAAAGTACTCGAAGTCGGCAGCGAGGTTGCCGATCTGGCCGTGGGAGACCGGGTGGTGATCAATCCCGGCGCCTCCTGCCGGCGCTGCGAGGCCTGTCTGACCGGAGATACGGTGTTCTGCCGCAGGTTCTCGCTGCTCGGTGAGCACGTATCCGGGGTAGCCGCGGAGCGGCTGGTGCTGCCGCGAAGCAGTGTCGCGGTGATCACCGGCGAATGGAGCTGGGCCGAGGCGGCGGCATTCCCGCTCAGCACTCTGACTTCCTGGCGAATGCTGACCACCCGGGCCCGGGTAGCCGCCGGGGAGGTGGTGCTGATCTGGGGGATCGGCGGCGGGGTGGCCCTACAGGCACTGCAGATCGCCCGACACCTGGGAGCCCGGGTGGCGGTCACCTCGTCATCCGATGCCAAGCTCGAACGCGCCGCTGGATATGGCGCCGAACTGCTGCTCCGCCATGACCGGGACGATGTGGCGGCAAGGGTCAAGGAGCATTTCGGCCGCGGCGCCGATGTGGTGGTCGACTCGGTCGGGAAGCCGACCTGGGAACGGTCGCTGAAGTCGCTCCGCCCGGGAGGAAGGCTGGTCACCTGCGGCGCGACTGCCGGCCCCGAAGTGGAACTCGACCTGCGCCGACTGTTCTGGTTCCAGTGGTCGCTGCTCGGATCGACGATGGGGACTCCCACCGAGTTTGCCGAAGTGGTGGCCCTGGGGAACGAGGGCAGGCTGCGGCCGGAGATCGACAGCATATTTCCCCTGGCCGAAGGGGCAGTGGCATACCGGCGGATGGCCGCCGGCCAGCAGTTCGGCAAACTCGTCCTGGAGATCGATCGATGAATGTGATACTGCAGCGACTCCGCAACGGCGGACAGGAACTGTGGGAAATTCTCCCCGCGTTCATCGGGGCCGGTCTGATATTCGTGGCCGGCTATCTGCTGGCCAGGATGATCGAGCGACTGATCGACAGGGTGCTGGGACGTCTCGATTTCAACCGGATGGCCGAAGCCGGCGGGCTGCGCGAAGCGGTGGATCGCACCGGTGCTCGACTCGATCCCGCACACGCGGTCGGCAAGCTCGGTTTCTGGCTGGTGATGCTGATCGTCACGCTGCTGGCGTCCGCAGCCCTCGGACTCGAGAGCATCAACGAGATGTTCTCGGTAATGATCGCCTTCCTGCCGAACCTGGTGGCTGCGGTCGTGATGATCGTCCTGGGGATGATTCTCGGCGAGTTTCTCCGCGGACTGATCCTCGCCTCGGCAGGCACCCTCACCGGTGTACCCGCCGTGGCGGCAGTCGCGAAGCTGGCAGTGGTGCTGATCGCGATCTTCATGGCACTCGATCACGTCGGCGTTACTCAGGAGCTGGTTGTCGCCGGGTTCACCCTGGTGCTTGGCGCCGTGGCGCTGGCGTTCGGCCTGGCGTTCGGACTCGGCAACACGGCGCTGGCGGGAGAGATCGTGAGGCGGTGGTACCAGGAGCAGCGCGCCGCGCGGGAGCGGCGCGAACTGGCGGAACGACTCGAATGGGAGCGGGAAACGGCGGCGGAGCGGGAAAGCGAATCTCCCGCTCCCTGACGGTCACTGCGCGAGCGGCTCAGCCACCGGTTCATCCGGTATCCGGAAGCGCAGCAGTCGGATACCCTCGGGATATGATTCCGCCATCAGCAGGTGAGTGTCACTGATCCCGACCGCCACCCCGTAGCTCGGAACTTTCACCACCAATCGCACACCGGTCGAATCGATCACCTGCAGAGTGCGGACGGTATCCAGAGCCGGTGCACTCTTGAACAGCCAGGTACGGCCGCGCGAATCGGCGAAGGCCCGCTCGAACGGCGGCTTCACACCGGCATAGGGAATGTTCGCCGCGAGGTGACGCTGGTCTTCCGGATACTGATTGATGTAGATCTGCCGATCCATGTCAGTGACCATGATGATCGGATCGGGAAGATGTCTGGTCGCGACCGGCTTCCCGCCCGACGGCGCGAACCACTGGACGAAGTTCTGGTGGACCCGCGCGATCCAGATGGTCCCTTCGTTGCGGACTCCCCATTGATCGCGCCCGGACAGAGCCGGAATCTCGTAGCGGCGCTGATTGTCCCGGTTCATCGCAATCAGCTCCGGCGGACCGAGCTTGGCGACGGTATCGAACCGCTCCATCAGCGGATCGCTCCGGACGATCGCGGTGCTGTCGGCGGCACCACTGCCATCCCGCCCGGAACTCGGAGCGAGTTCGAAGTACCACTGACCCGCCGCGTCACGCGCCTTGGGGAGAGAACGATTCAGTCCGTCCGGAGCGGGAATCGCGTCGACCCTGGTGCCCGAGGGCACCCAGGCGGTGAGACGCCGCATTCCGGCGTCGGCAACCAAGGCGGTGTCGCCGGCGTTGAAGAGGCCGACCAACAACGGCACATCCTCAGTCGTGATTCCCGGATGCGGGGTGACAGTGCCGGTGGCGAAATCGGCGACGTAGACCCGGCCCTCTTCCACGGCGCGGAACACCCAGCTGCCATCGCTGCGGCTGAATCCGGTTCCCGCGACGACTATAGGGACGAAGAGCGTGTCGGTAGTGGCGTCAGCCGACACAATCGGCGGAGGAGGCGGCGGGGAGCTGCACGCGGCAGCGGCGGCCAGGGCGAGGGGCAGGATGTATGGGCGCATGGATTCAAGATACGCGTACGAGCCCCCGTTGTGGGCCGCCCCTACCCCCGCGCCCGCCGGATCGCCAGGGCCAGCACCAGCACCCCGCCACCAGCGAGTCCGGCAATGGTGGGACCGACCGCATCGATCCCCGCCCCTCGCACCAGCACCGCCCGCATGATCGCAACGAAGTGGCGGACCGGATTGGCCAGCGTGACTTCGCGAGCCCAGTCTGGCATCGCCTCGATCGGAGTGAACAGCCCGCTCATCAGCAGGAAGACCATCATCACGAAGAAGGCCACGAACATCGCCTGCTGCTGGGTGCTGACCACCGTGGATATCCAGAGGCCGATACCGAGCACCAGCAGCAGGTAGCAGGCTGCTGCCAGGAACACGATCGCAAGATTGCCGACCATCGGGATGTCGAAGACCAGCTTGCCGATGACCAGGCCGATCGAGAAGGTGACCATCGCGAACAGCCAGAAGGGTATCAGCTTCCCCGCCATCAGAACCGCTCCGGATACCGGAGTGACACTGAGCTGATCGAGCGTGCCGAGTTCCTTCTCGCGGGCGATGCTCTGGGCGGTCAGCAGCAGGCCGATCACGGTCACCAGTGAGACGAGCAGCGCCGGTACCATGTAGTGCTTGTAGTTGCGGGAAGGATTGAACCAGTTCCGGGTCTCGATCCGCAGTCCACCGGCATGACGACCGGCCATCATGTCCCCTGTGAAGTCGGAGATGATGCTGGCCGCTCTCGCCTGCAGCACCGCCGCCGCAGCACCATCCTCGGCGTTCACCTGAAGCTGCATCTGCACCGGGATGCCGGAGCCGACATCGCGTGCGGTTCCGGCCGGAATCGTCAGCACGCCACGCAGTTCCCTGCCGCGCAGCGCCGATTCTATCCGGCCGCGATCGGTCGTAGCCAGCACTACCTCAAAGTCTCCGGTGGCCTGGAGCCTGGCCACCAGTGCCGCAGAGAACGCTGAGCGATCCATGTCATTCACGGCGAGCGCGGCACGTGGAACATCGAAGGTCGCGGCATTGGAGAGGATCAGGAGCTGCACCACCGGAATCATGAAGATCTGTGCAACGGTGGTCCGGTCGCGGAAGATCTGGGTCAGCTCCTTGCGGACCAGTGCTGCCAGCGCTGCCAGCATCAGAGCCGCTCCGCCAGGCGACGGATGCCGACGCTCAGAAGCACCACCGCCATCACTACCAGGATGAGCAGTTCCTGCCAGAGTTCGTGCAGACCTGCCCCTGTCAGCATCACCCCGCGCAGGATCGCCAGGAACCACCGGGCCGGAACGACGTTCGACACCAGTTGCAGCGGTACCGGCAGTGCGGATACCGGAAAGATGAATCCGGAGAGCATCATCGTCGGCAGCAGCATTCCTGCCAGTGCCGCGATCTGCGCTGCACGCTGGGTGGCAGCGGCAGTGGAGATGACGATACCGATCGCCAGCGCCACGATGGTGTACAGCAGGCACGAGACCGCGAGCAGTACCAGACCGCCCCGCATAGGAATGTCGAAGATGATCCGGGCTGCCACGAAGACCATCAGCGCATTGAGCAATCCCAGAGCCACATACGGCGTCACCTTGCCGGCTACGATCTGCCAGGGGCGGAGCGGTGAGACCAGCAGCATCTCCATCGTCCCGACCTCCTTCTCCCGGGTGAGGGCCACAGCGGTCATCAGCGCGGAAATGATGGTGAGCACGAAGGCGATGAGCCCGGGTACGAAGAGATTCACGCTGGCGAGCGAAGGATTGAATCGCATCCGCGTCAGCAGTTCGACATGTGGTGAGTTGCCAGCTCCGGCAGCGTCGCGATACCAGCCGCTGAGCATCACGGAGGCGTATCCCTGCATCATCTGACTGGTGTTGGGATCCGAGGCATCGGTGACGAGTCCTACCGTCACCATGCCGCCGCCGGCAATCAGTCGATCGAGATCGCGCGGAAGGATCAGCGCCTGCCTCACTTCACCATCGCGGAACTGCTGCTCCAGCGGAACACTGCTGCGCTGCACCACCACGAGGTCGAAAACCTCCGATGCAGCCAGGCGATCGAGCAGGGCGTTCGACGACGGCCCGGGAGTGGGGTCGATCACCGCCACCGGAATCGACCTCACGTCGGTGCGGACCGCGTAGCCAAAGATGATCACCTGCAGGAGGGGGAAGAAGATCAGGATCATCAGCGTCTGCCGGTCACGCAGCAGGTGCAGCACTTCCTTGCGCATGAATCCGCGGATCGGACTCACGGCTCACCCGGCCTGGTCAGAGCCAGGAAGACCTGATCGAGAGTCGTCGCACCGAGCGATGCCCGCACCTCGGTCGGCGTGCCCAATGCGGCGACCTTCCCGTCGACCATGATCGAGATCCGGTCGCAATATTCCGCTTCGTCGAGGTAGTGAGTGGTCACCAGTACCGTGGTTCCACCCGCCGCGGTGCGATAGATCTCCTCCCAGAAGCGACGGCGGGTGATCGGATCGACGCCTCCCGTTGGCTCGTCCAGAAAGAGCACCTCCGGCTCATGGAGAAGTGCGACTGCGAAGGCGAGCTGCTGGCGCGAACCGAGCGGGAGTTCCCTGACCAGTCGGTCGCGGAGCGCCGTCGCATCTACCCGGACCAGCATCCCGTTCATCCGGTCGCGGATCGTGGCGCGGGAGAGACCGTAGAGCGCACCGTACAGCTCGACGTTCTCACGGACGGTCAGATCTTCGTAGAGCGAAAAACGCTGACTCATGTAGCCCACGCGTCGCCGCACTTCCATCGGCTGCAAACCCACGTCGAATCCGGCCACCGATGCCTCTCCACTGCTCGGCTCCAGCAGTCCGATCAGCATCCGGATCGCGGTGGTCTTCCCCGCTCCGTTGGCACCCAGGAAACCGAACACCTCGCCACGCGGGATCGACAGATCGAGACCATCCACCGCGACGAAGTCGCCGAATCGGCGGGTGAGATCACGCGCCTCGATCGCCGGCACTGAGTTCATCCACCGACCTCTGCGGCCATCCGGTCGATGAAGAGGTCCTCGATCGACGGCTCGATGGACGCGATGCTGACCGGACCGATCCCTCTTCCGGCAAGCCATCCACCGATCTCCTCCCGGAGCGACTCGACGGTGACATCACTTCTGATATCGGAATAGTGAAGCGATTCGCCGAACGGCCAGATGCTGCGGCAATGGGGAAGCTCGCGGACCGCTTCGAGCACCGACAGACGGTTGCCGGCAGTGATCGCGAACAGGGGCCTGTCGTACATGGCGCGCACCGTCGCCGGAGTGTCAGTCGCGAGAAATCGCCCGTCCTGCATCAGCGCGACCCGGTCGCAGCGCCCGGCTTCGTCCATGTACGGAGTGCTCACCACGATGGTGAGGCCGTCGTTGCGCAGCGTGATCAACTGGTCCCAGAACTCTTGGCGCGACACCGCGTCGACGCCGGTGGTCGGCTCGTCGAGCAGCAGCAGGTCTGGTCGGTGGACCAGGGCACAGCAGAGAGCAAGCTTCTGCTTCATCCCACCGGAGAGTGCTCCGGCAGGGCGGCCTGCGAACGGGGCGATCTGACGCCAGATCGGATCGATCAGGCCGACCCCCGCCGACAGGTCGGTGCCGAAGACGGTGGCGTAGAACTCCAGGTTCTCCGCAACACTCAGGTCAGGATAGAGAGAGAAACGTCCCGGCATGTAGCCGAGCCTGCTGCGGATCAGCCGATAGTCGGCGACGAGGGGGTGACCGAGTACCGTGGCCGTCCCGCTGTCCGGCACAAGCAGGGTCGCCAGCATCCGGATCAGCGTCGTCTTCCCCGCACCATCGGGACCGATGACTCCGAACAGCTCGCCGTGCGGCACGGTGAATGACACACCGGCAACGGCCTGAGTATTGCCGCGCATCAGCGCGAGGTGGGCAACCGCGACTGCTGGAATGCTCACGGAATCGCCGGCAGCACCAGTTCGCCCGGCATCCCGATCCGGATCCTGCCATCAGGATTGGGCACGTCGATCTTCACCGCATACACTTCGGTAACCCGCTCGTCCCTCGTCTGAATCGGGGTCGGCGTAAATTCGGCGCGGGAGGCGATCCAGGTGACCGTACCCGGCAGAGAATCCAGACCACCGCCGGCACCATCGATCCGGATCGTGACTCTGTCGCCCAGCCTGATACGGGGGAGATCGCCACCGGAGAGATAGGCCCTGAGGACAACGGTATCCAGCGCCGCGATGGTGTACAGGCGACTCCCCGGTTGCACCAGCTCACCTTCCTCCACCATCCGCACCAGCACCGTTCCGGCGCGAGGGGAGGTCAGCACCGTGCGGACGATCCGGTCGGCAATCGTGGCCTGCTGGGCCGCTATCGCGTCGACTTCTCCGACTACCGCTGACCGGCTGGCAATCATCCCTTTGCGCTGCTCCACCAGGACGCCGAGTTCGCGTTCGGCGCGTTCGAGCTGCTGAATGGTCGCGGCCTGTGAGGAGGCCAGACGGGCGAGACGTTCCTGCTCACGCCGGGCCAGTACGATCTGGCCTTCGAGCGATGCGATACCGGCATCGACCTCACCGATCCGGGCCCCGACAGCGCGGGCGCGGGCAGCCAGCTCGGCACGCTGCAGCGCGAGCGGCACGGTGTCGATCCGGGCGAGCATTGCTCCGGCAGCGACCTGATCACCTTCCCGGGCGCCGAGTTCCATGACTCTACCCGGTACTTCGGCGGCAATCTGAACTTCGACTGCTTCGAACGTTCCCCAGGCATCGGTGTCGTCGTTCGAACAGGCGGTAACGAGCAGCAGCACCGCAACCATTGCGACGTTCCGTATCGGCATCATGGCAGGGTCACTCCGAGTGTGGTCAGCAGGGCCGCCGCGGCCTGGGCCCGTTCGGCCCGGCGGCGCTGATGGATCAGCCGGGCGTCGAGGAGAGCGGTGCGGGTGGTCAGATATTCGGTGGCGGTGATCATTCCCTCGTCGAACTGAAGTGCCGCGGTCGCCGCCACCGACTCTCTCAGCGCGGCAATCCTGCCGTCCAGCACTGCAGCTTCATCGAGTCGCGCGATCGTTCCCCGATCGGCGATCACAGCCCTCGCAAGCTGCTCCATGAGAGCTTCCTCCTCGGCCCCGATCGCAGTGCTTTCACTGATGAGTGCGTTCCTTTCACGCCGTGATGCGCCCCAGTCCCACGGGCGCCATTCGGCGCGAAGCCCGGCGATCCAGAACCCGGCGGTGCCGACATCGAAGAGATCAAGGCCAGGCTTCCCCACTCCAGCCTGACCGAATCCCACGACACGCGGGCGCGAACCGAGGTCGGTGAGCCGCGCCTGGGCATCGAGAAGAGCGCGCCGCTGAGCAAGCTGGCGGAACTCGGGACGGTCGCGAAACCGTTCGCCGGCCGCATCGGGAGTGATCCCGTCGATCAGTGATTCGATATCGGGAAGGGCGAATTCGGTGCCGTCGGCGATCGCGGTACCAGTCAGTCGCTGGAGGATCTCGAGCGAGGCGCGGCGAGTCGTTGCGGCGTCGTTCGCTGCCCGGAGAACGGTCAGGCGTTCCGCCTCGATCGCGGCGGTGTCCCGCGGGAGCGCGACACCTTCGGCCACCCGGGCCCGCATTGCATCCAGCCGGCCCCGCAGATCGGCATCCACCAGCGCCAGTTCCTGCTGCTGGACCTGCAGCAGCCAGGCGGTGAAGTAGTGACGATCGACCTCCTGTCGGAGAGTGCGGAGCGAAACGTCGACACCGGCAGCGGTGAGGGAAGCCCGCGAATCCTCCACTGCGGCGCGATCCGACGCGGCACCGCCATCGAACAGCAACTGCTCCACCTGGAGCACCGCCTGCCAGCGATCATGCGGTTGCGGCGAGGCCGTGGGAATCGGAGGATTGGTCACATCGCTCTGGTGCCACGCCTCGCCACGCAACGACAACCGCGGCAGCCAGCTCGAGGCACGAATCGCCTCGCTCCGCTCGGCCGCCGCGGTGGCAGCCAGTTCCCGCTGCACGGCGCGCGGATCGCGGGCAGCTGCGGCCGCATACAGCGAAGCGAGCGGAAGAGTGTCGCCAGCAGCTAACGTGACTGCCGCCAGAACGGTGACGATCATGGCGCGAGCCCTCGCAGCATGAAGTCCGCGATCTGCTCGGCGCGGTCGCGGAGGAGTTCCTGATAGGCCGCCTCGTCGAGGCCGAGTGCGTACTGAAGCATCGGGCGGGCGGCGAAGGGAAAGACTGCCAGCGACATCAGGTTGATCACCAACGTCTCGAAGCGGATCGGGCGGATTCGTCCGGCGGCGATCGCCTCATCTACCTGGGCACGAAGTGCCTGGACCGGCGGCTGCCCGATTTCGCCCACCCGTGCCGGGAGGCGCTCGGGGTGCAGGTGCATCTCGCCGATCAGGTAAGGCGCCACCCACGGGTTGGCGGTGTGAAAGGCCACGTGCCGGGCGGCAACGCCGCGGATCTTCTCCTCCAGGGGGATGGAAGGATCACCGAACAGGGCGATCACTCCGCGGATGAGCGGGAAGGCTACTTGGGCGAAGACCGCGTCGGCGAGGGCTGCCTTGGTACCGAAGTAGTAGTGGACCAGCGCGTTGTTCACCCCTGCCTCGGCGGCGATCTCACGGGTCCGGGCGCCGGCAGTGCCGCGACGGGCGAAGACTCGCTGGGCAGCGAGGAGAATGGCGTCACGGGCATCACCATCTGGTTTAGTCATTTGGTTAAAATCGGCAACGATGGCCCCATGCGCAAGGGCGTAGGGGCCCGCCCCCGTGCGGGCCCGGGGAATGATCGGACCAATGCATTCCACGCCCCAGCCGCGGCCGCCAGGCCGCGGGGATATGTCGGAATGCATGGAAAAATGGATGCCGAGAAGCGGCGCCCGTCAATGGCAGGTATCCATGCATGTATCGAGAAAGGGCGCCCACGAGGGGCGCCCGTACCGCTATGGCCGGGTGGCCAGCAGCCCGGCCAGGTCCAGCCGCCGCGTCGTCATCGCGATGTTGCCGTCGGCGTCGCGGGGCCATTCCTCCTGGGGGCGATCCCAGTAGAGTTCCACGCCGTTCTGGTCCGGATCGCGGAGGTACAGTGCCTCGCTCACCCCATGGTCGGATGCGCCGTCGAGCTGGATTCCGGCATCGATGAGCCGCTGCAGCACGTCGGCCAGGTCACGGCGGGTGGGATAGAGAATCGCCAGGTGGTAGAGCCCGGTGGTTCCTCGCGGAGGCGGTGGCCCTCCCGCCGACTCCCAGGTGTTCAGTCCGATGTGGTGATGATACCCACCGGCCGACACGAAGGCGGCCTGGGGGCCGTAACGCTGAGTCAGCTCGAAGCCGAGCACTCCCTGATAGAAGGCCAGGGCGCGGTCGAGGTCGGCGACCTTGAGGTGCACGTGGCCGATACCGGTGCCGGCGGGCGCGGAGTAGGTAGTCATACCGGAGAAACGCAGGAGCGGGGCCCAGATGTTCCGGGGGAAGGTCCTGCTGGAACCTGGGGATTGCTTCGACTGCCTGCGGCCGTCGCGCAATGGGCGAAAATCCGCCTCACTGCTGGCGGACTTTCGCCAGAGGCGCCGACCGGAGTCGAACCGGTGATGGAGGTTTTGCAGACCTCTGCCTTACCACTTGGCTACGGCGCCGAAGGCGGTAAAGCTAGCGGCAGCGACGGGCGGCTACAACGGGGAGTCGGCTGCTGATCCAGGCGCGGATCAGCTTCCTCGCAGCATCAGGAAGATCAGGCCCGCCATCGTGGTGACCCACATGCCGATCATCCAGCGGGAATGGCTGGTCAGTTGCCGCTGGATCCCGCTCTCGAGATTCGCGAACCCGACGTCCACCTTCGCCTCCAACTGGACGAATCGGACCTCCCACTTCGCGTCCAGCTCGTTGTAGCGCTTCTCCCACTTCGCGTCCAGCTCGTTGAAGCGCGTCTCCCACTTCGCGTCCAGCTCATTGAAGCGCGTCTCCCACTTCGCGTCCAGTTCCTGAAAGCGGCGCTCCCACTTGGCGTCCAGCTCCTGGAAGCGCTTCTCCCACTTCGCGTCCAGCTCGGAGAACCGACGATCCATGACCGCCTTGAACTGCGCCAGGCGCTGCTCCAGCTTCGCGTCCAGCTCGGAGAACCGACGATCCATGACCGCCTTGAACTGCGCCAGGCGCTGCTCCAGCTTCGCGTCGAAGCCGGCCACGTTGAGTTCGTTGAGGTGCCGCAGCTCGCTGCGATAGCTCGCGTCAACCAAGTTGAACAGCTCCACCAGCTCGTTGGTCGCCTGCTCACCGAGCCGGTCGTAGAATTCCCGTGACAGTTTCACCGCGACCGGCATGGCCCCTCCCCTTGGTGGTTGCCGGTCAAGCTAGATATACCCTCGGCGCGCCGAGTATCGCAATCGCGCGATCCGGTATCATCTTTCTGCGAAACATCAGGATGATGCCGGCTCGTTCAGCGAGCGATCCAGCATGACAGTGAAGTCACGATCGGGATCGGTGAGCCACTGGTCGTAGAACGGGGAGTAGTCGCGCATCCGGATCGTCCGCCCGTCTCCGGCCACCTCGACCAGCCGAAGAAACCCGCCGCCGCCCTTGCCCCGATCGGGAACGACTCCGCACTGATAGTTGACCAGCATCTGGTGGACGGCGTTGCCTCGCTCTCCCCTGCTCTCCATATGACCGATCCCGTCGTGCAGCACATGCCCATTGAAGGTGAACACGAACTGGGAGTGCCGCTTCACCAGCTTCTGCCAGAGCGCCTCGCCGTCATTGACACCGTGACGGTTCTGCTCCGGATCGGCTCCGATGCCGTAGGCATTCGGATTCCAGGTCTGCTCGCGGCCCTTCGCGGTCCAGTCGTAGCGGGTGCCGTCAGAGTAGAGGTAGGCGTGGGTGACAAGAATGGCGTGATGATCGGGATACCGGGCGACGATCTCGTTTGCCCACTCCACCACGGCATCGCGAGGTCCGAACTCGAGACCCAGGAGGAGAATCTTCGCACCGCCGTTGTCAACCACGAGGTACGAGTTCTCCGATTCACCGAAGACACGCGCGTTCCGCTGGATGAAGTAGTCGCTGAAATACGATTCGCGACTGCGGGCGCTTCCCCACGGTCCGATGTCGTGGTTGCCGGGGACCATCAGGAACGGCACGCCGGCGCCCTTCAGCACCTCCATCGCGCGCCGGGCGTTGATCCATTCCGGGTGGACGTTGTTGTTGGTGATGTCGCCGAGCTGGAGCGCGAAGCGGATGTTGCGGGTCTCGCGTTCGCGGGCGATCCACTCGGTCTGGGAGAGGAACACCTCCGGATGCGACTCGCTGTAGCACTGGGTGTCGGGCAGGAGGACGAAGGACCAGGCCGCGCGGCGCGAAGTACCGGTGCGAGGGGCCGGTACCGCCGCGGTTGCCATGGCACCGGGTGATGTGAACCCCATCAGCGTGGAAAGTCCGGCGAGCCGGACAAACGAGCGGCGCTGCATGATTCCTCCTGTTTCGAGTCGAGCCCAACATATGACCGGCAGAGCGGAAGCGGTCAAGGTGGAGGATGTAACGAGCTTGTCCCGGTCGCTGCACCGGCTACCGGTTGCGGTGACCTCCCCGCGGGTGATGAAGTCGTGGTTCTCACCGCATCGCGGCGTTCCGGTCGATCCAGATCGCCCATGGGATCGTGATCCAGCCGATCAGTGCGAACCAGGCGAGTTCGCTGGTGCTCGCGGGCGCAGGTGACCACGGCCCGCCCGCCCATATCGCCGTCGAGACCAGGATGAACGACCAGAGCGCCACCGCGCCGGAGCGGTTGCGCGGGCGCCACCGCCCGAGATAGTACCCGATCGCCCCAACCCAGAGCAGCCCTTCGACGAGGAAGGTCCCCGGGATCGAATCCCATAGTCCGAGACCGAGGAGAGGGCCGCCACCGGGCCAGAGAGGGAGATCGGGGGCGTGGGTGACGAGATCGAGGATCCAGTGACTGGCCACGAGGATCGCGAGCAGCACTGTGTCCCTGCCGGCAACGCCACGCGAACGGGCGAGTGCGGCGAGCAGCACCCCCCAGACCATGGCCATCGCCAGCGAGTGCGTCCATGGATACGACTCGAAGACCAGCGGCGTGAACGCGGTGGCGCCGGGTTCGATGCGGACCCGTTCCAGACCGAGGAGGAGTAGGATCGGCCAGACCAGATCGATCGCGGTGACGGCGGCGATGGTCCAACCGAGGGAGAGCGCGGGAGCGCGCCGCTTGGCGGCAAAGGCCAGGGCCAGGTGTCCGACGAACATGGGGTCTGCTCCTTCCTGCATGGTGGGGGCGACCAAAGGTACGGCAGAAACCCCGGCAGGAGGAACACCGTCGGCTCGTCCGGGTCAGTGCACGATCGAGTGCGGCGGCGAAGGCCTGCTCGTCGCGGGCGGTGAGCGGCAGCCCCTCACCCGCAGCCGATTGCTGGCTGTTGGCTACTGGTTACCTTTCCGGGAGATCCCTGCCATTCAGATTCTGCCACGCCGAGGCCCCCATGTCGCTTCGTTTCCGGCCGTCTGCCGCCGCGCTGCTGGTGTTCCTCACAGCCGGGATGACCGGCGTCCAGGATCCGGTCGACTGGCCGATGGTCGCCAGGATCCGTGAGGAGGGGCTGCAGCGGTCCCGGGTGATGGACCTCGAGGGGTACATGGCCGACGTGCTCGGCGCGCGGCTGACCCTTTCGAACGACATGAGCCGCGCCCAGTCCTGGGTGCTGGCCGAGATGAAGCGGATCGGCCTCGTGAACGTCGCGGCTGAATCGTTCATGGACTTCGGCGCGACGTGGGACAACGAATACGTCTCGATCCACATGCTCGAGCCCGACTATCAGCCGATGGTAGGCTATCCGCTCGCGCACACCCCCGGCACCGACGGCAGGCAGGTGGCGCAGGCGATGATCGTCGACCTGCAGTCGAAGTCGGACCTGGAACGCTATCGCGGCAGGCTGGCTGGCATGGCGGTCCTTTCCACGCCGCCGGCGACGATCGACATCGCGGCGATGACGAACGGCGTGCGTCGCCGGACCCAGGCGGAGCTCGATTCGCTGGAGCGAGTGGTGATCACGCCGCAGCGAGCCCCGGCGGCGCGCACGGTCCGGAACCCCGATCTGCTCACTGCCGTCGAGAAGATGGAGTTCTACAAGGCCGAGGGGGTGGCAGTCGTCTTCCAGAGCGAGAGCGGCTGGCTCGGCGCGGTGCGCGGCTTCTCGCGGCCCGGCGCAGCGACTGACAGGTGGTCCCGCGAGGGCAATCTTGCGGCACCGGCGATCGTGGCAGTGACGCCGGAACACTACAACCGCATGTACCGGATCCTCCAGCGCTCGATTCCGGTGAAGGTGGAGGTCGAGGTACGCAACCGGATCGGGGAGCGCACCGAGCAGGCGATGAACATCATCGGCGAGATTCCAGGTAGCGATCTCAAGGATGAAGTGGTGATGATCGGCGCCCACTTCGACACCTGGCACGCCTCACCGAACGCGAGTGACAACACCTCCGGTGTCGCCGTCGTGCTCGAGGCCGCACGCATCCTCAATGCGGTGGGAGCCAGGCCGCGTCGCACGATCCGCGTCGCGCTGTGGGCCGGCGAGGAGCAGGGGCTCTGGGGATCCCGCGCCTACGTACTCAAGCACTTCGGCAATCCGCGCGACCCGAAGGTCGGCATCAAGCCCGCCTATGAAAAGCTGCAGGCCTACTTCAACCAGGACTACGGCTCGGGTCAGTACCGCGGCATCATGCTCCAGGGCAACGAGGGCGCGCGCGAGTTGCTGACCGCCTGGATGACGCCCTTCAGGGACATGGGGATGACCGCCGTCTCCAACCAGAGTCTCGGCAGTACCGACCATGTGGCGTTCGACGAGATCGGTCTACCCGGGTTCCAGTTCCTGCAGGATCGCGTCCCGGGTCAGGGCGGGCACACCAACCTCGACTTCTTCGATACCATCCAGGCCGAGGACATGATGAAGAATGCCGTCATCATGGCCTCGTACGCCTGGCATGCTGCCAACAGCCCGGAGCGGATTCCCCGCAAGGGCGCACGCTGACCGGATACGCCGGAGTCCCGATGTCCTCGCGCCGCCACTTCGTCCGGACCCTGATGGGCACCGGTGCGGTACTCCCGATGTTCCGTCACGATGCGATGCGGCAGGTGGTGCGGGCCACCGACCGGCTGACGTCGGCCGATCCGGTGGCGGCTGCCGATGACGAGGCATACTGGGCCCAGATCCAGCGCGCCTTCGACGCCGACCGCACCATGGTGAATCTGAACAACGGCGGCGTCTGCCCCACGCCGAGCCATGTGCTCGAGGCGATGATCCGTGATCTCCGCTTCAGCAACGAGCTGCCGGTCCACCACATGTGGGCGGTGCTCGAGCCGCGGATCGAGAGCGTGCGCCGTGACCTGGCCCACGATTTCGGCTGCGACATCGAGGAGATGGCGATCACCCGCAACGCCTCGGAGGCGCTCGAGACGCTGATTCTCGGTCGCGACCTCCAGCCGGGCGATGAAGTACTGGTCACCAACCAGAACTACGGTCGCATGCTCACCACCTGGGAGCAGCGGGTCCGCCGACAGGGGATCGTTCTGAAGCAGGTGTCGTTCGACGTGAAG
>CAZSPH010000058.1:0-15646 GCA_964608715.1 uncultured Gemmatimonadaceae bacterium | reverse complement strand
TCGATAGCGCCGCAATCAGATTCGAGAGCAGCAGGATCGACATGAAGGCGAGGAACGCCATGCCGAGCAGCTTGGCTGCCAGCAGCGGGCCGATTTCGGGAATGCCCTTGAAGTAGGCAACTATCCGCCACGAGATGATGAAGGACACCGCGAGAAACGCAGTCGCCGCGAGCACCAGCAGCAGCGTGCGCCCGCCGCGCTTCTCCTCGCGAGCCGGACGCAGTCGTACCAGCGCACTCCGCCACTTGGGCGAAGTGAGCATCCGGAATCCGGGCTGCCTGAGTGCAGCCCGTGTCCCCTCAGGCAAGGACGGCATCCATGTCGTGATCCACGTGCTCACCGGTGAGCTTGAGGAACAGTTCCTCCAGCGAAGCGCCTTCCGATGCGGCCTGCGCCCGCAGCTCATTCATGGTGCCACAGGCTGCCAGCTTGCCCTTGTGGATGATGCCGATCCGGTCGCAGAAGCCTTCCATCATCTCCAGCGTGTGAGTGCTCATCATCACCGTGCCGCCCCGTGCGCTGAACTGCCGGAACAGCGACTTGAGCGTGCGGGCACTCTTCGGGTCGAGGCCGATCATCGGTTCGTCGACCACGATCACCTCGGGGCGGTGCACGAAGGCGCTGGAGATGATCAGCTTCTGCCGCATGCCATGGGAGTAGCTCTCGGTCAGTTCGTTCTTCCAGCGGGACAGCTCGAACAGCGAGAGCAGTTCGTCGATCCGTCGTTCGGTTTCGGCGCCATCCTGCCCGAACAGGGCGGCGGTGAATCGCAGAAACTCCGCACCGGTGAGCTTGTCGTAGACGAACGGTCGATCGGGGATGTAGCCGATCTGCGCCTTCGCGCCGATCGGATCGGCGGCGAGATCGATTCCGCCGATGGTGATCCGGCCGCTGGTGGGGGCGAGTATCCCGGCGATCATCCGCATCGACGTGGTCTTGCCGGCGCCGTTGGGCCCGAGAAAGCCGAACAGCTCGCCTCGCGGGATGTGGAGGTCGAGCCCGTTCACCGCCTCGAACCTGCCGTAGCGTTTGACCACATTCTCCAGCCTGATCACTGCCGTCCTCCCTCTTCCCGGCCTTCGTCGACCAGCTCGAAACGTACGTCGGCCAGGGCGGGCAGGATCAGGTCCGGACGACTGGTACTGCCGCCGACCCGGAAAAAGCCGGTTCCTGCCACTCCCCGCCCGAATACGGGATCGGCTGCCAGCCAGCGCCGTTCCCGCCGGTTCCAGATCTCGATCCAGGCATGACTGTACAGTCTGCCTCCCCGCGGCAGGACGCCGACGGAATGTCTGGTCCTGACACCATTGATCTCCAGCACCGCCGCAAACAGCCGGGCAATTCCGTCCGCCGATCCGCGGCCCCGGGCCAGCGTCGCGGCAGCACCGGCGGCGGCATCGGGTCCATGATCCACTTCGACTCTGGACCGGACGGCGGCCGCTATGGCCTGCCACTCTTCCCGCTCGATCTGCGGTTGCAGGGAAGCAGCCAGCGCCATCACTGCAGAATCACCGGTCTGGATCAGCGGGTCGTGTACCCGGTTGCCCGGGCTGTCACCGGACTGACCTTCACTGCTGATCACGATGAAGCCGGCCCGGTCGACCAGCTGCCGCCCGGCAGCGAACATCCCCGCATCCCTCATCGATACGGACGTGCCGTCGCGACGGGTCAGGCGGTAGCTGGTCCTGCCGGTGGTGGTATCGGTCGGAAGCCCGCTGGAGGCAAGGGAGATGATCTCCGGGAGGGCCTGGGCAACGTCGTTGGCAACCTGGGGGAATCGCTGCCTGAAGTCGGACATCGCGATCGAGAAGTCGGTCCTCGCCCAGGTGACGCCGAGCGGATACCGCAGTGCCACCAGGGTACCACGGCGGTCCACCCTCAGAATTACCGGCCCGGCAGGTGCGTGGATGATCATCAGCCGGGTGTCGAGGGTGTCGAAAGTTGCCTCGCGCCACCTTGAGGTGGCTGGATCGAGAACGGCCGAGTCGGCGACTATCATCACCGAATCGCGCCCGCTCATCAGATCTACCGTGGCACTGACAGGCGGCTGGCCGTCCCGGATGGTGAGCGGACGTTCGGCTCCGGTTGCCAGTGTGCCGGTGATGGCGAGCCGGTAGGGGGCGATCAGGAGCGGAATGCCGGCGTCGGCTTCGCTGATTGCCGACCCGGTCTCGGTGGTGTCGACCAGGTAGGTGGCAGTACCCCCGGCTATGACCGTGCTGTCCCGCCACCGATAGGGGTCGAAGGTGTATCTGGTGGAACTGGCGCGGAGCGAGAGCGACGAGGTGAGGTCGTGGCGCAGGCTGCGTACGGCCAGGACGGCATCACTTCCCTGACGGACCGCAATCGCCCCCAGTTCGGTCAGCCGGTAGCCGGGGGAAAGCGTATCGAGGGTCAGACCGACGTAGCCCACCTGCTGATCGCCTGCCATCACCGCGAACCAGACATCCCCGGGCGACAGCCGGAGCGAGGCCTCGGTGGCCAGCCGGTCGGATTCGCTGACCCCATAGTGGCGTTGTGCCAGCCAGGCCAGCGATCCACCCCAGGCAGCCAGCACACCGACGGCCGCCCAGCCGCGCAGAGAGAGTCCCATTCCTCATGATACTGCAAGCACCGGGCCTCTCCGGTTGCTCGCCGTTCGGCCTCTCCCTTACACTTACGGGCTATGGCGGAAGAGTTTCTGGTAGTTCGTGGTGCCCGTGAGCACAATCTCAGGAACGTCTCCGTCCGGATTCCCCGCAACCGGCTGACGGTGATTACCGGGCTCTCCGGATCGGGGAAGTCCTCGCTCGCCTTCGATACGATCTACGCCGAGGGGCAGCGACGCTACGTCGAATCGCTCTCGGCCTATGCCCGGCAGTTTCTCGGATTGATGGAGAAACCCGACGTCGATTCGATCGAAGGGCTCTCGCCAGCAATCTCGATCGAACAGAAGACCACCGGCCACAACCCCCGGTCCACTGTCGGCACCGTCACCGAGATCTACGATTACATGCGCCTGCTCTGGGCGCGGGCCGGTATCCCGCACTGTCCCAACGACGGGACACCGATCACCAGGTCGAGTGCCGGTCAGATCGCAGATGCGGTCCTGGCCATGCCCGAGGGGACCCGGGTCGAACTGCTGGCGCCGATGGTCCGCGGTCGGAAGGGCGAGTTCCGGGAACTCTTCGACGATCTGCAGCGCCGCGGCTTCGTTCGCGTCCGGGTCGACGGCGAGACATACGACCTCGGTGCCGCACCGAAGCTCAACCGGCGGCAGAACCACGACATAGCAGTGGTGGTGGACCGCCTGGTAGTGCGCCACGCCGATCGCGGTCGCCTGGTCGACTCGATCGAGACCGCGCTGCGGGCCGCCGATGGCCTGGTCGAGGTGATCCGTCATCCCGAGGGGACCTCGCGGCTCTTCTCGGAGCGGTTCGCCTGTCCGACCTGCGGCCTCTCCATTCCCGAACTCGAACCGCGCCAGTTCTCGTTCAACTCGCCGTTCGGTGCCTGCCAGGAATGTCACGGCGTCGGAACTTCGCGGGTGCCGAGCGTCGAACTGCTGCTGGGAGACCCGGGAATCTCGATTCTCGAAGGCGTCGTCCTCCCGTGGGGTGAGCCCTCCGGCTATCTCCGCAAGGTCGTTCTGCCGACCCTGGCCCGCACCTTCCGGTTCGATCTAGCTGCCCCCTGGGGCAAGCTCTCCGAGCGTGCCCGCGATATTCTCCTCCATGGCGCTCCTGGCAAGAAGCTCACCTATCAGGCCGAGACCGGACGGGGCCGCGAGGTGGAAGGCGAATGGGAGGGGATCCTCGCCAGCGTGTCCGCCAGATGGCGTGAGACCGGCAGCGACTCCATCCGGACGGATCTCGAAGGCTACATGCTGGAGCAGCCCTGCCCGGCGTGCGCCGGCAGGAGACTGCGCCCGGAATCGCTCTCGGTGCATGTCCATGGTCACAGCATCGGTGATGTCTCGGCACTTCCGGTCGATCAGGCCGTCGAGTTCTTCGCCGGTATTCCTGTCGACAGGAGCCTGCCGGGATCGGTCGATCCGGAGATCGCCGGGCCGATTCTCAAGGAAGTGATCGAACGGCTGTCGTTCCTGCGGGATGTCGGGCTCGAATACCTTACCATAGGTCGCTCGGCCGGATCGCTGTCCGGTGGCGAGACCCAGCGGATCCGGCTCGCCACCCAGATCGGGTCGCGGCTGGTCGGCGTACTCTACATTCTCGATGAGCCGAGTATCGGGCTGCACCAGCGCGACAATGAACGACTCCTGGACACCCTGCGCGATCTGCGCGATCTCGGCAACACGGTGATCGTAGTGGAGCACGATGAAGACACCATTCGTGCTGCCGACTACCTGATCGATCTGGGGCCTGGGGCAGGGAAGAATGGCGGCAACGTGGTCGCCGCCGGAACGGTGCAGGAGGTGCTGGAACATCCGGAGTCGCTCACCGCGAGATATCTCCGCGGCGAGCTGCGGATTCCGGTGCCGACTGTCCGCAGGCCGGTGGATCCGGCCAAGGTGCTGCGGGTGGTGGGGGCGAGAGAAAACAACCTCCGCAACCTCACGGTCGAGTTCCCACTCGGAATGTTCGTCGCGGTGACCGGAGTTTCCGGCTCCGGCAAGTCGACCCTGGTCACCGACATCCTCTATCGGTCGCTGGCCCGTCACCTCTATCGCACCAAGGTGATTCCCGGTGCGCATGAACGGATCGACGGGCTCGACCTGATCGACAAGGTGATCGAGATCGACCAGTCGCCGATCGGACGGACGCCGCGCTCCAACCCGGCGACCTATTCGGGACTGTTCACTCCCATCCGCGAACTCTTCACCCAGCTCCCCGAGGCGAAGCTGCGCGGCTATGGCCCCGGCCGCTTCTCGTTCAACGTGAAGGGCGGCCGCTGCGAGTCCTGTCAGGGAGACGGTCTGGTCAAGATCGAGATGCACTTTCTCCCGGACGTCTACGTCGCCTGCGAGGTCTGCAAGGGGAAGCGCTACAACCGCGAAACACTGGAAGTGCGCTACAAGGGGAAGAGCATTGCCGACGTCCTCGAGATGACAGTCTCGGACGCTCTGGACTTCTTCTCCGCTCAGCGGCGGATCGCCGATCGCCTCGAACTCCTCAACGACGTGGGCCTCGGCTATCTCCATCTCGGTCAGGCCGCCACCACTCTTTCCGGAGGCGAGGCCCAGCGGGTGAAGCTCGCCACCGAACTGGCGCGCCGGGATACCGGCAGGACTCTGTACATTCTCGATGAGCCGACCACCGGCCTCCATTTCGAGGATGTGCGTCTGCTCCTGCAGGTGCTGCACCGGCTGGTCGACAAGGGGAACAGCGTGCTGGTGATCGAGCACAATCTCGATGTGATCCGCACCGCCGACTGGATAGTCGATCTTGGTCCCGAAGGTGGAACCCGCGGTGGCGGACTGGTGGCGACCGGCACTCCGGAGCAGGTCGCAGCAACTCCGGAAAGTCACACCGGGCGATTCCTCGGTCGAGTATAGCGATGGCGGCATCGGTCACTCTCGATTCGGCACGACAGCTTCTGGCGGGGAGCTACACGGTCGAGCGCGAACTCGGGCGAGGCGGCAACGGAGTGGTGTTCCTGGCGCGCGAACTTTCGCTCGACCGCCTGGTGGCAATCAAGGTGCTGCCACCGGGGCTGCATTCGAGGGAAGAGGCCAGGGAACGCTTCATCCGTGAGGCCCGGACCGCGGCCCAGCTCTCCCATCCCAACATCGTGCCGATCTTCCGGGCTGACACCGTCGGCGATATGGCCTTTTTCGCCATGGGCTACGTCGACGGAGAGACGCTGGCAGAACGGGTCGCATCGCGCGGTCCGCTGCCTCCAGCCGATGCAGTGCGGATTCTCCGCGAGATCTGCTGGGCGCTGGCCTATGCCCATGCACGCGGTGTGGTACATCGGGACATCAAGCCCGAGAACGTGATGATCGAGCGCGGAACGCAGCGGGTGATCGTCACCGACTTCGGCATCGCCCGCGACGGCAGCAGCTCGCACCTGACCGCCGAGGGGACGGTTCTTGGCTCGGTCCACTACATGAGCCCTGAGCAGGTGGCGGGCGAACGGGTGGATGGTCGCAGCGACCTCTACTCGCTCGGCATCGTCGCGTTCCAGTTGCTGTCGGGGCGACTGCCGTTCGATGCCCCGCAGGCCTCAGCCGTGCTTCTGAAGCAGGCCACTGCGCTGCCACCGTCACTGCTCGACGTGGCTCCGGGAGTTCCCGAGCGTCTGGCGCAGGTAGTGGACCGCTGTCTTCGCAAGCTTGCCGGCGAGCGCTATCCCAGCGGCGAAGAGCTGGCGGAGGCGCTGATCGAGGCAATGCAGTTGTCCGAGAGTGGCGGGCATCTTCCCCCTGAGCGAGTCCTCGACGAGGATACGGCGCGCGCGGTCTGGCTGCGGGCGGCACAGCTCCAGGCTGATGCCGCGCGGCAGGTGAGAGAACGGACCAGTCGCGCCGAGGAGTTTGCCACCGGCATCCAGCCGGCGCAGCCGACTTCAGGCTACCGCCTGGGAGATGTAGAAGCGGCGGCAGTCGAGGCCGGAATCGGCGAGGAGTTCGTGCAGCTTGCACTTGCCGAGCTTCCCGACGATGAATCGCATCTGCCGGCCAGTCATGAAGTCGACGGCAATCGGTGGCACCGGCTGGTCACCGGAAACTCGCCGCAGTCGCTGCGGGTCTCCCGGACCGTCGATGCTTCAGCCGCGGTGACTCTGGAGGCGATCGGTCAGGTCTTCCCGGCAGCACCGTTCGCGCTGACCTTCGTCGATACCGTCGGTGGGCACCCCCTCGATGGCGGCGTGCTGACCTTCGCCGCCCGGCCTCCGAGCAGTGCCGAGTGGTTGACCGGCAACGTATCCGCCGGCCTGCGCTACTACATGTCGGCCATCGATTCCGACCGGCTGCGAGTGTCGCTGCATCCGGTAGCCGGTCAGCGCAACCGGTGCGAGGTCACCGTCACGGTAGATCTCCGCGGCGGACTGGGTAAGAATGCCAGGATCGGTCTGGGGCTCGGCGCCGGGCTCGGAGGACTGGGCTCGATCGGCGGAGGGCTGGCGCTGGCCCTCGGAGCCGGCATGGGGTTGATGGCGATCCCCGCCGCCGCCGGGATCTTTCTTTTCTTTGCGGGCGGGATGGCGGGAATCTTCCGCGTATCGCTCAAGTGGGCCATCGGCAAGGTTCAGCAGGAACTGGGGAACCTGCTGGAAGCGGTCCAGGCGCACACCAGGTCAAGGGAAGTGTTCGGCACCGGCTCATCGCCGCGCCTGCCGGGATAGATTTCACCATACTCCTTTTCGGAGGCAGCGGTGGTTTCTCTTCTCGACATCATCGGTCCGGTCATGGTCGGCCCGTCATCTTCTCACACTGCCGGAGCATGCCGACTCGGCCTGATTGCGCGGGCGCTGGTTGGTGGAACCCCCGAGCGCGCCAAGGTCGAACTGCACGGCTCCTTTGCCCGTACCGGCGTCGGCCACGGGACCGATCGTGCGATTGCCGGCGGGCTGCTCGGCTACGCCCCGGACGATGAGCGGCTCCGCGGTTCTCTCGAAACCGCCCTCCAGCAGGGGCTCGATATCACCTTCTCGAACACCACGCTCCGTGGCGAGCACCATCCCAATTCGACCAGGATCACGGTTACCAGGAACGGCAACACTGCCGTCCTCACTGGCTCGTCGCTCGGGGCTGGGCGGATCATGGTCACGGCTATCGACGGTTTCCCGGTCGAGATCACCGGCGCCTATACCACCCTGGTCGTGGTGGCACACGATGAACCGGGGATCGTTGCGGCGGTCGCGGGAGCGCTATCCGGGGAGAGTGTCAACCTCGCCACGATGCGGGTGTCGCGCCGACAGAAAGGTGGCGACGCGATCCACATCTACGAACTCGATTCCCCGCCGAACGAAGCAGCCGTGGCGCGGATCGGTGCGCTTCCAGCGGTAGCGACTCTCAGGGTCGTGGAAAGAGTGGCGTGATGTACGACAATCTGCTCGAGGCGGTGGAAGCCGCCGAACGTGAAGGCCTGACTCTGGGTGAGCTGGGAATCCGTGCCGAGGCCACCGAAGGGATCCGGACCCGGGAAGAGGTGGAAGCCGGGCTGCGCCGTGCGCTCGACGTGATGCGTGGCGCGGTTGCCCGCGGCCTCGAAGGCGACATCCGGTCGGTCTCGGGACTGGTGGGTGGTGATGCCTTCAAGGTGAAGAACGGCAGCGGTCCGATGGCCGGAACGGTGCTGGCGGATGCGATCGCCGCAGCACTCGCGGTGCAGGAGGTAAACGCGGCGATGGGCGTTATCGTCGCAGCGCCCACTGCCGGTGGAGCCGGTGTCCTTCCCGGCACTCTCCTGGGCCTCGCTGCCCATCTCGATGTGACCGACGACGATCTGGTGCAGGCGCTGGCAACCGCCGGCCTGGTGGGTGCCGTGGTCGCAGTGAGGGCCTCGCTCAGCGGCGCCGAAGGAGGATGTCAGGCCGAAACCGGAGCCGCCGCCGGAATGGCTGCTGCTGCCGGTGTCGAACTGCTCGGCGGCACTCCCCGCCAGGCAATGCACGCCGTGGCGGTGACGATGCAGGGGACTCTCGGCCTCATATGTGATCCCCTCGGTGGACTGGTCGAGGTCCCCTGTGTGTACCGGAATGCTACCGGCGCCGCGATGGCGCTGGCCGGAATCGAGATGGCACTGGCAGGAGTCGAGTTCCCGATCCCGGTCGACGAGGTCATCGACACCATGGGGAAGATCGGTCGCGAGATGGACGTCCGCTATCGGGAAACCGCAGGGGGCGGATTGGCGGCTACCCCGACCGGGCGCAAGCTGGCCCGGGAACGGCTGGTGCAGCTCAAGCCTCGGAAGAAGTAGTCGTTCCGGGGTGAAACATTGTTCGCCCCCGCTCCGTAGAGTCCTTCATAGACGCCTGGCGGGTGAACCATGGGAGATGGGGGAACGATGAACGCAGGGAGGCACCGGGTCATTGCTGGTTTCGTTACCCTCGCGATGGTCGGGATATCGGTCTTCGGAGCGATGATCGTGGTCATCCAAGGGGGGAACGATGGTTTCGAGTACGCCCTCCTTGGCGTTGGAGCGATCGCCGGCCTGATGGGATGGCTCTGGCGTGGACCGGTAGGCAAGGCGCTCGCCCGGATGCTCGAGGGCGATGCCGGCAACGACACAGCGCTGATGGCTCGACTGATCGAGATGGAGGATCGTCTTGCCGAGCTGGGGCTGGAGTCCCAGCGGATGGCGGAGCTGGAGGATCGACTGGAGTTCACTGAACGGATGCTCAGCGCGGCCACCACCAGCCGGGAGGAAGTACGATGATGCCCGGTCGAGCTGGGGGTGGTGCAGCCGCGGTCTTCGTAGGCATTTCGGTCGTGGCGCTGTTCAGTGGTATGGTGGCCGCCACGGCGATGCTGGGTCCGGCGTCGCTTCCGGTCTGGATGGCTGGGCTTGCCGCTACCGCAGTGACGCTCCGAGGTCCGGTGGGCAGGGCAATCGCCGCGAGGATTGGCGGCGAAGGGGACAGCGAATCGCGTGGCGAACTCCAGGCCGTCGCCGATCACACCTACGCCGAACTGGACGATCTGCGCGGCCGTCTGCTGGAAGTCGAAGAACGGTTGGATTTCGCCGAGCGGATGCTGGCCCAGCGGTCAGCGGATTCGATCGACCCTGTTGGCGGGGAGGGGTAGAATGCTTCACGTCAGCATTCTCTCCCAGCTTGCACCGTCTCCGCGCTCGGTCGAAGAACTGGAGGAGCGCGTCGGCTTCGTCGAACGGCTGGTGGCGTCACAGCGACCCGCCGGCAATCCATCCGGGCGGGAGGGATAATGGCCAGGGAAAAGGACGAGTGGATTTCCAGCGCGTTCATCGGGATCGGTCTCGCCGGCATGGGGCTCTTCGGCGCGCTGGCCGCCGCATCGGCGACCCTCGGCCCGATGGCGATACCGGTATGGGCCATCGCGTCGGGCATCGTCGGATTCACTGTCAGGTCGCCGGTGGCCAGGGCCTTTGCCGACCGGATGTCGGGAAAGGTGCAGCCCGAGGCGGACCCCGCTCTCTCCGAGGAGGTGTACGCCGAACTGGACGACCTGCGAGTCCGGCTGGCCGAACTGGAGGAGCGGCATGATTTCACCGAACGACTGCTCGCCGCCCGACAGCAGCAGGACGAGGAACGGGTGTCGTGACCGACGCCATTGCTAGATTGCTGGTCCACTTTGCCGGCCGGTGCCGGGAGTCAAAGGAGCTTCGATGATCACGCGGGACGATATCCAGGCCTTTCTCGATCGCACCGGTCATCCGGTCGAATCGGTGGCGGACGATCTCTGGCTGTTGCGCACCCCCGAGGAGGCCGAGCTGGCGATCAATCACGCCCCTCCGGTGCTGGTGCTGCGAGTTCGGGTGATGCAGGTGCCGACCGATCAGTCGGCGGCTGCCTCGCTCTTCAGGGCGCTGCTCGAAATCAATGCCCGGGATCTGGTGCACGGGTCCTATGGCCTGGAAGGTGACCACGTCGTGCTCACCGATACTCTTGAACTGGGTCACCTCGACTATTCCGAATTCGAGGCAAGCATCGATTCGTTGATGATGGCCCTGGCATCGCACCGGGGACAGCTCGTTCAGGCCGGGGAGGGGTGACAGCAATGGGATTCTTCGATCGTTTCGCAACGATGGTCCGTTCGAACCTGAACGACCTGATCTCCCGGGCCGAGAACCCCGAGAAGATGCTCAACCAGTTGATCGTCGACATGCGCGGTCAGCTCGACAAGGCCCGTCAGCAGGTGGCGCAGTCGATCGCCGACGAGAAGAAGCTGGAGGCCGACGCGCTGTCCCAGAAGAAGGCGGCCGAAGACTGGGAGCGTCGTGCGATGCTGGCGGTGCAGGAGGGCAGAGACGACCTGGCCAAGCAGGCGCTGCTCCGCTACAACGAGGCGCTCCAGGGGGCCCAGGCTCTGCACGAGACGTGGGTGCGGAGCAAGCAGGAGACGGAGGCGCTCAAGCATTCGCTCCGCCAGCTCAACGAGAAGATCGAAGAGGCCAAGCGGAAGAAGAACATCCTGATCGCACGGGCCCGTCGCGCCGAGGCGCAACAGCGGATCCAGGATACTCTCGCAGGCATGGGTGACAAGAGCGCCTTCGAGTCCTTCGAGCGGATGCAGGAGAAGATCGAGGCCACCGAGCGGAAAGCGCTCGCTGCTGCCGAACTGCAGGAGGAGTTCTCAGGTGATTCACTCGCCCGCGAGTTCGAGCAGCTCGAGTATCACGGCAGCGCCGATCAGCAGTTGCTCGAACTCAAGCAGAAGATGGGAGTCCTCGGCGCCGGCAGCCGGGACACCAGGCAGATCGGCCAGGGTAATGTGGTCGGCAACGACGGCACCGGGGAGAGCTGAGCGCGGTGAGTGACCTGAGACATGTAATCATCGCCGACGGCGAGTTCGGGCCGATGACCTCGAAGACGGCGAACTCGGTGATCCGCTACCAGCCAGACCGGGTGGTGGCAGTGCTCGATCGCGACAATGCCGGCAGGACAGTTGGCGAAGTACTCGGGTTCGGTGGCGACATTCCGGTGGTCGCCTCGATGGCTGATGCGCTGGGGAAGGGGGCGAATTCGGTGCTGATCGGAATCGCTCCCGCCGGTGGCAGACTTCCCGAAGCCTGGCATGGATGGCTGCTGGAGGCGATCGAGGCCGGCTGCAACGTAGTCAGTGGCCTGCACACCTTCCTGAACGACGATCAGCAGCTTGCCGGCGCGGCCAGGGCGCGCGGTGTCACGATCACCGACATCCGCCGCCCACCCACTGATCTGCCGATCTCGGGCGGACTCGCCAAGGGAACTGCTGCCCTCAGGGTGCTCACCGTCGGTACCGACTGCAACGTCGGCAAGATGACCGCCCAGCTCCAGCTCGTGAAGGAGCTCAAGGAGCGAGGCCTCCGGACCAACTTCGTTGCGACCGGTCAGACCGGCATCATGATCGAGGGCTGGGGGATCGGGGTCGATGCCGTGGTGGCTGATTTCATCGGCGGCGCTGCCGAGCAGATCACCCTGCGCGGGGCCGAGGGAGCCGACATCGCGCTGGTGGAAGGACAGGGAAGCATCAACCATCCCGGCTACTCGGGTGTGACCCTCGGGCTGCTTCACGGCTCCTGCCCCGACGCGATGATTCTCTGTCATCAGGCAAGTCGCGAGCACATCGGTGACTACCGCAAGGCCTCCTGGCTCGCGATTCCGCCGCTCGCCGAATACGTGAAGACCTATGAGGCGATTGCGGGACTGGTACACCCCTCGAAGGTGATCGGGATCGCAATGAACACCTATGACATGGATGAAGCCTCTGCCCGTGCCGCCTGCGAGAAGGCCGCTGCCGAAACCGGGCTGCCGTGCACCGATCCGGTCCGGTTCGATCCGGCGCCGCTGGTCGACGCGATCGCGGAGGCTGCCCGGAGGAAGGCAGAGAGCTGACGGACGCCAGGCTCGCATTTTTCTGCGCCGTCCTGCAGTAATCGGATCCATGCCTCCCGTCCCGTCGCAGGTAGTCTGCTGCGATGGGACTCCGTTTTCTGATCATCGACCTGATACCGGGCCAGTACGCCAACGATCGAACCGACCCGCTGGCGTTTCTGCCGGTGGGTCCCGACCGTCTGGCGGTTGCACTGATCGACATCACCGCCGAGGAGGCGCTGGCGGAGCTGCTGGCCCGCGGACTCAGGGTCAGACGCACTTCGGTAGTCGAGGAGTAGGACCCCGACGTTGACCGGCTGGCTGCCATCAGGCAACTTCCGCCGATGGCTTCGATCATGATCGGTATTCTGCCGGACTTCTGGGCTTCGATGGAGCAGCTTCTTCATCTCTTCGATCTGCCTGCTGCCACCGTCAGACGGGTCGGCGCGCAGGTGCTGCTCGTCTGGCTGATGACGGCGGTGGCCTGGGTACTGATCCGGGTCATTGCGCGGCGGATCGTTGCCCGCGCCGACGACGGGGACAACGGCAGGCTCAGCGCCGGCGAGAAGCAGGCCGAGACGATCGCGCAGCTGCTCCAGAGCGTGGGTCGGGCGGTGCTGCTGGTTCTGGCTGTGATTCTCACCCTCAACCAGTTCATGGACATCGCCCCGCTGCTGGGAGCGGGAGCGGTCTTCGGACTCGCCATTTCGTTCGGATCGCAGTCGCTGGTCAAGGACGTGATCGGCGGCTTCTTCATCCTGATGGAGAAGCAGTTCTGGGTGGGCGACACCATCGAGGTGGCCGGTCGCATCGGCACTGTGGAGCGGATTACGCTCAGGGTCGTGATGCTGCGTGATGCCGAGGGAGTGCTGCACATCATCCCCAACAGCCAGATCACTACCGTCAGCAACCGGACCACCGGCTGGTCGCGGGCGGTTCTGGATATCGGTGTCGCCTACGAAGCGGACATCGATGCAGCGATTGCGGCACTGCGTGACGAATGCCGCCGGTTTGCAGAGGATCCGCTCTGGAGTGCCCGGTTGATCGGGATTCCCGAAGTACCCGGGGTCCAGTCGCTGGCCGACAGTGCGGTAGTGGTGAGGGTGCTGGTCAGGACCGATCCCGGTGATCAGGCTGCTGCCGCACGCGAGTTCCTCCGTCGGGTGAAGGTACGATTCGACCGCGACGGGATAGAGATTCCCTACCCGCAGCGGACGATCCACGTCCGCCATCATGAACCGGTGAACGGCGCGGGCACCGGAGACAACGATATTGCGGGGAGTGGCACGGCATGACACTGGAGCTGTACAACACGATGACCCGGACGGTCGAACCGTTCACGCCGCTCACCCCCCCCGATGTCTCGCTCTACACCTGCGGCCCGACGGTGTACAACTACGCGCACATCGGCAACTTCCGCACCTTCCTCTTCGAGGATGTGCTGCGGCGGTGGCTGGAGGCATCGGGTTACCGCGTCTACCACGTGATGAACCTCACCGACGTCGACGACAAGACCATCAGGGGAGCACTGGGCTCGGGGAAGCAGCTGGTCGAGCACACCATTCCATTCGTCGAAGCCTTCTTTGCCGACCGCGACTATCTCCGGATCCTGCCGGCTCACGACTATCCCCGCGCCACCGAGTTCGTCGCGCCGATGATCGCGCTGGTCGAGTCGCTGCTGAAAAAGGGCATCGCCTACCGCGGTGACGACGGTTCGGTGTATTTCGCGATCGGTCGCTTTCCGGCCTATGGCAGGCTGTCTCGCCTGGACACCAGGGAACTCAGGGCTGGAGCCGGTGGGCGTACCAGCGAAGACGAGTACTCCAAGGAGGATGCCCGCGACTTCGTGCTCTGGAAGGCTGCGCGGGACGAGGACGAGAAGGTCGGAGCGGCATGGGATGCGCCATTCGGACGCGGTCGGCCCGGGTGGCATCTCGAATGCTCGGCGATGGCGCTCGATCTGGTGGGAAAGCGGCTGGGAACCGACGTGCTCGACATTCACGCCGGCGGGATCGACCTGGTTTTCCCCCACCACGAAGACGAGATCGCCCAGAGTTGCGCTCATACCGGCGAAGAGGACTTCGCCCGGTTCTGGATGCATGGCGAGTTCCTGACCATGGCAGGAACCAAGATGAGCAAGCGCTTCGGCAATATCCTCACTGCCCGTGATCTGCGGGAGGAGGGAGTCGATGCCGGCACCGTCAGGCTGCTGCTCGCCACCACCCACTACCGGGCGCCGCTCGACTTCACCGACGAGGCACTCGATGCCGCCCGCGAGGGTTCCCGGCGACTGGGAGCAGTAGCCGACCGGCTGATGCTGACCACCGGTGGCGACGACGAGTCGCCGGAGATGGGCGCGGTGGCGGCGCGTCTCGAGGCCGACTTCGCCGCAGCGATGAACGACGATCTCAACACCCCCCGAGCGCTGGCCGCGCTCTTCGAGGCAGGCAGGGACATCAACCGCCTGCTCGATGAGGGCCGTCGGCCGGGGGTGGGGGTCAGCAGGGCATGGGGGATGGCTACCGGGGTACTGCAGGTGCTCCCGGGCGGTCCGGTGAGCTGGCGGGTCGAGCCGTTCGGCGGAGAGGAACTGCCAGCTCCGGCAGCCGTGCCGGGGGATGGGGATCCGGCGGTCTGGGCGATGGCCTGGGCCCGCCACCGGCTTGCCGCCCGGAGCCGGCGGGATTTCGGCGAATCCGACCGGATCCGGGACCTGCTCGCCCGCCACGGGTGGGAAGTCAGAGACAGCCGGGATGGCAGCGCCGAAGTCGCCCGGAGGGACCCGGCAGGGCATTGACTGGCGCTTCCGATTTGGCTATCCTACAGATCTGTGGCGGAAACGGACTTTCCGCTGACGTAGCTCAGCTGGTAGAGCACCCGCCTTGTAAGCGGGCGGTCGTGGGTTCGAGTCCCACCGTCAGCTCCAGTGGTGAGGAAGCGGGTCGTCCGTAGCGGTACGGTGGGGTGGCCGAGTGGCTAATGGCAGCAGACTGTAAATCTGCCGGGTTTACGCCCTACGTAGGTTCGAATCCTACCCCCACCACTGGAGGATGCAGGTTGCGGGTGTAGCTCAGTTGGTAGAGCATCAGCCTTCCAAGCTGAGGGTCGCGGGTTCGAGTCCCGTCGCCCGCTCGCTCGCGTAGCTCAGTTGGCAGAGCACATCCTTGGTAAGGATGAGGTCACCGGTTCGATCCCGGTCGCGAGCTTG
>CAZSPH010000057.1:0-15665 GCA_964608715.1 uncultured Gemmatimonadaceae bacterium | reverse complement strand
TGCTGGTGCAGAGCAATCTCAGGTTCGTGGTGTCGGTGGCCAAGCGCTACCGGAACCAGGGAGTCGGTTTCCCCGACCTGATCAACGAGGGGAATCTCGGTCTGATCAGGGCGGCAGCCCGCTTCGAGCCGGAACGCGGAATCAAGTTCGTATCGTATGCGGTCTGGTGGATCCGGCAGAATATCCTGGAAGCGCTGGCGGATCAGGGGAGAGTGGTGAGGGTCCCCGCCAACCGGGCGCTGATGCTGCATCATCTCTCGCGGATCTCGGAGCGGTTGAGGCAGGAACTCGGTCGCGAGCCCACCGCGGTTGAACTTGCCGAGGCCTCAGACACTCCGGTCGACGAGGTGGAACAGTCACTGGCGCTGCTCCGGAGCCACCTCTCGCTCGATGCGCCTGTGGCCGAGGGGAATCATCATCGGTTGCTCGACTGCCTCAGTGATCCGACGGCCTCCGGTCCGGAATCCGAGGCCATCGAACGGGCACTGTCCGATTCGCTCAAGCGCTACATGTCAGGATTGATGGAACGCGAGGCCAAGGTGCTCCGGATGTATTACGGCCTGGATGCCCCCGAAGCCCGCACGCTGGAACAGATCGGCGCCGCTCTCGGCATCACCCGCGAGCGAGCGCGCCAGATCAAGGACCGGGCGCTCAAGCGGCTGCGGGCTGCGGGCGAACCCGAGGGACTGGGGAGCTATCTCGGGTAGATTCTTCTCCGATGTTATCAGGTGACGGGAGGGAACTATCGTTCTCCCACCATCCCGCCACCGAGCGCGAGATACAGCCGCACCAGATTTTCCGCCTCCGTCCGCCGCAGTTGCAGCAGGGCCTGTTCCGCTGCAAAGAGACTCCGCTCGGCATCGAGTACCTGCAGGTAGCCGATCACTCCTTCACGGTATCGAATCGATGACAGCTCCGATATCCGCCGCTGCGCGGCCGTGTTGCGCTCCTGTGCGGCCACCTGCTCGGTGAGATACCGTCGCCCGGCCAGCGCATCGGCCACTTCGCGAAACGCCTCCTGTACGGTCCGTTCGTAGCCCGCAACCGCCATTTCCTCCCGTGCCCTTGCCGCAGCAAGGTTGCCGCGCACTCTTCCGCCGGAGAAGATCGGCACTCCGGCAGAGGCGCCGGCGCTCCAGGCGCGGTTGTCGCTGGAGACGAGATTTTCGAGCGCATTCGACGCGAAGCCGAACATTCCCGTGAGGGAGATCGTGGGGAAGAGCGCGGCCCGGGCTGCACCGATGTCCGCTCTCGCCGCACGGAGCTGTTCCTCGGCTCCGAGAATGTCGGGTCTGGATGTCAGCAGTTCCGATGGCAGCCCCTCTGCCAGCGCCGGCATGCCGAGCTGGTCTATCAGGGAAAGCGGCTCGGCGAGATCGGACGGAATCACTCCACCAACCAGAACTGTCAGTGCATTGGAGTTGCGCGCCGCGGAGAGCCGCAATCCCGCCAGTTCGGTTTCGGCCTGGGTGAGCAGCGATTCAGCCTGTCTCACATCGAGTGCCGTGGTCACGCCGGCAGCCAGCCGACGCTCGACGATCCGGAGCCCAGCCCGACGCGATTCCACCGTCGCCTCTGCCAGCCTGATCCGCTCGGCGATCTCGCGTGAGGCGAGATAGGTCGAAGCGACCTGCCCGATCAGGGAAAGCTCGAAGGCGCGTCGTGCCTCCACAGTGGCCAGGTAGCGCGACCTCGCCGCCTCGTCGAGATTGCGCACCCGTCCCCAGAAGTCGAGTTCAAATGAAGTCACTCCGACATTCACACCGAACCTGTCGGTCGGATCGGTATCCGGCGCCCCGCCGGAACGCGAAGCGTCGGCGCCGGCACTGATGTTCGGCAACCTGGCTGCGCCCTGGATCCGGTAAAGGCCCCGTGCCTCTTCGATCCGCGCCACCGCAATCGCAAGGTCGCGGTTCCGCTCCAGGGCCACGCCGACCAGTTGCCGCAACTGCGGGTCGATGAAGAACTCCTGCCATGCGAGTGCCGGTGCTTCCGCTGCTGCTGCCGGCTCGGTGCCGGAGTATTGCTCCGGTGCGGGGAACTCCGGGCGGGAGTGCTGCGGCGCGAAATTGCATCCTCCGACCAGCGTCAGGGCTGCGGCCAGTGCTGCTGCCTGCTTATGCATCTGCAACCTCCGGCCCGCCGGTGACCGCGAGCGGCTTCCGGCTCACCCATTTACGGATGACCAGATAGAATAGTGGAATCAGGAAGATGCCAAGGATCGTGGCTGCCACCATGCCGCCGGCAACACCGGTACCGACCGCGATCCGCGACGCGGCACCTGCTCCGGTTGCACGGATCAGCGGTACCATGCCCAGGATGAACGCCAGTGACGTCATGATGATCGGGCGCAGCCTCAGTTTCACCGCATCCATCGTGGCAGTGAACGTGTCCTTGCCTGCGCGCTCCTCGGCCATCGCGAATTCCACGATCAGGATCGCGTTCTTCGCCGCCAGACCGATGATGGTGATCAAGCCGACGTTGAAATAGACGTCGGCGGAAAGCCCTCGCATCATCGAGAACAGGACCGACCCCAGCATGCCGAGTGGAACCACCAGCAGCACCGACACGGGGATGGTCCAGCTCTCGTACAATGCCGCGAGCAGTAGGAACACCACCACCAGCGAGAGACCCAGCAGCAGGCCGACCTGACCGCTGGCCTGCTGTTCCTCGTATGAAACTCCGGTCCACTCGAAATCGAAGCCTGCCGGGAGCTGGGACGCGATCCGCTGCATCGCGGCCATTGCCTCGCCGGTGGAACGCCCCGGAGCGGCCATTCCGGAAATAGTCTGTGAGGGATAGCCGTTGTAGCGATTCAGTTGGGGTGAACCGGCAGTCCATTCCACCGTGGTAAAGGCACTGAACGGTACCATCTCTCCACCGCTGTTGCGGACCCGCAGGGCGAGGATGTCTTCCGGAGTCATCCGGTAAGGGGCATCCGCGGAGACCAGCACCCGCAGGATCCTGCCCTCGCGGGAGAAGTCGTTGGCGTAGGCACTGCTGAAAGCAACTCCCAGCGTGGAGTTGATATCGGCAATGGACAGCCCCATCGACCGGGCGGCGATCCGGTCGACATGCACCCGGAGCTGCGGCGAATCGGGCACGGCGTCAGGCCTCACGCCGGTGAGCACCGGGCTCTGACCGGCCATGCCCAGAACCTGGTTGCGGGCATCGAGCAGCGCCTGTTCACCCATGCCGGCGCGATCCTGCAGCACGAAGGTGAAACCGCTGGCAACGCCGAGCCCCTGGATTGCCGGAGGATCGAGGACGTATACCATTGCCTCCTTTACTCCACCGGTGAGCGCGCCGGTGGCGCGGCCGATGATGGCCTGTGCGCTCTGGTCTGCGCCGTGCCGCTCCTCCCATGGCGTCAGTCTGACGAATGCCATGGCGTGGGCCTGTCCCTGGCCGAAGAACGAGAAACCGCGAACCATGATGACGCTGGCAGTGCCGCTCTCGCTGCTGAAGAAGTTCTCCACCTGCTCGATGGCGACATCGGTCCGCTCGGTGGTGGCTCCTGGCGGAGCCTGGATTGCGGTGAGTACCGCTCCCTGATCCTCGACCGGCAGAAACGCGCCGGGGAGTCTCACGAAGAGAAGACCGGTGACTACCAGCAGTGCCGCGAATACCGCCATCCAGCGGGCCGGACGCCCGAGAATTGCGCCGACCTGCCGCTGGTAGCGTATCGTGGTGCGATCGAACCAGCCGTTGAATCGGCCGAAAAAGCGCCCTGCCGCTCCGCTCAGCGCTGCTTCGCCGGTCGCGGCGGGATGCGGCTTCAGCATGGTGGCGCAGAGTGCGGGTGTGAGTGTCAGCGCCATTACCGCTGATACCGCGATCGAGATCGCCAGTGTCACCGCGAACTGGCGGTAGATGCCGCCGGTGGTGCCGGGGAAGAAAGCCATCGGCACGAAGACCGCGACCAGCACCAGCGTGATGCCGATGATCGCCGAAGTGATCTGGCTCATGGCCTTTACGGTGGCCTCGTAGGGCGGGAGATGTTCCTCCGCCATGATCCGTTCGACGTTCTCGATCACCACGATCGCATCGTCGACCAGGATGCCGATCGCCATCACCATCGCGAAGAGCGAGAGCATGTTGATCGAGAAGCCGAGAGCCAGCAGACCCAGGCACGCTCCGGCCAGCGCGATCGGTACGACGATCGTCGGGATGAGGGTTGCCCGCCAGTTCTGGAGGAACAGGAACATCACCAGGAAAACGAGGATCATCGCCTCGATCAGCGTCATCACCACTGCCTTGATCGACGCATTGATGAACGGCGTGCTGTCGAAGGGAATCGACCAGCCGATGTCCGGCGGGAAGCTCCGCTCCATCTCGGCCAGCCTCGCTTCGACCGCCTTGGCGACGGCCAGTGCGTTTGCTCCGGGCAGGAGCTGTACCGCCATCGCCGCCGATGGCTGGCCGTTGAGCGAAGTGGTGGAGGAGTAGTTCATCGACCCGAGTTCCACTCTCGCCACATCCGACAGGCGGACTACCGAGCCGTCAGTCCCGGCGCGGAGGATGATGGCCGCGAACTGCTCGGGATTGCTGAAGCGGGTCTGGGTCAGGATCGGGGCATTGATGGCGGCACCGAATGCCACGGGCTGATCGCCGAGTGATCCGCCCGATGCCTGGGAGTTCTGTTCCCGGATCGCGGCCAGTGCGTCTGACGGCGAGAGTCCGAATGAGGCGAGCTTCTCCGGATCGAGCCAGATCCGCATCGCGAACGGCGAGGAGAAATTGGTGACGTCGCCGACGCCCTTCACCCGCCGCAACTCGTCGAGGATCCGCGAGTCGACGAAGTTGCCCAGCTCGGTGGTGGAGGTGCTGCCCGATTTCGATACGAACGAGACGATCAACAGGAATCCCTGGGAGGCCTTGGCAACCCTGATTCCCTGACGCCGCACCTCTTCGGGAAGACGCGGTTCGGCGGCGCGGAGGCGATTCTGCACCTCCATCAGTGCGGTGTTGATGTCGACACCGGATTCGAACGTAGCCGTGATCCCGGCGGTACCGTTCGACCGGGAGGTCGACGACATGTAGAGCAGTCCCTCGACGCCGTTGAGTTCCTGCTCCATCACCTGGGTGACATTGGTGGCCATCACCGATGCATCGGCACCGGGATAGACTGCGCTCACCGTCAGTGACGGCGGGGCGATCGCCGGGTACCGCTCGACCGGCAGCACCCGGAGCGAGATGATTCCACCGAGCAGGATGGTCAGCGCGATCACCCAGGAGAAGATCGGGCGATCGATGAAGAAACGTGGGGTCACGGAACCACCTTCACGACGGCCCCGGGCCGGATCTTCTGAAGCCCGTCGGTCACCACCCGATCGCCTGCCGCCAGTCCCTCGACGATGATCCACTGATCGCCCTGGAGCTGACCCGCCTTGACCGTTCTCACGGTTACGGTATCACCGGTACCCACCACGTAGACCGACGCGCCCTCAGGAGAGATCATCACCGACCGCTGTGGCACCGTGATGCCGTCCGGACGCGTGCCGGTTTCCAGCCGGATCCGCACGAACTGACCTGGAAGCAGCACGCGATCGCGATTCGGGAAGATCGCCCGAAGCGCGGCACTGCCGGTGGTCGGATCGATGCTCTGGCCGCGGAAGTCCAGCTCACCCGATACGGGGTACTCGCTGCCATCTCCCAGAATCAATTGCGCGCTCAGCTTCCCGCCCGATGGGGCCGCGAGCAGGCCGGCGGCCAGGTCGCGCTGCATCGCCAGCATCTCCGAACTCGACTGTGAGAAGTTGACGTAGATCGGATCGAGCTGCTCGATCCGCGTCAGCAGCGTGCCGCCATTGCCGCTCACCAGCGCTCCTTCAGTCACCCCGGCGCGACCAGCGCGGCCGGTGATGGGCGCCAGGACCTTGGTGTACGAGAGATTCAGGAGAGCCGTCTCCAGCAGCGCCTCGGCCTGCGCGACATCCGCTTCGGCAATCCGGGCACGGGCGACCGCGGCATCGTATTCCAGCTTGCTGATGGCCTCGTCCGCAACCAGCCCCTCGTAGCGGGACACTTCCTGGGTCGCGTTGGTCGAGCTGGCGCGCGCCCGGGCAAGATTGGCGCGGGCCGAGTTCACCTGCGCCTGAACCGGACGGGGATCGATCTGAAAGAGCGACTCACCGACCCTTACGTCGGTTCCCTCGGTATAGACCCGCCGTTCGACTATGCCGTCCACCCGGGCACGCACCTCGGCGACGCGGACTGCCTGAAGTCGTCCCGGCACCTCTATCATGTTCGGAACCGCAGCCGTGGCGATCGTCACCACATTGACTTCGGTCGGCGGCGGCAGCGGCGGTGGTGGCGGGGGAGCAGCATCACTGCATCCGGCCATGACCATGGTCGCCACTGCGACCCCGATGAGGTGGCGGGTATCGACATGCGAACGGCGAAATTCATGAACCATTGAAGGGTCCCAGGTCCGGGTTGGTGCAGCTCATCTCACCCAAGTGGAGCGGATGCTCCACTTTCAGGAGGAGCCAATATACTGGAAGTGGAGTGGGGATTCCAGATCCCTGTAAGTGGAAGCTGGGCTTCCGTTTGTCCCGGGGTGGGGTATGTTACCGATTGGTTGATTCCGGGAGGGGAGATCGTGACGACAATCGTGGAGCCCAGGCTCAGGGCCGACGCCAGGGAGAATCGGGAGAGGGTCCTGGCGGCAGCGCGTGAGGTCTTTGCCGAACTCGGAATGGATGCTCCGATGGCGGAGATCGCGCGGCGGGCGGGGGTGGGAATAGCCACGCTGTTCCGGCGATTCCCCACCCGCGAAGATCTGATCGCCGAGACCTTCGCCGACCGGATGGCCGCGTGTGCCGACGCGGTGGACGCGGCCCTGGCCGGTGCCGATCCCTGGCGGGGGTTCTGCCGCGTCATCGAGTTCATTACTTCGATGCAGGCCGTGGACCGCGGTTTTACCCGGGTCCTGATGATGTCCTTTCCCGATGTTCCAGCGTTCGAGGCGCAGCGCCTCCGCGGCTACCGGGGATTCGGTGAACTGATCCGTCGCGCGCAGGAAGCGGGTCGCCTGCGCGCCGACTTCGTGCCGCAGGACGTGGCAATTCTTGTCATGGCCAACGCCGGAGTGATTTCGCTGGCCGGCGAGATGGCGCCCGAAGCATGGCAGCGCTTCGTGGCCTACCAGCTTCAGGCCTTCTCCCGCAACGGGGAAGCCCAGCTCCCTCCTCCTCCATCCAGGGATCAACTGGTGGAGGCGGTGGATCTGCTGCGTCAGCGCTGCCAGCGCGCCACCGCCGCCCGGGAGGGCTGCCCGTCGGAGTAGGTAGCAGGAGAGTCCCGGTGCAACCGGGACTTCGGTCCGGCCATTGCTGCCTGAAACCACCCCTTGACAATCACCGTACGGCTGTTGAAATATCAGCAGTGCTGAATTGTCAGCACCGCCGTTCGGGGTGGTCCGGAACATCGTGGGAGGTGCAGCGTGGCTGGAGATGATCTGAGCAGGCGGGAGCGTCAGGTGATGGACATCCTCCACCGGCGAGGCGAGGCGACCGTGGCCGAAGTGCTCCGGGACCTTCCCGATCCGCCCACCTACTCCGCAGCACGGTCGGTGCTACGAATCCTCGGAGAGAAGGGATTCGTGACCTGGGTGGAGGATGGCCCCCGTTACCTCTACAGCCCTGCCGTTCCGACCGAGAAGGCCCGCGACGAGGTACTCGAGCAGGTGGTGAAGACCTACTTCGCCGGTTCGGCCGAACAGGCGGTGACCGCGCTGCTCCGGATTTCCGATGCCGATCTCAGCGATCGTGAGATCGAGGCGCTGCGCCGCCGGATTGCGGCCGCACGCCGGAAGGGGCGCTGACGATGCCGTTCTCCATCGACTCGGCACTGCCACTGCTGCTCCTACTTGCCAAGGCAACCGCCGTGCTCGGCATCGCGGTGGTCGCATCACTGCTGCTGCAGCGGCGGAGTGCCAGCCTGAGGCATGTGGTCTGGCTGACTGCCCTGACCGGCGTGCTGGTACTGCCACTCCTGGCGACCAGGTCGCCGGTGAGCCTGAGGGTGATACCGTCGTCGTTCGCTTCGGAATGGGCGACACCATGGCCGTGGCCGTGGCCGCGTCCGATTCCGTTCCCCTGGGAATCAGACCGATAGGCATGTGAATCAATGACCCCGGGGGTGGCCCGGCCATCCCCGGCATGCTCGTATCCATATATGCTGAAAAATCAGCACACGAGGGAGTTGTCATCTGCAACCGGGGTCGGTGTCGCGCGTCTGATGTCACCGACCGGATGAACGCTGATCGCCATCGGGGCGATCGCAACATGAGAGGAACTGACTGCATGAGTTCGTTTGCCCTTCGCATGGCGCTGCTGGTCTTCCTGGTTCTGGCGGGAACGGTTGGAACGATGCCCGCTCAGGAACGGGTCACCGTGCGAGCAGTGCTTGCCGCTGAGCCGCCCGTGCTGGACGGGCGCGACGACGACGCCATCTGGCAGCGTATTTCCCCGGTAGATGGCTTCCGCGAGATGCGTCCGGTGGAGGATGGCGAACCCACGCAGCGGACCGCGTTCAGGGTGGCCTATGACCCGGAGTACCTCTACGTCTTCATCCGCGCTCATGACACCCATCCCGACAGCATCCTCGGTCGGCTTTCCCGCCGCGACAATATCACGGCTTCCGATCAGATGATGGTGCTGATCGATCCGTACCGTGATCGACGCAACGGCTTTGAGTTCGCCGTCAATCCCGTAGGCGTCAGGTACGATGCCGCCGTCTACAACGACGGAGATGAAGACAGCGCCTGGGACGGGGTCTGGGACGTGGCAACCAGCGTCGATTCGCTGGGATGGAGCGCCGAATTCAGGATTCCGTTCTCCCAGCTCCGGTTCAGTCCAGCCGACGAGCTGTCGTTCGGATTCGGCCTGTGGCGGAGAGTCGAGCGGCACACCGCCGAGAGTACCTGGCCACTGATCCGACGGTCGCGCCCGGGGCTGATCTCGCAGTTCGGCGACCTTGCAGGTCTGGCAGGCGTTGCGGCACCGAAGCGCTCCGAGATCATTCCCTATGCGGTCGCACAGACGGAGCCGGTTCCCGGCCGCATTACCGATCAGCGGCAGCGGGTTACCATCGGTGGTGATCTCCGCCATGCGATCGCATCCAACATCCTGCTCGATGCTACCATCAATCCCGATTTCGGGCAGGTCGAGGCCGATCCCGGCCAGCTCAATCTGTCGGCATTCGAAACTTTCCAGCGGGAGCAGCGACCGTTCTTCGTATCGGGGTCGGGGCTGTTCGACTACCGGATCAACTGCTTCGCGGTCGTCGACTGCAGTACCGGTGAGCAACTCTTCTATTCCCGGCGCATCGGCAGAGCCCCAGAACTGGCAGGCCGTCTCGGTGACGCCTCGACTCCGGCATCGACCAGGATACTCGGTGCCGCCAAGGTGGCCGGGCGGACGACAGGCGGTCTGGCGTTCGGTCTGCTGGACGCGGTGAGTGACCGTGTCGGGGGCCCGGGCGACAGGACGGTGGAGCCACGGACCAACCATGCCGTGTTGCGGGCGACGCAGGACTTCGCCGGCGGGAGGAGTGCAATCGGTGCAATGGTCACTGCGGTGCACCGCGACCTGGATGGCGGCACCGAGCCCTTTCTCCACCGCAGTGCCTGGACCGGTGGGATCGATGCGCGTCACCGTCTGGGCCGGTTCGATCTCTCGGGGTCACTGATGGCCAGTCGGGTTGCGGGTACTGCGGAGGCAATCTCGCTGACGCAGCGGCGACCGGCTCACTACTACCAGCGTCCCGACGGCAACCTCGAGTTCGATCCATCGCGGACCTCGCTTGCCGGCCACAGCATGGAGATGCGGTTCGCCAAGGTCGGCGGAGAGCTGACCCGATTCGAGACGGGCTACGGTTACCGCTCCGCCGGATTCGAACTGAACGACATCGGGTTTCTGCGGCAGGCCGGTCAGCACACCTGGACCAACTGGTTTGCGTTCAACTACCGCACACCGACCCGCATATATCGCGAACTGCGGTGGAATCTCAACTGGTGGCAGTACTGGACGCTCGACGGCCTGACTACCGACCGGGCCTTCAACACCAACGTGCATGCCCAGCTCCACAACCGCTGGTGGGTCCATGCCGGTGGTACGAGGCAGCTCGGCACCCGCTACTGTGACAGGAACTGCACCCGCGGTGGTCCTGCTCTGCGGGTCGAACCATCGTTCTCCCCGTGGATGGGGATCGAGGGCGACGACAGGAAGGTTCTGGTCCCCGCAGTCTGGGTCCAGTACAACAGCGCCAGTGGAGGCCGGTCCGACCGTCTCGGCATCGAGCCATCGCTGCGGGTGAAGGTGGCCTCGCAATTCAGCACTACTGTCGGCCTCGACTGGAGCCGCAACCGCGACGACGCCCAGTGGTTCGGCAACGTCACCGATCCCGATGGCACCATGCACTACACCTTCGCAGCACTCGACCAGGAAACCCTCGGGCTCACCTGGCGACTCGACTATACGATGACACCTACCGCATCATTCCAGTTCTACGCCAATCCCTTCATCTCGAAGGGGAGCTACTCGAGAGTGCGGGAACTTGCCGACTCCCGTGCCGACCGGTACGAGGACCGCTTCCAGCCGTGGTCAGGCCAGTCATCTGTTGATCCGGGCGGATTCAACGTCCAGCAGTTACGGTCCAACGCGGTATTCCGGTGGGAGTACCGGCCGGGATCGACTCTCTTCCTGGTATGGAGTCACGGGCGTAGCCATTCCGACGACATCGCGGGAGACCGTTCCTTCGGGGGAGATCTTGGCAATCTCTTCGATCAGCCGGCGGAGAACCGATTTCTGGTCAAGATCTCGTACTGGCTGAACAGATGACGGCGAACGGCGAACAGCGAACGTGCTACCACCGGCCGCTGCCGTCAGGCAGCGGGATAACGCCACCATCCCGTCGTCATTCCGAGCGAAGCGATCCGCAGGGTCGCGCAGTCGAGGAATCTGTCTACTACCTCGACAACGGGGCCGTCACTTCAGTGACGTGGCACAGAAAAGCGGATCCCTCCGCGACGCACCTGCTGCGCGGGTGCTCTGGTCGGGATGACATGGGCCAGGTGGAACGGCCGTTCTCCGTTCTCTGTCACGCCGCCCGGATCAGAGACACCGGCCCCGGCGCGGGGAAGGGAACGAACTCGAGTTCGAGGTGATGGCGTTCGGCTACGCGCGCGGCGTCGATGTGGAGGAACTGCGAGTTGTCACGCAGCAGGCGCTTCAGGGTGGGATAGTCACCCTGTTCGAGATGGGGGGCGTCGGGGTGGCGCAATGGATCGGCTGCCTTGAGGCCACTGCTTTTGAAGAAGGAACATCGGGTTGCGCCGAGTGACACGGCCAGGGCGACGGCGGTGAGGTCGCTGCCGCCGCGACCGATGATCCGGATCAGGGTGCCGTCGTAGACCTGGAAACCGGCGATGACCGGTGTGATCCCTGCTGCCAGCAGCTTTCTGATCCGGGTGGTTCTGATGGCGCTCAGGCGCACCGAATCGCCGACGGTACGGCCACGGATTCCCGCCTCGCGGGCGTCGAGGGCCACTGCCCGGACTCCCCGCTGTTCGAGTGCAGCGGCCACCAGCGATGCGGTGACGATCTCGCCCGCGGCAACCGCGCGGTCGGCTGCTGCCGGTCGCGGCGCCGCGGCGCCGACAGCGGAGACCTGATTGGCCAGAGCCAGCAACGAGTCGGTGATCCCGCGGCGCGCGCTGGTGACGGCCACCACGGGGCCGGTGGCACAGCGCGTGGCGATCGCTTCTGCCACTCGGGTGATCAGTTCGCCGGTGGCAACGGCGTCGCCGCCGAATTTGAGAACCTGGATACCTTCGACCGCTGCCGACATCGCTCCCCCAAAGGGCCGGGGACGCAGAAACGCCCCCGGCCAGTATCGTTGGCCGGAGGCGTCGTGGCGTCCTCGCGGCGCTTTAGCACTTTGGTTCGGCCCGGGGGCCCGGCGGGTGCAATTGGCCTTAAATCGACCGCCGATCCAAATACGTTAACCAGCGGGGCAGGCGCTGGCAAGTGCCGGCAGCGTTGGCCGATGTTGCCCTCCCGGCGTTCCGCCGATACTCTCCCCACATGGCAACCAACTCTTCATTCGACATATCGACCGGAGTCGACCTGCAGGAAGTCGACAACGCGGTCAACCAGGCGATCAAGGAGATCGGCTCCCGCTACGATTTCAAGGGGACGAACTGCACCATCGAACTCGACCGCGCTACCGGTACGATCGCGCTGCACGCCGACGACGAGTTCAAGATGGACGCGCTGGTGGAGGTGGTCCGTGGCCGCCTGATCAAGCGTGCCGTACCTGTGAAGAACCTCACGGTCGGTGATCCGGTCGCGGCTACCGGCATGTCGGTGCGGCGCACCATCTCGCTCACACAAGGGATCCCGCAGGAGACCGCGAAGAAGATCCAGCGCGCGATCAAGGACGCCGGTTTCAGGAAGGTTCAGGCGTCGATCCAGGGTGATGAGCTGCGGGTCACCTCCCCCTCACGCGACGACCTGCAGGCGGTAATTGCCTTCCTCCGCGGAGAGGACTTCGGCGTCGAACTCCAGTTCGGCAACTATCGGTGATCTCCCGCCGGGAGTTCGTCGCGATCGTGGCAGGTGGTGCGGGTGCTGCTGCCTGCATGCCTCCCGACGATGTGATCGTCGTTCCCGAACCGGTTTCGTCGCCAGAACCGGAGATCCGGGTCGGACTGGAACGTGCCGCAGCAGAGGCAGTCTTCAGCGGTGCCACCGGTCTCCGGCTGATCGATCCCGACGAGGGAGAACTCGCCTTCGTGGCTCCAGGCGAGCGGCTGGTTCTCGGATCCGCCAGCGCCGGGATCGAGGGAAGGATCGGGAGCAGGCGCTGGAGGCGTCAGCGCCTGATCGTCTCATCCGGCATCCCCGACGCGACGGTCCGGTTCGGCCCGCGCGAGTATCGCGGTATGATCGAAGTGGTGCCGGCAGGGAATCGCCTGGCGGTGATCAACCGGGTCGGCCTGGAGGACTACGTGGCCGGAGTCGTCGTCGCCGAAATGGGCAGGCGCGCACCGGGAGAGGAAGCGGCACTCGCCGCACAGGCCATCGCTGCGCGCACCTACGCTCTACGCAACCGGGGAAGGTTTGCAGCAGAAGGTTTCGACCTTGCCGCCGACGTATCGTCGCAGGTGTACGCGGGTGCCGATTCTCCCGATGCTGGTGCGGCGCGTGCCGCCGCGGCTGCCACCAGAGGTGAGGTGCTCACCTGGGACGGCGAGCTGATCGACGCCTTCTACTCCTCTACCTGCGGTGGCCACACCGAGGTCTCTGAAGCGGTCTTCTCGGGTGGAGGCAGGCCGTACCTGCAGGCCTTTCCCGATATGGCCGGCGATGGCAGCGCCTGGTGCGCCGGGTCGCCGCGATTCCGCTGGAGCGAGACCTGGACCGCCGCGCAACTGGTTGCGGTGCTGCGCCGCACCATGCCGGCGGAGCGATTGCCTGCTCCCGCCGCCGGCCAGTTGCGCGATCTGATCGTCCTCGGACGCGGGCCAAGCGGTCGAGTCGCCACCCTCGGCGTAGTGACATCGGGCACTGCCAGGGTCGAGGGAGCGGCGGCAATCCGTCGTGTCCTGTCGCCACCGGCCGGCGGCCTGCTCAGGAGCGCGAATTTTTCCGTCCGAATCTCCCGAGGTGCCGGCCGGATCGAGCAGGTCACCCTCTCCGGGCAGGGGTTCGGTCACGGGGTCGGAATGTGCCAGTGGGGCGCGATCGGGCGGGCCCGGGCCGGGCAGGATCATCGCGCCATTCTGGCCAGCTATTTTCCGGGGACGGAACTGACCCGATTCTATTGATCCGGATGGAGATCTGAAATGGCAGAGAAGCTGCGACTCGGAATCGTCGGTGCGGGAGCAATCACGCAGGTCGGTCATCTCCCGGCGTTGCGGAAGATCCGCGACATCGAAGTGGCCGGGATCTGCGACAACGACCAGGCCAAGGCGCGGGCCCTGGCCGATCGCTACGAGATTCCGGTGGTCCACTCCGATATCGCCGAGCTGGTGGAGTACGCGCCTCTCGACGCGCTGCTGATCTGTACTCCGAACCATCTGCACGAATCGCATGTGCAGGCCGCCCTCGCCGCCGATCTGCACGTCCTGGTGGAACGCCCGCTCTCGCTCACCGCCACCGGTGTGAAGAAGATCATCACCGCCCAGCAGAAGCGCGATCGCGTCGTGATGGTCGGCGCCAACCACCGCTACCGTCCCGATGTCCAGATGATCCGCTCCTTCGTCCAGAGCGGCGAACTCGGCGATCTCGAATCGATCCGGGCCTGGTGGTTCCTGGCTCGCTCCGGCCGCGCCTCACTGGGCTGGCGCCAGCGTCGCGAGCAGTCCGGCGGCGGCGCGATGGTAGACCTCGGTCTCTCGCTGATCGACATGGCCATGTGGCTCGGCGGCTTCGCACCGGTGCAGCGGGTATCGGCGGTGATCCCCGAGGCGGGCAAGGGAGTGGAGCAGTCGGGAACCGCGCTGATCTCGCTCGAGAACGGGACCGCGATCCACATCGACACCAGTTGGCGTTTCGTCGGCCCGGGCGAGCGGTTCGGGATGTCGATCCGGTCGACCCGCGGTTCGGCGAGGATCTCGCCGCTGGCAATCTGGAAGGACTTCCACGGCGTGGCGCAGGACGTATCCACCGCCGGTGCGCACTCGCGCGAGGCACCATTCCTGCTCGGAGTGCGGGCCCAGTGGGCCCATTTCCTCGCGGTGGTGCGAGGTGACTCGCCGATGCCGGTGCTTGCTGAACAGGCAACCACGCTGGCGATTCTCGATGCGATCTACGAATCGGCGGCCTCCGGCAAAGACGTGAGGCTGTGAGGCTGCTGCTGTTGCTGGCGGGGCTCATTCAGGGCCCCGTCGACTCGTCAGGGGGGACGGCCGATCCGCTCCAGGTTTCGCTGATAACGATGGGGCCGGGTCGATACGTCTACGAACGGTTCGGTCACAACGCGATCAGTGTCAGGAATCGGGAGACCGGCGAAGAGCTGGTATACAACTACGGTACCTTCGACTTTGCCGAACCAGGTTTCGTCGGTCGGTTTGTGCAGGGAAGGCCGCAGTACTGGCTGGCTGCTGCACCGATGGACTGGGTGATCGCATCCTATCGGGCGGCCGGCAGGAGTGTGATGGCACAGGAGCTGGCGCTTTCTCCGGAACTGAAGGCGGAACTGGCATTCAGGTTGTACCAGAACAGCCTGCCCGAGAATCGGACCTACACCTACGACTACTATCTCGACAACTGTTCCACCCGGATCCGGGACATGCTCGACCTGGTACTGCGTGGTGCGCTCTCATCAGCAACCAGAGGTAAGCCTGCTGGCGGCACCCTGAGATTCCACACTCAGCGCTCGGTCAGCAATGACCCGTTCATGTACCTGGGGATTCTGGCGGCAATGGGGCCGACGGTGGACCGCCCGCTGGATCAGTGGGGGGAGATGTTTCTTCCCGGGGCGGTGAGTGAACGTATTGCGGAACTGACTGTCGATGATGGAGCCGGTGGAGTGCGTCCGCTGGTGGCATCCACTGCCGTACTGGTCGAGAGCAGTCAGTGGCCGGTGGAGCAGGAGGCTCCTGACTGGACCCTGCCGTTGCTGCTGATCGGTGCGACAGTCGGTGGTGTGAT
>CAZSPH010000056.1:0-15891 GCA_964608715.1 uncultured Gemmatimonadaceae bacterium | reverse complement strand
CACGGATCTCGGCAGCGACCACCGCGAAGCCTTCACCCGATGCGCCGGCCCGGGCTGCCTCGATGGCCGCGTTGAGCGACAGCAGCTCGGTCTGGGCCGCGAGTTCACCGGTCAGGGTCACGAACTCCGATACCGCCCCGGCGGCGGCACTCAGCCGGTCGACCGATTCGGTAGTCCGGCCCACCACTTCATGCAGCTCCAGCAGAGTGTTGGATGCGGCGCCGAGCTGGTCCTGGTGGGTGGCAGCCGTCCGGCGGATCGCGTCGGACACCGAGACCACCCGCTGACCGGCCGCCGCTGAACGGGCCGCAGCGGCCCGGAGATCGCCCAGCAGCGCGTCGGTGTCGCGGGTGGCACCTGCCTGCCGCTCGGCGCTGGCAGACACGGCGCTGATGGCGGTGGAGACCTGGTCTGCGTGAGCAGTCAGGTCGGCCGAGCGTGAGGAGAGATGGGCCGCATGATCGGTGAGCGCGGTCGAGACATCGGCGACCGCGCCGACCACCGATCGGAGGCCGTCGCTCATCCGGCGCACCGCTGCACCGAGCTGGCCCAGCTCGCGTGGCATCGCACCGAGGTCGATCGGCCGGAGATCACCGGCTCCCACCCGCTCGGTGGCATCCACCAGTCGCCCGACCGGAAGAACGACAGCCCGGATGGTCGCGACCGAGGAACCGATGCCGATCAGCACGGCGACTGCGAAGAGGTACCAGATCTGCCGTCGCCGCGATTCGCTGGCCGATGCCAGGTCGGCGGCCCGGCGCGCTGCGGCGCCGTCCTGGGCCGAAGCCAGACTCGCCACTTCCATGAAGAGTGCGTCTACTGCAGCGGAATCGGAGGTGCCGTCGGTCAGTCCCGCAACCAGCAGTTCCATGCGATCGAGCGCGGCCGCTTCGGCGTCGGAGAGCAGCAGCGACTGACGGTAGTCCCGCAGCGATTCGAGAAGGGAGTCTGTTGCAACGGCACGGCGGCCGTCATCGACGGTGGAATCGGATGCGGCGGCACTGGCCTGCATCACGTCGACGACATGCCTGGTGACCGCCTGGGAGAGAACGGTTCTCTCCCGGAGAGCGGTCAGCTCGGTCTGGACAGATACGTCCAGTGAACGCATCGCGGTCACGCCCAGCAGCGTGGCCGCGAATACCAGCAGGATGAGAAGGGTCGTTCCGGCAGTAACCCGGCTGCGAAGCGAGGGCAGATCCTTCATGCCGGAACGGCCACTTCGATCAACCTCAGGACGCCTTGGTTACGTTCGCCGCCTGGAGCCCCTTCGGGCCGTCGACGACTTCGAACTCCACCTGGTCGCCTTCCTGCAGTGACTTGAACCCGCCTCCGCCGATAGCGGAGAAATGGACGAAGACGTCCTTGCCGCCATCCTGTGCGATGAACCCGAAGCCCTTCGCATCATTGAACCACTTTACTGTACCCTTCGGCATTGCCAACCATCCCTGGAACGGTGAGAAAACCCGACCTTCGGCCGGGACTGGAGCGACCAGTAACCTGAACGATCCGATATTTCGGCCCGATGCGCAAGGACCACCCCCTAGCCGGGAGGGTTACGGGGGTCTATCATCCGGGGATGTCCGTACCCACCGCAATCGCGATCCGATCGTTCTCGGACCGGGCCGAAGCCCTCGCTCACTGCACGCTCCGTGCCGGGGAAGCCCCGCGCCTGCTGGCTTTCGACGATTGCGTGGGTTGTCCGACCGAAACGGTGCTGGCCTCGCTGGAATGGACCCGGGTGACCGGACTGGTCCCTGACGAGGATCTCCTTCACGCCGGCCAGCTGACTGCCGAAACCGCTTCGGCGGTGGTCGAACGGCGGGGACCCGACGGTCTGAGGTGGATCGCCTTCGGCCCGCGGATGACCTCGATGGTCCCCGAACAGGTCGATGGTGAGGTGATCATCGACGAGCCGGGAGTCCGGGCCGTCGCGTTCCCGGCGCGGGCCCTCGCCCTGGCACATTTCCTACGAAGCACAGGTGGAGCAGGAGCGATGATCGCCCAGCTCGGCCGCCGCGCGCCCGAACTGCGGCACGTCCGCCGCTGGTTCCCGCCGATCGTCCAGCAGCTCGATACTTCGCGTGCCTGGCTCGCTGGCTGGTTCGCCGCTTCATCGGGAGGAGCTCTCTTCCTCGGTGAAGAGGACCCCGAAACGCGTTACCGCTATATCGAAGTGGGGATCGACCCGTGATCACACGTTCCGCCATCGCAGTTGCATTGCTCATGACCGGCGGCACCGCTGCTGCTGTCGCACAGATTCAGGCCGCTCCGCCCCAGATCGCCAACGCGCCGCGCGCCCAGTCGCTGCCGAAGGACATCGCCGACATGCTCTGGCCGGAGCGTGCACTCGCTCCGATCGAGGTCGAGCTCCGCGATCGCGCCATCGCGCTGCGCGATACCATCGCGGCGGTGGACGGTGTCGTGGAACGGTTGCAGCGACTCGGTGAGGGAGGATCGGCAGCGATCGCGCGCTCGCAGGGCCGGAGACTCGCCGAGCGTTGCGAGAGTGCAGCCCGCGGCACCGCACCGATGATCGAATTCGCGGCGACGCTCTTCACCAGTGACGCCAGGTGGGGTGACAGGGCGGTGCAGAGCTATCGCACTTCGCTCGATCGCTTCCGTACCGCGATGCAGTCGTGCAACGCGGCAGCGCTCAAGGATGGCATGTCGGTCGCCCAGTATCAGCAGGTCGGCACTACCGCCAGGGAAGCCATCCGGGCCCACGAAATCGCTACCAGAGACCTGATGAAGACCCTCCAGATCCCCTTCGACCCCCGCGGAGCGCGGCCTCCGGTCTACTGAATCCGGCGGAATTCCACGTGGAGATGTGAATCCACATCTCCACATCCGGTGGACAAACTCCGCCAAGTTGCTGAAACAGCATCAGTTGCAATCCCCACGAAACCCACAACAGTGCCGCCTAACCCGAAGAAAATCGGGAACTTGCGGGATTCATCCACAATGCCGAAACTACGGGTGTAGTTGCTCGATGGGGCGTTTCGCGCGTCTCATCCTCTCCGATCCGGCGCCTCGGAGAGCAGTGCGAGCGAGTGGTCCGCGAGCCGCTCCGACTCGTAGCGCCCGTTCCGACCGTGACGCCCCGAGCGTGTGCGGGTGGGATGTGAAGCGGTCGATCAGCCCGGCTGGTCGGCCGCTTCTTCTTTTCCTTCCTCCGCTACATCACGACCGAAATCCGGCGTCGACTTGATCAGCCAGCGATTGTCGACCTGCCAGACCTTTCTGCTGGAGATCGTCGCGTTGTCGGGGAAGAGTTCGCGTGACTGATAGGCATCGTTGATCGATGCCGTCTTCGCCGAGGCGTCGTCGGCGAAGTGAAGGATCTCCGCCTCGAGCGTTGCCGGCTGCACTGCTGCACCGTACTCGAGCCTGCCGTGATGCGAGAGTATGAAGTGGAGGAGGATCCTGATCTCCTCCTCTGCCCACTGCGGTTCAGCCGCTGTCCGTACCGCTTCCTGAAACATCAGCGCGCCGATCGCTACGTGGCCCATCAGGCGGCCTGCTGCGGTGGTGTCGAAGACACCCTCCCGCCAGGTGTAGCTCCTGAGCTTGCCGATGTCGTGCAGCATCGCGCCGGCCAGCACCAGATCCTCATCGGCCCGCGCGATCTTGGCGATCTGCCGACCGATCGACATCACCTCGCAGGTGTGCTGCAGCAGTCCGCCGAGCAGGGCGTGGTGGCCGGTGCCAGGAGCACCGGGGCACTGCTCGAAGTCCTGACGGAAGAGATCGTCAGCGAAGAACAGGTCGACTGCCGCCCGCAGGCGGGGTGCTGCGATCTTCACCCGGGTTTCGTCGAGAAAGTTCCAGTAGCGATCGACCGGCCCCACCGACTGTACCAGATCCTCCAGCGGGATCGATCCTGGCGGCAGCGGCCTGAGCGAGCCGACTTCGAGCTGCAGCGAGTCCCGGTATGAGGTGACATTGCCGACCACCTGCACCAGCATTCCCTTGGCGAGCCCCTGGATCATTTCATCCCGGCCGGCCCAGAACGGTGCCGATTCGATCCTGCCGGTCCGGTTGCCGAGGATCACGGTGGTGCGGGGATGGTCGCCACCCCGCCTGACCAGGTCCTGCACCAGCAGCGGATGATGGATCTGATCGCCTGCCTTGAGACTGCCGAGGTCGTACGCCATCGTCTTCTCCGTAACGGTTACGGTAATCATAGCTGCTGCTGACAGGGGCGGGGATGACGGGTAGCTTGCTGGGATGAACTCCTTCACGCTGCTGCTGGCGGTTTCGCCGGAAGATGCGGAGCGACTGTCGCCGCTCATTGCCGACCTCGAACGCTCGGGGCATCGGGTCATCGACGCTGGTGCCGATATCGCCGAATCCCGGGCCGATGCGGTGATCGGTCCGGTGTCGGCCTCGGAGCGGCTCGAGGATGTCGAAGCGGCGCATATTGCGGCGGTACTGGCCCGTCACGGCGGCAACCGCCGTCAGGCGGCTCTGACGCTGGGAGTCGCCCGCTCCACTCTGCTCGCCAGGATCCGGCGTCACGGTCTCTGAGCGTCACCGGATCCGCCCGAGTCTCGATATCACGATCTGCTGATCGAGGCCCGATCGGCGGAAGACAATGGTCCGGTTGGCGAATCCGGTAGCGATGCCGGCTGCTCCGAAGCTGAGCGGAGTGTTCATCCCGTCCACCGTCACTCCGTGACGGCTCGGTCCGGCCATCCGGATCACAGTCGAATCGCCCGAGCCGATGATCGCCCGGATGGTCCAGCCTTCGGGCTCCAGCGTCAGCGATGATGCCGCGCCCAGGGCGATCGCGATCTGGCGGGCGCGATGGATTGCGGCGAGTCCGTCCGCCCTGCTCTGGCGGATCGCCGAGGCGGCAACCGCCCTCCCGATCGAGGCGGCGGCCAGCCCCGCCAGCAGCAGGAGCAGCGACAGTGCGAGCAGCAGTTCCGGCAGCGTGAAGCCATGATGGTTTCTGGTCATCGGGTGAAGGTGATGGCGGTTCCCCGGCAGACGTGGCGCCATCTACCGCAATACCGGTACACTTTCATGCGTGACCAGACCCGACGACAATCAACTTGCCCGCCTGCGTTCGCTGGTCGATCCCGGTCAGTGGGGGATTTCCGACCTCGCAGTCCTGGCTGCGACCCTCCTCGACGAGGACGGTGTTGGCCGGAAAGCGACCTCGGACCGCACCATCCGATACTATGCCTCGCGGGGAGTGATCGCCTCGGCGATCGGTCGCGGCGCCAGTGCCAGGTGGGACTACCGGCATCTGGTGGAACTGCTGGCCGCGAGAATGGCAGTGGGCGAGGGAGACAGTCTCGACGTGATCGCGGCCCGTCGTGGCACGTTGGGGCTTCCCCAACTGGAACGCTGGGTGGCGACCCGGCTCGAAGCGCCGAGGGAAGTCGAGGAGCCGGTGGCGATGCCGCCGCATGCCGTCCGACTCTGTTTCAGGATCGCGGATGGTATCGAAGTGTCGATTGAAAGCTCGCACCCGATCGCAGCCGAACCGGCCAGGATCGAGGCACTGATCGCAACGCTGGCCCGAGAGGTCGGCACCGCAACGGAGAATCCGGAATGACCAGTCTGATCGTGATCGCAGTCGTGGCAGTGGCGATTGTCTGGGGTGTCGGCGCCTACAATCGGCTGATCGCGCTGCGCGGGCAGGTAACCAACGCGTGGAAGCAGATCGATGTGCAGCTCAAGCGCCGTCATGACCTGATTCCGAACCTGGTCGATACCGTGAAGGGCGCGATGGCCCACGAGCGCGGCACGCTGGACGACGTGATCTCCGCTCGCAACCGGGCAGTGCAGGTCCAGGGCGGTGGAGTGGCAGCAGTGGCGCGCGCCGAGGGTGAGCTCACCCAGGCGCTGGGTCGCCTGTTCGCGCTGAGCGAGGCCTACCCCGACATCAAGGCACTCGCCAACGTCGCCGCACTGCAGGAGGAACTCGCTTCGACCGAGAACCGGATCGCCTTCTCCCGCCAGCACTACAACGACACCGCCACCACCTACAACGTGATCCAGCGCCAGGTGCCGACCAACCTGGTGGCCGGATTCGCGGGTGCCGCACCGGTCGAGCTGTGGGAGATCGAGGATCCGGCCGAGCGGGCAGTGCCGCGGGTCGACCTGGGCGGGAACTGAGCAGCACGGGAATGGCCGTCGGCAACGACCTCTTCTCGCAGCAGGAGGAAAATCGGCGCAAGTCGAGCTGGCTGCTGATCGGCTTCGTCTTCTTCTTTGCCTGGGTCGGCTTCGGTGGCGACATCGCGATCGCCATGATGCTGGAAGGGAGTCCTGGCTACCGGCACCGGATACCGGTGGTGGGGATCACCATCACCCTGGTCTCCGCCGGAATGGCCTGGTCGGCCTGGCGCTGGGGAGATCGCCAGGTGCTGTGGTCGACCCGGGCGATGGAACTGATCAATCCGGTAACTCCGGAGCAGCAGCGGCTGGTCAATGTCACCGAAGAGATGGCGATTGCCTCGGGACTCCCGATGCCGAAGATCTGGATCGTACCCGATCAGGATCCCAATGCCTTCGCAACCGGAATTGCTCCGAACCGCGCCTCGATCGCGGTCACCGAGGGATTGCTCGAACGGCTCGACCGCGATGAACTGCAAGCCGTAGTCGCCCACGAGATGGCTCACGTCCTCCGCCATGACACCCGTCTGATGACGCTGGTGGCTGCCACAGTCGGCGCGATCGCACTGATGTCCGACGGACTCGGTCGGCTGCTCTGGCATGGCCAGCGAGGGGGCAGGGGCCTGTCATCGCGAAGCAGCGGCAGAAACCCGCTCGGGCCACCGCTGCTGATCATCTGGCTGATCACCCTGATCGTGGCGCCACTGGTCTCGCGGATGATGGCCATGGCCCTTTCGCGCAGGCGCGAGTTCCTGGCGGATGCCACCGCCGCACAGCTCACCCGCAATCCCGGTGCACTGATCCGTGCGCTGGAGACGATCGATGGCGTGCGTGGACCGACCCGCGCCGTGAACAGCGGTGCCGCGCACCTCTGCATCGTCGATCCGGCGGATCGACGCTTCCAGCGCATGAAGGGATTGGGTGGTGATCTGCTGGCTTCCCACCCGCCGCTCGAACGGAGAGTCGAGCGGCTGCGGGCCATGGGAGCAGTCTAGGGGAGCCTGACCCCAGCCGCTCACCCTTCGTCGATGAAGACCAGTGCCTTGCGACGGGTGACTACTTCGACCAGCGCTTCATGCACTCTGGGATCGAGCACTGTTCCGACCAGGTCCTGCATCCGCGACACGGCCACGGCCGGCTCCATCCGCTCCTGGTACGGCCGCGCGGTGGTCAGTGCATCGTACACTTCGGCCGCGCCGATGATCCGGGCACCGATCGGAATGCTGCTGCCGGTCAGCCCGTCGGGATAGCCGGTACCATCGAAACGCTCATGGTGGGAACGGACACAGGCGATCACATCATGCAGGTGGTCGAGCGGAGCAAGAATCTGTGACCCGATGTCAGCGTGAGCCCTGACCTCGGCGTATTCCTCATCGCTGAGCGGCCCCTGCTTGGCCATGATCGATTCGCGGATCCCGATCTTGCCGATGTCGTGCAGTCTGCCGGCTACTCTGATCATCTCGACCTGGTTGTCGGAAAGCCGCATCTCCGCGGCAATTGCCGCCGCGAGGTCGGCGATCCTGGCCGAGTGACCGCGGAGATAGGGATCCTTCGCCTCCAGCGCGTTGACCAGTGCTTCGAGAGTTGCAACCGAAAGCCGTTCGAGCCGCTCGCGCTCGCGGTCGAGTTCCATGCTCCGCTGCACCACTTCACGCTGCAGCCACTGATGTGTCTCGGAGGCGGATATCTGCTCGTCCCGATGACGAAGCGCCCGTTCCAGGACCGACCGGAGCGCATCGGGTCCGTCGGTGAGGGACCAGCAGTCCGCTGCCCCGGCCCGGAAGAAGGCGGTGATCCGATCGGGGCTACTCGACGCCGGGACCACGGCAACGACGACGATTCTGTCGTGGTCGGCGATCGACGAGATCAGTCCCGTTACCGCATCCGGCGCGTCCGCGGCTTCGATCAGAATGCAGTGGACCCGCCGCCGCTGTATCAGGTCGCCGGCTTCCGTCGTATCGGCTGCCGCCAGCGTCTCGTGTCCGAGACTCGACAGTGTGGTGAGAATTTCCTGGTCGGTGGCAACTCCACTGCCCAGCAGCAGAGTACAGGGAGGCGGCGTTGCGGTGACCGAGCTGGTCCGATCGTGGTACATGTACATGCGGCCTCTCCGGAGGCGTGGTCGGTGATCGATGCCATCCATGTATCGGCAGGAGGCGCCTTCCGGTGAAACAGCCAGTGCCTGCTGACGTAGGTGAAAGGTGCCGGGGCCGGGTTTAGCTTCCCGGAGCAGATGATGTCGGATTTTCATGGAGGCCTGCTGATGCGCGTTCTTTTCGCTGCTGCGATTGCGGCGGTTGTCATTGCTCAACCTGTCAACGGTACCGATCCGGCCGATGGCGCGGCCCTGCGGGCTGCCTTCGGCAACGCGATGGTGGTCGGTGACGGCATCGCCCTGATCGGTGAACCCACCGGTGGCGCCGGGAAGATCCACCATTTCCAGCGGGGCCCCGGTGGCTGGAGCAGCCAGGGGACGCTGGCCATCCCGGCCGGGCTTTCCACCGGTGCCAGGCTGGGCCAGTCTCTGGCGCTCGCCGGTGATTTCCTGCTCGCCGGAGCGCAGCTTGCCGGCGATTCCACCAACGGCGCCCTCGTGATCTACCGGCGCAGCGGCGGTGGCTGGGAGGCCGGTCAGGTGCTGAACGGAGAGGTGAGTCGCGGGCAGCTGGGAACCTCGATCGCGGTGGCGGGTGATCTGGCGTTCGTGGGGGCTCCCGGCAGCCGCCCCGGTGGCAGGGTTCACATCTACCGCCGCAGCGGCAGTGAATGGGTCGCTGCGGGAACCATCGCCCCCGATCAGCCGGTCAACAACGAGCGCTTCGGTATGGCACTCGCCGCTTCCGGCGACCTCCTGGCCGTCGGTGCCCCGGCGCGTGATGGTCAGCGGGGAGCGGTCTACCTCTTCCGACGCGACTCGAATGGCGAGTATCGCCAGGAAGCGATTCTCTCCGCCGCCGAGGCCGGCGCTTCGGTCAACAGCGGTGTAGGCAACGCCGTGGCGATCATGGGTGACCGGGTCTACGGTGGCGGACCGAATGCCGGCGGTTTTGCCGGAACGGTGATCGAATTCACCAGGACCAGCACCGGCTGGGGAGCCTCCCGGACCTTCGGCGCCGCGGAGGGTGCAGGTGCCGGAGCCCGTTTTGGCGCGGCGCTGGCCGCTGGCGATCGGGAACTCTGGATCGGCGCCAGTGGCGACTCCAGGACCGGCAGGGTCTACCACCTCGCAGCCGGTGGTCAGCCGGTGCCGTTCGGCAGCGACTCGGCGGCGGCCGCTTCCGGTTTCGGCACCGCAGTCGCCGTTGCCGGGAACTACGCGGCAGTGGGCATGCCTCTGGACGCCAGCGGTGCCGGTGCCGTGGCATTCTATCAACGGGGTGAAGCCGGACGGTGGCAGTTCGACGGACTGGCCTCGGCGGTGGAGAAGCTGGCGTCGATCACCGGTGGCGAGGTCGAGTGCGGCAGCAGTGGCAGGGCCGGCAGGTACGAATGCGGCAACACGTCGCTCCTTTCCTTCCTGCCGATCGAAGCGATCGGTGGTGGCCGGGGTGCCAGACTCAGCGGCAACTGGGGCTGGACCGACAAGGAGACGGGCGCCGACATCGCGATCATCGGACGGACCGATGGCACTGCGTTCGTCGACGTGTCCGATCCGGTGAACCCCCGCTACCTCGGGCAGATCCTGGTGACTCCCGGTGCCAACGCTTCGAACTGGACCGAGATCAAGACCTACCGGAACTACGCCCTGATCACCAAGGACGGCTCGGGGCCGCACGGCGTGCAGATCTTCGACCTGCACCGCCTCCGCGATGTGAAGGAGCCGCAGACCTTCGAACCCGATGCGATCTACCGGGGCGTGGCCAACGTCCACGACATTCTCGCCAACGACAGCACCGGCTACGCCTATGCCGTCGGCTCGAACGGCGGCGGTGAGTCGTGCGGCGGCGCCTATCACATCATGGACATGAAGGATCCGCTCAATCCCGTCTTCGCCGGCTGCTTCGCCGATACGCAGACCGGAATGGCCAAGACGGGCTACAGTCACGATGCGATCTGCGTGGTCTATCGCGGCCCGCACGTGAAGTACCAGGGTCGCGAGATCTGCGTCGGCTCGAACGAGAATGCGCTGAGCATCACCGACCTGACCGACAAGAGCGACATGAAGGTCGTCTCGCGCCTCAGCTACCCCGATGTGGCCTACACGCATCAGGGCTGGTGGACCGAGGATCACCGCTACTTCTACGTGAACGACGAGCTGGACGAGACTGGTGGGCGGGGGCTCGCCGCCGAGGCGACCCGGACGCTGATCTTCGACTTCTCCGATCTCGAGGATCCGGTGCTGGCCAGGCAGTGGCTCGGCACGACGAAGGCCTCGGATCACAATCTGTACGTGAAGGGCAACCGGATGTACCAGGCCAACTACAAGGCGGGCCTCCGGATCATCGACATCTCCGACCCGGTCAATCCGCGCGAGGTCGGTTTCTTCGATGTCACGCCCGACGACGACAACTCGCCGGGCTTCCAGGGAAGCTGGAACAACTATCCGTTCTTCAGGAACGGTGCAATTCTGGTGAACAGCATCGAGCACGGAATCTTCATGGTCCGTGATCGGACCCAGGTGGTGCCATGAGAACGTTCGGACAGCTCGCAGTACTGACCCTGCTGGCCGGCTGCGCGGCATCGGCGCAGTCGGGGAACTCCGCCGGTGGACCTGCCGGGGTGGGCGGGGCGAAACTCTATTCAGTCAACCAGGCCGGTGCTTCGATCACGGTGATCGACCAGCAGCGTCAGGAAATCGATACCGTCATCGATCTCACGAAGCTCGGTTTCTCTCCCACCGCCAAGCCGCATCACATTGCGGTCGAACCGGACGGCTCGGCATGGTATGCCACGCTGATTGCCGACGGACGGGTGCTCAAGTTCGACCGCAGCAATCGGCTGGTCGGGCAGGTGGCGATGGAAACGCCGGGCCTGATCACACTCGATCCACGTCACGACTCGCTCTATGTCGGTCGCTCGATGACGGCGGTGAATCCGCCGCGCGCGCTCGGTGTGATCAGGCGTTCGACCTTCGAGCTGGTTGACGAGCAGGAGATCGTGGTGCCGCGACCGCATGCACTGGTCACCACCCGCGACGGCCGCTGGATCCACACCGCGTCGCTGGTCGAGAACCGGATCGCTTCGGTCGATGTCTCGACCGGCCGCGTTTCGCTGTCCGAGATTCCCGGCACGTCGCGCTCGCTGGTCCAGTTCACCGTCTCGCCCGACGGTCGCACCATGGTGGTCGGCGGTGAGATGTCCGGCACGCTTTTCGTCTACGATCTGAACGGATCGATGCCGCTGGTACCCGCCGCCGAGGTTGCGGTCGGATCGAAGCCGTGGGATCCCGTCTTCTCTCCGGACGGCCGGTACGTGTTCGTCACCCTGCTCGGTGACAACGCGGTGGCGCAGGTTGACCTCCAGTCGCGCAGCGTGACCCGCCGCTTCACCGAGCGGCTGGCTCAGCCCGACGGACTGATCATCTCGGCCGACGGGCGCTTCCTGTTCGTGAACAACCGGAACACCGGTGCCGGCGCCGAGGGGATGAGCGGCCATGACATGCACGACATGGCTGGGCACTCCGCCACCGATGGCTGGCTTGCCGTGATCGACATAGCTTCGGGAAAGACCGTAAAGACGCTGATGCTCGGCAAGGAACCGACCGGAATCGGAGCGGCCGGCGCTCGATGAAGCGGCTGACATCCTTCGCCCGTCTGGTTCTGCTCGTAGCGGCGGCCGCACCATCATGCGCCGTGGCACAGGCCACCGGCGGCGGCCCGGTCTTCATCCGCTCGATCACCGGGATCCCGGTGCAGGACCGCGATGGCCGCCAGATGGCGGCACCATGGCTCGGCGGATTCAATGTGCCGCGCCCGCAACTGGTCGACATCGACGGCGACGGCAAGCTGGACCTCTTCGTCCAGGAACGTTCCGGCGAGGTCATGCTGTTCAAGGAGCGCGACGGTGAATGGATCTGGCAGACCGATCGCTACCAGGACCTCGACGTCGGCGAATGGTACCGCTTCGTCGACCTCGATGGCGATGGACTGGTGGATCTGGTCGGTGAGGCGCGCTTCTCCCACATCCGCGCCTGGAAGAACGTCGGCACGAAGACCGAGGCCCGGTTCCAGCTCTGGGCCGATACCCTGCGCGATGGCGCCGGTGTTCCCATCTACGCTGACCGCCAGAACATCCTGAACATCGTCGACATCGACTGCAATGGCCGACTGGACATGTTCATCGGCAAGGTCGAGGGCATCATCGACCGGTACGAGATGGTGCGCAGGGCACCGGACGGACTTCCGGTCTTCGCGCTGGTGGAGCATCGCTGGGAAGGCATCGAAGTCGTCGGTGATGATCCCACCGTTCCCCGCCCGTCACTGCACGGTGCCAACACGATGGCCTTCGGCGATGTCGATGGTGACGGCGACCTCGATCTGATCTGGGGCGACTTCTTCGAGGCCGGACTGCTGCTGATCGAGAATCATTCGACCAGATGCGAGAACCCTCAGTTCGAGCAGCGGCTGGTCAATTTCCCGGTGGACATGAACTTCCGCACCACCGGTTACAATGCCCCCACCATCGGCGACATCGACAACGACGGTCTTCCCGATATGGTCGTCGGGGTGATCGGCGGCGCCTTCCAGCCGACTCTCTCGCTGAGCGAGAACCTCTACCTGCTCAGGCAGCAGGAACCGGGAAAGTGGGAGCAGGTCACCTCCCGGCTGGTATCGATGATCGACGTCGGCAGTGAGACCATGCCGCTGCTGACCGACTACGACGGCGACGGGGACCTCGATCTACTGGTGGGGAACCGGAGCGATCCGGGTGAGGCCTCCTCCGCAACGATCACCCTGTTCGAGAACATCGGCTCCGCCACCGCACCTGTGTTCCGCGACCGCGGCTCCATCGGCATCCTGGGCACCTTCCACATGGCGCCTACGATGGCCGACCTCGACGGCGATGGACTGCCGGAGCTGATCGTCGGCACCTGGACCGATCAGATCCAGCGCTGGAAGAATGTCGGTACCAGGCAGGTTCCGAAGTGGGAGCTGGCCGATTCGGCGCTGGTCACGATCACCCGTGGCAGCAATACCACTCCGACCTTCGCCGACCTCGATGGTGATGGCGACCTCGACATGATGATTGGTGAAGCCTCGGGGCAGCTCAACTATTACCGGAACGACGGTACCCCGACTGAACCTCGCTTCACGCTGGTTAGCGACAACTTCCAGGAGATTGATGTCGGGCGGCGGAGCCACCCGCTGCTGATCGACCTGGACGGCAGTGGCCGCCACGATCTCCTGATCGGCGCTGATACCGGCCTGCTGGAACTCTGGCGCCGTACTGGAACCGGGGCGGATGTCCGGTTCGAGCGGGATTCCGGCTTCGAGCTGAAGGCTGACGCCAACCTGGCGCCGACCCTCGGCGACCTCTTCGGCTCCGGAAAACTGACGCTGATCACCGGTGGTGACGGTGGTGGGCTCTGGCTCTTCCTGGCCCGGCCGTAACCTTTCGGCCGGACCGGGCGTATTTTCAGGAAGGGGTGGCTGCAGCCGTGGCCGCCGCATTGTCTGTCCGCAGGATTCACAGCAACAACAACGCAAGAGGTGGTCGTGGTACGAGCGAGTCGCGTCGCAGGTCTGATGGCCGGCGCAGCCCTCCTGACGGGGTCGGGTGCCGTTTCCGCCGCTCCGGTCAGCGTGGGCGCATCGATCGAGTCGATCGAAGCTGCCTTCGGGCGGGTGGTGGTGATCTCCGGTGAATACGCTTTCGTCGGCGAGCCGGGACAGGGACCGGCCGCGGCCGGCAAGGTATGGATCTACCGGCGGTCAGGCGGAAGCTGGCAGCAGTCGGCCATTCTCCAGCCGGCAGGAGACGCTTCCAGCGCCGGTTTCGGCGCGGCACTCGCCGCTGACGGCAATACCCTGCTGATCGGCCAGACCGTCGCCGCTGGTGGCTTCGGTGGTCGTGGCGGCGGTGGTGGCGGCCAGGGCCAGGGTGCTGCGGCTGCTCCCCAGCCGACCGGCACGGTTCACGTCTACACCCGCAACGCCAGCGGCACCTGGACTGCCGCGGGTACGCTGACTGGCCCGTCGACTGCCGGCGCCCGGTTCGGCGCCTCGCTGATTCTGGCCGGTGACCAGGCCTTCGTCGGTGCCCCCGGTGAGGCCGGTGGTGCCGTGCATGTCTTCCGTCGCGGCTCCAACGGGAGCTGGGGCACGGCATCCCGTCTTGCTCCGGCCGAGGGCGGTGCCACCGATGCCTTCGGTTCCGCGCTGTCGTTGGACGGCAACCGCCTTGCGATCGGTGCCACCGGTGAGGGTGGCAAGGGTGCAGTGCACATCTTCGAGCGCAGCACTGCCGGTGCCTGGGAGTCGGCCGGCGCGGCGGTGGTTTCGCGTCGTTCGCCCGATGTCGCACAGTTCGGCGGAGCGCTGCTGCTCAAGGGCGACCGGCTGATCGTGGGCGCCCCTGCAGCCCGGTTCGTTGCCTTCACTGCCGAGCAGCCCGCTGCTGCTGGAGCTCAGGGTCAGGGCGCGCGACGCGGCATGATGGGTGGCGCAGTCGGCTTCGTCGCCACCTTCCAGCGCACTCCGAGTGGTGCCTGGTCCGAGCAGGGTTTCCTGACCCCGTTCGATTTTCCGGCCGCAGCCGGATTCGGCACTGCGATCGAAATGGTCGGCGACGAACTCTGGATCGGCGCTCCGATGGCCGATGGTTCGGGCCGGATCTACAAGGTCGCTCTCGATGCCTCCGGCGTTCCCGGCGGAATGAGCAAGCTTGCCGTCGAGTCGGTCAACGGTCGCGGTGCCCAGTTCGGCACCTCCTTCGCCGTTGCCGGCACCAGCGCCGTAGTCGGCATGCCGGGTGACGAGGGGCTCGGTACCATCGCCTTCCTGGAGCGTTCCGCGACCGGTTCATGGGCGACCCGCAGCACCGTCTTCCCTCCCAAGGAGGAGCGTCACGCGAAGGTCTCCGGCAGGGAAGTCGAATGCGGCAGCGGCAACCGTGCCGGCGCGTTCGAGTGCAGCAACACCTCCATGCTGTCCTTCCTGCCGATCAGCGCGATCGGCGGTGGCCGCAGCACCGGGCTCAGTGGCAACTGGGGCTGGACCGACGAGACCACCGGTGCCGACATCGCGATCATCGGTCGCAATGACGGTACTGCCTTCGTCGACGTCACCGATCCGGTCAACCCGCGCTACCTCGGCCAGATCCTGGTCACGCCCGGTGCGAACCCGTCGGGTTGGACGGAGATCAAGACCTACAAGCACTATGCACTGATCACCAAGGACGGTTCGGGCCCGCACGGCGTGCAGATCTTCGACCTGCACCGCCTCCGCGACGTGAAGGAGCCGCAGACCTTCGAGCCCGACGCGATCTACCGCGAAGTGGCCAACGTCCACGACATTCTCGCCAACAACGAGACCGGCTACGTGTACGCCGTCGGCTCGAACGGTGGCGGCGAGTCCTGCGGTGGCGCCTACCACATCATGGACATGAAGGATCCGCTCAACCCGAAGTTCGCCGGCTGCTTCGCCGACGTGGAGACCGGCCGCTCCAAGACCGGCTACTCGCACGATGCGCTCTGCGTGGTCTACCGCGGTCCTCATGCGAAGTATCATGGGCGCGAGATCTGCGTCGGCTCCAACGAGACGGCGCTGTCGATCACCGACCTGACCGACAAGAAGGACATGAAGATCCTGTCGCGGATCAGCT
>CAZSPH010000055.1:0-16112 GCA_964608715.1 uncultured Gemmatimonadaceae bacterium | reverse complement strand
CCGATATCATCGCTCGCCGCGATGATGGCGATCCTGACCACCAGCGTCGGCCTGATGAACTCGACGGGAATGCTCCGACGTCCGCCGCTGGAAGTACTCCGGGGGGACTGATCCCGGCAACGGATCGGACCGCTTGCCATCGGGACGCTCCCGGCTCGGCTCCGATTTCAGTATCTTTCGGGGTCTAATTTCCGTCAGGAGCGGGGATGCTTCGAATCGATCTCAGCGGCAGGAGAGCTTTCATTGCCGGTGTCGCCGACGATGGCGGCTTCGGTTTCGCGATTGCCAAGGCGATGGCCGAAGCCGGTGCTTCGGTATGCATAGGCACCTGGCCACCGGCCATGGGAATCTTCGAGGGGATGCTCGAGCGCGGCAAGATTGCCGACTCGATGAAACTCTCCAACGGGTCGATGATGGAGTTCGAGCGGATCTATCCGCTGGACGCCGCCTTCGACTCGATGGACGATGTGCCCGCCGAAGTCCGCGAGAACAAGCGCTATCGCGAGCGCGGCGACTTCACCATCGCCGGCGTGCGCGCGCGTCTGGTAGAGGATTTCGGCGAGAAGCCGCTCGACATCGTGGTTCACTCGCTGGCCAACGGTCCCGAGGTGAAAAATCTTCTCCTCGATACTTCGCGTCGCGGTTACCTCGACGCCGTGTCGGTGTCCGCCTACAGCAACCTGGCGATCATCCGCGAGTTCGGTCCGATCATGCGGGATGGTGGCTCGTTCCTGTCGCTCAGTTTCCTGGCGGGCGAGCGTGCGGTACCCGGGTACGGCGGCGGAATGTCTTCCGCCAAGGCGGCCCTGGAGTCCGATACCCGTACCCTGGCGTTCGAAGCGGGACGCCGCTGGGGCGTGCGTGTCAACACCATCTCGGCCGGCCCACTCGCCTCGCGCGCAGCCTCGGCAATCGGGTTCATCGACTACATGATGGAGTACTACCACATCAACTCGCCGATCCAGCGGGACCTCGAGGCAAGTGACGTGGGGCACACCGCAGCCTTCCTGGCTTCACCGCTGGGGACGGCCATCACCGGCGCCACGGTCTACGTGGACAACGGCTACCACGGCATGGCGATGGCGTTCGAAACGCCCAGCATCAAGCCCCATGAGACCAAGGGACTGAAGTAGTGACTGCACGGTTGGCAGCAACGATCGGCGCCCTGATGGGTGGGCTGGCCGTGGCCGCCGGTGCCTTCGGGGCCCACGCATTGCGCGAACGCCTCGATGCCCGCTCCCTCGAGATCTTCGAGACCGCAGTCCGCTACCAGATGTACCACGCCTTCGCACTGCTCGTCGCTGCGTGGATGATCAGTACCGGAGCGCGCCAGGCCGGTACTGCGGCCTGGCTCTTCACCGGCGGGGTGCTGGTCTTCTCCGGTTCGCTCTATCTCCTGGTTCTGACCGGCACCCGCTGGCTCGGCGCAATCACTCCGATCGGCGGTGTGCTGATGATCGGCGGGTGGCTGATGCTGGCGCTGGCGGCGAAATCACTGCGATAGCCCTCCGCCGTCCCGGCATGAGGGAACGCTGATGACACCCGCCTCCCTGCCTGATCCATCATCGCGACTCCTTCCCCTTCTCGAATCACTCCCTCCCGTTTCTCCGCTCGCCCCCTGCCGGGCGGGTTGTGCCGCCTGCTGCCTGGGCCCCTTTGACATTTCACCTGCCGAGGCGGCGATGGCGAGGGCAGCGGTTGCGATGCTGCCGTCTGCCGCCGCTGCGGAAGTCAGAGAGCGGGCAGCCCGGCAGCGGATCGAGTACAGCCTGCTGGAGCCATCCTGGGGAGCACCGTGGGACACCGATCTGCTGGATGAGACGCGATTCGACAGCCTCTGCGATTCGCTGGCCGCGTCACCCTGCCCCGCACTCGATCCGGTGAACCATCATTGTCTGATTCACAGCCATCGCCCGAGCAACTGCCGGATCACCGGGACGGCGATCGCCACTGCTGAGGGCGGATTCCTCGACAACGTCTGCCCGATACAGGACGAGTATCCAGCGTATGCAGCACTGCCACCGGTTCCATTCGACCTGGAGTCGTGGGAAGCAGCAGTCGAGGTGATCGACTGTGACAGTGGGGCGGCGGGCTTCACCCGGACGACTGTCGCCGGGGCACTGGCCTAGCAGAAGGGAGCGGAGATATTCTCCGCTCCCTTCACACTCACTCGCGTCTCGCCGTCGCCATAGACCTCCGCCTGCGAGAAGGGCCCCGGAGATTCCGGGGCCCTTCTCGATTTCATCCACCAGTCGGGGTCACCATACTCCGGTGGCCCACCAGAGGCCGCGGTTGTAGACGAAGAGGGCAATCAGTCCCGAAAGGATCAGCCCTGCTACGAGGACCGACGCGTAGAACATCCATCCAAGGAACCTGATGTCCATCTTCAGGTGCATGTAGAACATCGCCACGTACCAGAACTTGAGCGCCGAGAGGGCGAGCAGGATCTCCACGAACCAGGGCGAGAGGGACTCGGCCATTGCCGTGGCGTGGTGGGAAATCGAGCCGTAGCAGACCTCGTAGAGGAGAACCTCGAGCGCGGTCAGCGCGAACAGGATGACTGCCACCTGGACGTACTTGGCGGCAGCACCGCCGTGATCATGGGAATGAGCGTGATCGGCCATCGGTTCAGCTCCGGAGCGACATGAGGTAGACGACCGGGAAGAGGATCACCCAGACGATGTCGACGAAATGCCAGTACAGCGCCGCGATTTCCAGGTTCAGCGACTTCGCCGGCGGCAGGTTCCCCTTCCACGCGTCCTTGAGGACGGTGGCGAGCCACAGGGTACCCAGCATCACGTGCGCGCCATGGAAGCCGGTCAGCGTGTAGAACGACGCCGAGAAGAGGTTGGTCGAGTACCCCAGCCCCTTGTGGTAGAAGTGGTTGAACTCGTAGACCTGCATCCCGGCGAAGAACATTCCGCAGAGGACCGTGAGTGACAGCCACGTCAGGAGCTTCTTCCGGTTGCCGGTCTGGGCGCCGTGCAGCGCCATGACGACGAAGAAGGAGGAGAAGAGCAGGATCGCGGTACCCAGGGTCACCAGTGGCACTTCGAAGATGTCCTTCGGCAGTGGCCCCTTGATGCTCTGCCCCCGGTAGATCAGGAAGGTGGAGATCAGGGTGACGAAGAACATGCACTCCGAGGCGATGAAGACCCAGATTGCGAACTTGCGGTTGTCGACTCCCATCGAGGTATGGTGCCCGTGGGAGTCGTCGTGCTGGTCGAGGACGGCGGAGGCCATGCGCGCTGGATCCTCAGGAATGAGTTGCGTGAGCGTTGGGATCTTCATACGCCCACTTGTAGACACCGAACAGTGTGACGAAGAAGCCGGCAACCGCGAAGAGCCCGACCGGGAAGCTCCAGATCTTCGGCAGCATGAAGCCCACGAAGAAGATCAGGATTCCGATCGACACGAACAGCGGCCACCACGACGGGCCGGGGAGATGGATTCCCCTGCCATCGGTAACCGGCGGCTCGGGCAGGAAGCGGACTCCGGCTTCGCGCTTGAGGTGCCAGAGTTCGTCCTTGGTGGAGACCACCGGCTCAACGTCGAAGTTCCACTCCGGCGGCGGCGACGGGATGGCCCACTCGAGGGTGGCTCCACCCCACGGGTCGGCCGGTGCGCGCTCGCTGCTCCGCCAGGTCCGGATGACGTTCCAGATGAAGATCAGGATCGAGATCGCGAGGACACCGGCGCCCATCGTGGCCATCGAGTTGTAGATGTCGAAGCCCAGGCCGGACGGGTAGGTATAGATGCGGCGCGGCATCCCGAGAAGGCCGGCGAAGTGCATCGGGAAGAAGGTCAGGTTGAACCCGATCATCATCGTCCAGAAGTGCCACATGCCGATCTTCTCGCTCAGCATCCTCCCGAACATCTTCGGCCACCAGTAGTAGGCACCGGCCGTCAGCGCGAAGATCGAACCGCCGAAGAGGACGTAGTGGAAGTGGGCGACGATGAAGTAGGTGTCGGTCTGCTGCAGGTCGGCCGGCGCCACTGCATGCATCACGCCGGAGAGGCCGCCCATGATGAACATCGCTACGAAGCCGATCGAAAAATACAGCGGAGTCTTCATCTGGAGCGATCCGCCCCACAGCGTCCCGATCCAGTTGAAGATCTTCACACCGGTCGGGATCGAGATCAGCATCGTTGCCAGTGAGAAGAACGAATCGGCCAGCGGCCCCATCCCGGTGGAGAACATGTGGTGCGACCACACGCCGAAGCCGAGGAAGGCGATGAACGCCGAGGAGAAGACCATCGCGCTGTAGCCGAACAGCGGCTTGCGGGCGAAGGCGGGGATGATCTCGGAGATGATGCCGAACGCCGGCAGGATCAGGATGTAGACCTCGGGATGGCCGAAGAACCAGAAGAGGTGCTGCCAGAGCATCGGGTCGCCACCTGCCGCCGGAACGAAGAAGCCCGTCCCGAACATCCGGTCGACCATCAGGAAGATCAGCGCCACGGTGATCACCGGGAACGACAGCAGGATCAGTACCTGGGTGATCAGCGAGGTCCAGATGAACATCGGCATGCGCATCAGGGTCATGCCCTTGGCACGCATGTTGAGGATGGTAGTGAAGAAGTTCACACCGGCAGCGAGCGAGGCGATGCCCAGGATCTGCAGGCCGATCACCCAGAAGTCCATGTTCACGCCGGGGGAGTACTGCTTCCCCGAGAGCGGAGCGTAGCCGAACCAGCCGCCATTCGGCGCGCCCCAGATGAACGAGGCGTTCAGGAACAGACCACCCAGCAGGAAGACCCAGAACGACATCGCGTTCAGTCGCGGGAAGGCGACGTCGCGGGCGCCGATCATCAGCGGGATGAAGTAGTTGAAGAACATCGCGCTCAGCGGCATCACGGCGAGGAAGATCATCGTGGTGCCGTGCATCGTGAACAGCTGGTTGTAGAACTCCGGCGATACCAGCTTCCCGTCGGGCCCATTGAGCTGCGCCCGGATGATCAGCGCCTCGAGGCCGCCGACCAGGAAGAAGATGAAGGCCGAGGTGCCGTACATGATGCCGATCTTCTTGTGATCGACAGTCGTGAGCCAGTCGACCAGCACGCTGCGCTTCTTCGCAGCGACGTAGCCGGTATCCAGTGCTGAAGTAGTCATTCGGTCCGGTTCCCTCGGCTCAGCGCTTGGTGCGGAGGTAGGCAACCAGCGCCTGCGCCTCCGCCTCGGTGACCTCCAATGGCAACACCATGAGCGTCCCCTCCTTCAGTTCGTGCGGTGCACGGACCCAGTGGGCGAGGTTCTCGTCGGTGTTGTCGAGCCACCCGGCGGCGATCTTCAGCCTGGTACCAATCCCGCTGAGATTCGGACCGGTGGTCGGCGGCGGATTGATCGCCTGGAAGGTGTGACAGGCGGCACAGGTCTTGGTGAGGAAGAGTCGCTCGCCCTCGATCACCTGCGACGACACTCCGGCAACTGCTGCCAGCGAGTCGACCGGTGCGGCCATGTTCGGCGGCGTGTATCGGGCGCTGTCCGCAGTCCGGGTCGTGACCCACTGGTCGAACTCGCCCGAAGACTGCGCCACTACATAGAAGAGCATCCGGCCGTGCTGCAGCCCGCAGAACTCGGCACAGGCCCCCGGATATTCGCCAGCTTCCTTCGCCGTGAACCAGATTCGCGTCTCGCGGTTCGGGAACACGTCGCGCTTGCCGGCGAACTGCGGCACCCAGAACGAGTGCAGCACGTCCTTCGCCTTCATCCGGACGTCAACCGTGCGGCCGACCGGGACGTGAAGCTGGTTCGCGGTAGTGATCCCGTACTCGGGATACCGGAACTCCCACCACCACTGATGACCGACCACCTCGACCAGCAGCGGCTTGCTGCCGTCAGGCGACGCCTGCGGCACCTCGGCGGTGGCGAAGATGGTGCGGACCGTCGGAACGGCCACGAACGCCAGCACCGCAGCCGGGATGATCGTCCAGACGATTTCCAGTGTGGTGTTGCCGTGACTCTGTTCCGGATCCGGATCGTCGGGCTTGCCGCGGAAGCGGAACACCGCCCAGAGCAGGGCAGCCTCCACCACGATAAAGATTCCGGTCGCCCACCAGACGGTGAGCCGGAAGACATGATCCACCTGCTCCGCGAAGTCGCCCTTCGGATGGAGGGTCGACTGCGGATAGTTGTCACCGTTGCAGGCGGCCACGAGTGCCAGTCCGAAGACCAGCAGCAGCGGAGAAAGCCGGCGCAGCGGCGCTCGCGAAATGCTCATCAAGGATCCCGTCGGCGGGTCTTTGTGTTTGTGAAAAATCTCACAAGGCCATCCAAGGCCCGTAAAATAACGGATGGCCGGTGAACGGGCAAGAAAACGTCGCACTACCATTGTTCCAGTGGAAGGTCGTACGGCTGCGGCTGATCGACAGTGAAGGAGAAGTGCCACCACTCCTTCTCGTAGTTGGCGAAGCCCTCCGCCTCCATCGCCGCCACCAGCTTCGCGCGGTTGGCCGCCACCTCGCCCACCGCGTTGGCGGTGTGCGCCGCCTCGGCGAAGTCGTCGTAGGCCGTTCCCATGTCGAGCTCGGCCCCGGTGGCCAGGTCTATCACCGTAAGGTCGACGGCAGTACCACGGTTGTGACCGGAACGACGCGCGATGTAGCCGTCGTCGAGGAGATCGGTTCGCCCGACGCGCTCGCACCACTCCACCATGCCCAGAGTCGCGCGCACGGGACGGTAGCCGTCCCACACCTTGAGACCGAGACCTTCCGCTTCGAGACTACGCTGAACTCGCGCCAGCGCCTCGGCGGCCTCGCGTCGCAGCAGAGCCAGCGGCCGTCCATAGCCTGGCAGAGGGGTACCGGTGAAGTTGTCCGACCCGGAATACCTGATCTCCTGCCGGATGGCAGGATCGAGTTCCGCCAGCGCCAGACGAGCGGCCGAGTCCGAAGCCGCTTCGTAGGCAGGTTCGGCAGCAGCAGTTGCGGGATTGTCCTCTCCAGCCGCCCGGCTGCCACCACACCCCGCGACAGGAATCGCCAGCAGCCAGACCAGCCTTGCAGCCTTCGTCACAACGCCTCCATCATCAGATACGGGCCAATCTATCACGGTGCGATCCGGAATGCAGTGGCAGGTGCATCGGAGGCTCCGCGGCGGTATATTCCGGAGATTCCATTCCGACGCGGTCCACCAGGCGCTCCTGCCCGGTGGACCGCGCGGCTTCTCCGGGACGCCGTTGAGACAGGACGGATCGAGATGATTCGAGAAATGCGCGAGAAGCTCGGTCGAGAGATCGAGGAGCTGACCCACGAACTGGCGGTCACCCTGCCCAATGCCATCGCCACGGCGGTGGAGATGGGAGACCTCCGGGAGAACTCCGAGTACAAGTCGGCCCTGGAGCGGCAGCAGTTCGTCCAGGCCCGCCTGGGGCAGCTCCACCAGCGGCTGAATCAGCTCACCCAGCTCGCCAACACCGAGGCACCGACCGATCGGGTCGGCCTCGGCAGCAGGGTTACGGTCGAGGACCTGAAGACCGGCGAGCGGGAGGAGTACACCCTGGTGCTGGCCGAGATGATGGACATCGACGCCGGTCACATCTCGCTGGCGTCACCGCTGGGCAGGGCGCTCAAGGATCGCCAGACCGGCGAAGAGGTCGAACTGCAGCTCCCGACCATGCGCAGAAAGCTCAAGGTGGTGGAACTGGTGACGGTCCATCAGATGGCCCCGGCCGAGGAGTAGAGGCACCCCTCGTGGGTGCCTCTGGCTCAAGGTGGTGGAACTGGTGACGGTCCATCAGCGGTAGGGGCACCCACGAGGGGTGCCCCTACCTCCGGCCTACCAGCACCACATGGAATACCAGCGGGGCGTTGGGAGGAATCTTCCCGGCGCCCCTGCTGCCATAGGCGAGATGCGGTGGAATCACCAGCGCTCTGACTCCGCCGACCCGCATACCGACCAGTCCTTCATCCCAGCCCTGGATCACTCGACCTTCGCCCAGCGTGAAGGTGATCGACACATCGGGCGAGGCATCGAAGATGGTGCCGTCGGTCAGCATCCCGACATAGCGGACGCTCACTTCGTCACCGGATCCGGTCACCGCACCGAACCCGACGTCAGTGTCGTGGACCCAGACACCGCTGCCGACCAGCCGGAGCGAATCGGGGTGCACCCGGGTGGCTTCGGCAAGAGGAATGTTGAAGACCCGCGCCACGCGGAGCCTGGGCGGCTCCTGCCTCACCACGCCACGCAGCTTCGGTGTCGGCGGTGGGCCGATATCCTGTGCAGCAGCCACGGGTGCGGCAGCGATCAGTATCAGGAAAAGCGTAGCCCTCACCCGCGACGGAACCGGACGGTCCGACCGGCGGGGTCGACCAGCAGCAGCTCGCCACCTTCGAGCCTCAGCGAGCTGACGGCGCGAAGGGCCGCGTGGAACTCCCCTTCGAGCTTCATCACCGAATCCGGGCACGCCATCAGCGTAGACATCGCATTGCCCAGTGAAAGCGAATCACCGGTCAGAGTGAAGCCGCCACCGAAGCCGTTGCAGCCGCCGCTGCCGGTGTAGCGGGCCTCGGCACTGTCGAAGGAAATCGACGGAGTCCGCCCTGTCCCGCTGCCCAGCGCAAGGCCGCCGATCTCGACCAGGTTCCACGTGCCACCGTAGAGCCCGTCTCCGGCTGGCTCGCTGCCCACCTGGTCGACCACTACCTCTACTCCCGAGACGCTCGTCGCGGGATCAATCTCCATCGCAGTGGTGTTGCGATAGAGCCTGGTGGTGCCGACATGAATCTCGGCCACGAGATTGTAGCGCGACGTTGCTTCGACCTTCGACTGGTCCACCGGCAGCTCGAACGGAATCGGCACCTGACGACCATCCGCGGGAATCACCACCTCCGCGATCCGCACCGCAGGGGCATCGGCCCGGGAGACATCGTCCACCCCGACGATCACTACGGCATCGGGAGCAAGCGCAATCCGCTGCCGATAGGTGACCGTGCCCGAAATGGCCACCTCCGACGACTGCGCCGGACCACCACTGCACCCCGTCAGCAGTGTGACCGCTGCCAGCCCCGTCAGGCCACTCATGCTCCGTACACTCATCCCGATCTCCCGGTTGTCGTCAGCAATGTCGTTCAGTCGCCCAGTCGGCTGCCGATCCTTCGCAGCAGGTCAGCAGTGGCGTTGATGCCGTCGATCTCGTCCAGCCGACTGCCCTCGTACTCGATTCCTACCCAGCCGCGATAGCCTGCATCATAGACGATCCGCATCATCCGATCGAAGTCCTCGGGGAAATTGTTCCCCGCCTCATCGAAGTCGTGACTCTTGGCGCTGACCGCCCGTGCCATCGGCATCATTTCCGCAACGCCGCGATAGCGGTCGTACTGTTCAGTGGACGAGACGGTGAAGTTGCCGAAATCGGGCAGGGTACCGAGTCGGGGATGATCGGCGTCGCGAAGCACATCCATCAGCCACGATGCCCGGCTCGACAGACCACCGTGATTCTCGACCAGCACCGACAGTCCGTATTCATCCGCGATCTCGGCTAGAGCATGCAGACCGTCGGCTGCGAGAATCGCCTGCTCCTCCTCGGTGCCGCTGCTCTGGGCATTCACCCTGATCGCATGGCAACCCAGCCGCGCGGCAGCACTCAACCAGCGCACATGATTCTCCACCGCCTGCGCCCTGGCGTTCCGATCGGGGTCGCCGAGTGCCCCCTCCATGTCGACCATGATCAGTACGCTGGTCACGCCTTCGCTGTCCGCCTGACGGGCGAGCGCATCGAGATATGTCGAGTCGGTGGCGTGGCCGTACATGAAAGTGTTGACGTATTCGACACCGTCGAGTCCGAACTCCTCGCGAGCTATCCGCGGGAAGTCCTTTGGATGCCATTTCCCCTGCAGGACTCGATCCGGGTCGGTGCGGAAGAGTTCGCGCCGCTCCTCCCAGGGAATCTGGAGCGAGGCGCCGTAGAAGGTCTTGTGGAGGGACCACTGGGCCAGGGAGATGCGGAAAGGCATTGCCTGCAAGCCGGCCAGGCGTACCGGACCGATCGCTCCGGCGGCGAGCGCGGCTGCTCCCGCGCGGATCAGGTCACGTCGATGCATATTCCGAAGATACGCCACCCGATCGCCGCGAGGGAGCCGACCGTGTCAACGATCGACCGCAGGACCCTGCTGGCCGCCGCCGCTGCCGCAGCGGGACTCCCCCGATTCTCCCGGGCAACCGCCCGCCGGAGGCCGCTTCCCACCGCCTCGCAGCTCCTCTGGCAGCGCGACGAACTGGCGATGTTCGTCCACTTCGGAGTGAACACCTTCACCGACCGCGAATGGGGAGACGGGAAAGAGGATCCGGCGATCTTCAACCCCACAGCACTCGATGCGATGCAGTGGGCGCGGACTGCCAAGGAATCCGGCTTCCGGGCGATGGTGCTGACTGCCAAGCATCACGACGGCTTCTGTCTCTGGCCCACCGCCACCACCCGGCATGGTGTGGTGTCGTCACCGTTTCGGGGTGGCAGTGGCGACGTGGTCCGTGAGTTCGTCGACGCCTGTCGGGCGCACGACCTGCGAGCGGGCCTGTATCTTTCGCCATGGGATCGCAATTCTCCCGTCTATGGCGACTCTCCCCGCTACAACGACCTCTACGCCGAACAGCTCCGTGAGCTGCTCACCGGCTACGGCCCGATTCACGAGATCTGGTTCGACGGCGCCAACGGCGAAGGCCCGAATGGTCGCAGGCAGGTATACGACTGGCAGCGGATCTGGGACGACTGCCGGCGGTATCAGCCCGAGGCGGTGATCTTCTCCGATGCAGGCCCCGACATCCGCTGGATCGGCAACGAGGTAGGTGCAGCAGGCGACACCAACTGGTCGACGGTAGACCCGTCGATCGTCACTGCACCGGGAATGACCGGCGACGAGGTGATGCGTTCGCTCACCGAGGGAGATCGTGACGGCACCGTCTGGCGCCCGGGGGAGACCGACACCTCGATCAGGCCTGGCTGGTTCTACCATCCCGCCGAGGATTCACGGGTCCGTTCCGCCGACACGCTGCTCGGCATCTACGACAGTTCGGTGGGTCGCAACTCGAAGCTGCTCCTCAATGTGCCACCTGATCGTAACGGCCTGCTGCACCCGGCTGACGTGGCATCACTTCAGGGAATGCGGCGACTGCTCGATGCCCGCGAGGCACGCACGATCGAGCCTGGCGTCGGACGTGGTTTTGCCCATGCGAGCACCTGGGGTCGCAACTACCGTTCTCCATCTCTGGTCGAGACGATCCGGCTGGCCGAGCCCATAGAGAGCGGTCAGGCAGTGGCGCGCTATCGTGTTGATGGGCGGGTGGGTGATCAGTGGCGAGAACTCTCGCGCGGCACCACCATCGGCCACGCAAAGATCGACCGGATAGAACCGGTACAGGTGAGCGCCCTGATGGTGACGGCCGAAGAGAGTGTGGCTCCCGTCGGCCCGCTTGTCATCCGGGGCTTCGGCCCGGCCTGAGACCGCGGCCGGGCCCAGCCTCGGCCCGCGCTCCGCCCCGCATCACGATCGCTCCGTTGACCACCACGGTGTCGGTACCGACGGCGTAGCGGAAGGGATCCTCGAAGGTCGCCCGGTCGGCGATGGTATCAGGATCAAAGACCGTCACGTCTGCGGCGTAGCCGACGGCAAGTCTGCCGCGATCGCCGAGGCGGCATCGCTCGGCGGGATAGCCGGACATCTTGTGAATGGCACTCGCCAGCGTGAGCGCCTTCCGCTCTCTCACGTAGCGCCCCAGCACGCGCGCGAATGAACCGATTCCGCGCGGGTGTGGCGACCCGCGCCTGGTCGGGCCATCCTCGGCGAAAGCGCCGCCGTCGCTGCAGACCATGCCGAGCGGATGGGCGAGAATCCGGTCGAGATTCTCCTCGCTCATTGCGAAGCCGACCATGCCTACACTGCCGCGGTTACGCTCTATCAGGTTCACCAGATAGCGGTAGACGTCGGTCTGGCCGATCGACGCGGCATGCGAACCGAAACGTCTGCCAACCAGCGCACTGTCCGCCGTCTCGCGAACGTTGGTCACCTGGACGTTGTCCCAGCCGCCGATCATGTCCACCTTGGCCAGCGTCTCTTCGCGGATCCTGGCGCCGGTGGTCGGATCAGCCAGTCGACCGAGGAACCGATCGGTACCACCGTCACGGCTCCATACCGGGAAGAGATTGGTGAGCCCGGTCTGATAGGCGATGTAGGGATAGCGGTCGAAGGTGGCATCGACGCCATCGCGGCGTGCCGCCTCGATCCGGGCGAACGCCTGATCGAGTTTCGGCCAGTTGCGAGGGCCCTGCATCTTGAGGTGGGAGATCTGCAGCCGGCAGCCCGCGCCGCGTGCCACCGCGATCGACTCGTCGATCGAGTCGAGGACGCGATCGTCCTCGTTCCGCATGTGGGTGGCGTAGCATAGTCCACGAGCAGCCAGTGGCCTGGACAGCGCGATCAGTTCCTCCAGCGGGGCGAAGGCGCCGGGAGTGTACTCCAGACCGGACGAAGCTCCACAGGCACCTTCGCCCAGAGCAGTTTCCACCAGTGCCACCATGCGCGACATTTCCGCTGCGGTGGCGGGGCGATCATCCTGCCCCACCACTCCGCCGCGCACCGTGCCGAGTCCAACCATCGTTGCGACGTTGACGGACGGATTGCCGGCCGCCAGGCCGTTCAGATACTCGGCGACGTTCAGTCGCGACCCGCCGTCGGCTCCCACCACCAGCGTCGTCACCCCCTGCCGCACCGCTGATTCCGCGCGACGATCCTGTGACAGGCCGGAATCTCCGTGCGAGTGGATGTCGATGAAGCCAGGCGCGACCACCCTGCCGCGCGCATCGATCTCGACCGTTCCCCGCTCAGCTATTCGATCCGCCACAGCCACGATCCGGTCGCCCGATATCGCGACATCACCGACCCGGCCTGCAGCACCGGTGCCGTCGTAGATCATCCCACCACGGACCACGATGTCATGTGCACGCCCGAGGCCAAGCAGCGCCGGTGCGTGGCCGGTTGCCAGCAGGCCGGAACCGATGGTGACAACGAAGCGGCGGCGACTCTGGGCCATGGCCGTTACCTCTGAAGCTGTGGGAAGCATGAAAAACATCCGGCCCCACGTACTGGGTCGACGCCGCGAGCCGTCGCTCCAGACCCGGGGCCGGATGTCATTTCCGGAATCTAACTGGGGCGGCAGGACTCGAACCTGCAACATCCGGATTAACAGTCCGGCGGTCTGCCAGTTGACCTACACCCCATCATCCTGCCACTGCTACGCTATCAGAATAGCCGGCAGGCGTCAACGCCGCGCGGCTACCCGCCGTCGGTCGAACCACAGCAGTAGCATCGCACCGGCGATGCCGAGGAAACCGATCCATGCCTCGGGGAGGCGCAGCACCATGCCGATCACCGCGCCGAGGCAGGCGCCGCCGATTCCGAAGAGAATGGTGGCACCGATCGACTGCGGATCGGGACCCGGCAGAAAGAGTCGACCGAGCACGCCCATCGCCAGGCCGATGACCGCATAGATGGCCAGCGCCAGGCCGTAACCCACAACCGTACCCATCATCCCGTCCATCTCATCTCCTTCCTCTCGGACGCAACTACCAGCTGAAATCCGTCTCGGCGGCGGCACCGGCAATCCGGGACGCGAAGCGATCCGCCTCTGCTGCGGGAAGATACGACATCCGGTTCACCGCGTGCCATCCCGACCCGGCGGTGTCGATAGTCACCGAGGCCGTGCCGACCAGACGGTCGAACGGAGAGCGGCGCCTGATCACCGTCTGCACCCTGGTGGTGGGAATGATCGTGGTGACGCGCGTCAGGCCGCCTTCCCTGAGTGCGGCAACGCCATCTCCGTCGGTCCAGCCGAGACGGCGCGCCTCGAGATAACCACGGAGACCACCGTACATCGCAGCTGCAGCGATCAGCGCCAGTGCGACTCCCTGCTTGAGGAGCACCGCCGTCGCCGCTGCGATCGGGGCAGCGAGCAGCAGCCATGCCAGCGGCCGCCGCCAGCGAATCGAACGATCGACGGTTCGCCATTCCAGTGCCGCCGGATTCACCGCCGGGAGAATCACCGCCAGGAGCGAGGGCAGGTCGACATTCCGGACCAGCGGGGCCAGCCATTCCCTTCCCGACCTGATGCTCTCTCCGGCCGTGGCTACCCCTACTGACACTCTCCTGGCCAGACGCTGCAGCAGGGTGGAGCGAACGGTTGCAGTCTGGATCCGGCGGATCGGCATCGACCGTTCCTGTCGGGAGATCAGACCGTAGGAGACGCTCAGCGAGTCCCCTTCGCGGTTCAGCCGAAAACCGTACCACTTCGCGATCAGCCAGAGTGAGGACAGCAGACGGAGCAGCAGCACCAGCAGCATGACCGAGACCAGCACTGCAGCCGCCACCGCCTGCCACGACCAGTCGCGATCGAGCATCGCCACAATACGGGAATCCTCGGGCAGCCAGTCTTCGATCCGTCCAGCGACGTTCCCCTCCGCCATCAGGCCGAGCAGCGCCGCGATCACGATCATGCCGCGACCGTGCAGCATGCCTGCCAGTGCGAGTTCCCGTCCCGCCAGAGCGTAGATCGGCTCTACTGCCGGTGACGCCACAGCGGCGGCGCCTGCTGCGGCACCGGTTCTCGCAGCCAGCACCTGCTGCAGACTCAGTGCTTCCTCGTGCGACAGCATCCGGAGCTGGCCTTCCGGAGAGTCCTCGCCGCCGCCGGTCTCGATCCGCAATTCGGCGGTGCCGGTAAGCCTGGCCACTGCGTTGCGCAGGATGTCGATGTTCTGTATCCGGCCATAGGGAATCTGCCGTTCGTGACGGCGCAGGATGCCCCACTTCAGCTCGATCTCCTCATCCCCCAGTCGATAGCGGAAGGTGAGGTAGCGGGCCATGATCGACGGAATCACAGTCAGTACCAGAACTCCCATCATCAACTGCTGGAAGCGGCTCGGCTCGCCATCCCGGAACAGCACCGAGTAGAGGATCACCAGTGCGGGCCAGCCGAGCTGCTTGATCATCGGCCAGATGTCCATCACGATCGTGACCGGATCCAGCCTCCGCCAGCGATCGTCGTCAGACGCCATCGCTGCCCGTCACCCTGGCCGTGAGCATATCTCTGATCCGGTAGGCGGTATCGATCGACAGGCCCCAGATCACCACCTCGGAGGCGGCGTCACCCGCGGTATGCACTACCAGCCGTCCGATTCCGAAGCGCCGCTCGAACGGCCCCTGAGTCACGTCGGTGTGCTGCACGCGTGACAGCGGCACGGCAGTGCTCGACTGCCAGAAGACGCCTTCGTCGAAGATCAGCAGCCGGTCGTCCACCCGGTATCGTGCGGCCCGCCACGCGGCCGCGGGATACCAGACTGCCAGTGTCACTCTGCCGACGATCCAGATTGCCACTGCAATCGCGACCATCAGGAAGGGGACGGAAGCCGGTTCATCCAGATACTTCCAGCCGAGCAGGCCCGCTACGGCAACAGCGCACTGCACCAGCGCAGATACTGCCCGCTGTATCCTGGCAGCCGGAATCGACGCGGGATCGAGTCGCTCGAAATCCCTCTGGTCCTCCGACGCGATGATATCGGAATCGCTCATCCGTTGATGCCGCCAGAGCCGAGTGCCGACCGCACCCCTTGCAGTACCATCTCCACCGAGAGGGCCACCAGCACCATTCCCATCAATCGTTCCATCGCAGTGAGGCCCTTCGCTCCCAGCACGGCTCGGAGCCTGCTGCCGAGCATCAGAATCGCCGCACTGGCCAGCCAGGCGAGCGTAAGGGCCAGCAGCCAGGCAGGCCAGCGGGCAGGCTCACGACTCATCAGCAGCAGCACAGTGGCCATGGAGGACGGACCGGCGACATATGGAATCGCCAGCGGCACGATGAATGGCTCGGTTCCGGACTGTTCCTGCAGCGAGTGCTCTGCCGAGGGGAATACCATCCTGAGCGCGATCAGAAAAAGGACGATGCCGCCGGCAATGGTGAGCGCCGGCTCCGAGATGTGCAGTGCACCGAGGAGATGACGGCCGGCGAAGAGGAAGACGATCAGGATCACCAGTGCGATCAGCAGCTCGCGCACCACCACCGCACGCTGACGCTCGGCAGGCACACTGCGGAGCGCCGACAGGAACAGCGGCACGTTCCCGAG
>CAZSPH010000054.1:0-16213 GCA_964608715.1 uncultured Gemmatimonadaceae bacterium | reverse complement strand
GGAACCTGCTGGCTCGCACCGGACACCCGTACATCAAGCTGTACACCGAGACCAGGGAGCTGACGCTGCTGCTGGTGCTCGATCGCTCGGCCTCCACCGGACTGGGCAGTCCTGAAAGCCGTGCTTCCCGCGCCCGCGAGGTGGCCTCCCTGCTGGCGATGGTGGCACTGCAGCAGCACGACAGGGTGGGACTGGTGGCGTTCGGCTCGGACATCGGCCCGGTGATCCCTCCCGGGCGTGGTCAGCGGCACGTCTTCGGGCTGGTGCGGCGGGTGATGGAGCTGGGTGCGGCAGCCGGCGGCACCGATCTGGCTGGCGCGCTCCGGTCGGCTGGCACACTGCTCAGGCGTCGTTCGCTGGTGGTGGTGCTGTCTGACTTCATGGCTGCAGGGTGGGAGAAGCCGCTCCGCGGGCTCGCGGCCCGTCATGATGTGACCGCCGTTGTCCTCGACGATCGACGTGACCATCGCCTTCCCGCCGGGGCGTGGATAACGCTGACCGGCTCCGAAGAAGGTGGCGAACTGCTGTTCGACGCCGGCAATGCGGCAGTACGTCGCAAGGCCGAGGAGAAGCTCGCAGCCGACCGCGCTGCCCGCAGTCTGGCGCTCGCTTCGGCTGGAGTGAGAGAGGTCGTTCTAAGTACGGATGGCGACTATCTGCCGGCGCTCCGGTCGGCGTTCGGTCGAGGGAAGGGATCGCGGTGAGCGCGATGCAGGGCATCGGCCAGGCCCAGGGCGCGCCGCGGGGACCGACAGTAGGCGATACCCTGTCGGTGGTCCGCTACTTCAAGTTGCCGCCGGGAACGCTGGTGCAGCCGCGGACCTCGCTCGATACCTCGATTGCCACTCTCACGGCCACGCCTGAAGTCGTGCGGGAAGGCGATTCGGTGCGAGTCAGCTATCCGATCGCCGTCTGGTCGATCGGCGCCGACACGCTGCGCATTCCCGGTCCGGTCATCGTGCTGCCGGATGGCACTGCTGATACTCTGCCGGCCTTCGCCGCCGTGCTGAGAGTCTCCTCCGTGCTGCCGGCCGGCGCCGAGGTCGACACGCTCACGCCGGCGGATGCGCGCGGCTGGGTCACCAGCTATGAGAAGAGCTGGTTCCCGGTGCTGCTGGTTCTGGTACCCCTGCTGCTGATCACGGTGATTGCCGCCCGGTACTGGCGCCGTCGCGGGCCGGCCAGAGAGCGCACCGTTTCTGCTCCCGTGCGCGCCGATGCCGACATGCTCCGCCGCTGGCTGGCAGCAGGCGAGGCCGGACTGGTGATCGACCAGCTTCTGCCTGCCATGCGCGAACGACCCGAGGCTGTTGCCTGGCTGGAGGCCGTCGAGCGGATCCGCTATCGCAGCGATTGCGAACCGCTGCTTGCCACGCTGGCGGATGAAGGGATCGGCATGGTGATGGGAGGGAAGGGGGAATGATCCAGTTCGCCCGGCCCTGGTTCTTCCTGCTCCTGCTTGCGATTCCGCTCTGGCTCTGGTGGCGCTCCCGGCTGCCGGTGGTGGCCGTGGCCGTCGGAGAACTGGCCTCCTACCGGGTTGCGCGGCGGCGGGGCTGGAAACTCTGGCTGCCGCCGATCTGTCGCCTCCTCTCGTGGAGCATGCTGGCTGCCGCTGCAGCGGGGCCGTACCGTCAGGGCGACCGGACGATGGTACCCACCGAGGGAATCGCGATCGTGCTGGCGATCGACGTCTCCTCTTCGATGATTGCCGAGGATTTTGCCCCATCCAACCGGATAGCGGTTGCCCGTCAGCATGCAGCGGCGTTTGTTCGCGGACGGAAGGCGGACCGGATCGGGCTGGTGAGCTTCGCGGGTGAAGCGATCACCCAGGTGCCGGTGACTCTGGACTATCCGGCACTGCTTCGCGCGATTGCATCGCTGGAAACCGGTCAGCTCGTGGATGGTACGGCGATCGGATCGGGGCTTGCGACCGCGGTAGCCCGGTTGCGCAAGGTGCCAGGCAAGGAGAAGGTGATTCTCCTGCTCACCGATGGCGAGAACAATCGGGGCCTGATCGATCCGAGAACCGCTGCACAGACCGCACAGGCATTCGGGATCAGGGTTTATACCATCGGCGTCGGTACCGATGGTGAGGCGCGGGTTCCCACCGGTCGCGGCATGAGCGGTTTCCGCTACGAGGTGCAGCCGGTCCAGATCGACGAGGAACTGCTCACCGAGATCGCGGAGCAGACCGGCGGTCAGTACTACCGTGCCCGCGATGCCGCGGCGCTGGGCCGGATCTTTCACGACATCGATCAGCTCGAGAAGACTACGGTGGAGACGGTGCGCTACATCCGCCACGACGAGCGGGTCCGCCCGTTCGTTCTGGCGGCGGTGGGCCTGCTGATGCTGGAACTGCTATTGGCATCGACGATCGCGGTGAGGGCACCATGATCTTCGATCGCCCTGGCTGGCTGATCGGTGTACTGCCGGCGATTGCGGCGGTGTTCCTGCTGGCGCGCCTGGCCCGCGACCGGCGCCTCGCCGCCGCCAATGCCTGGTCCGTTTCGCTCGGCTCGGCTGCTGCGCTGCACGGGCGACGCTCACCGGTGGTGCTGGCTCTCGCCACGCTGCTGATGGGCATTGCACTCGCCGGACCACGCTGGGGTCTGGCCGAACGGACCACCGAGTCGCGGGCGCTCAATCTCGTACTGGTGATGGACATCTCGAAGTCGATGCTGGCCCAGGATGTGAAGCCCAGTCGTCTGGAGCGCGCCAACGGGGTGGCCCGGAGGCTGGTACAGGACCTGAGCGGCGACCGGCTGGGACTGATCGCCTTTGCAGCACGGCCCTACCTGCTGGCACCACTCACGCTCGATCAGTCCGCGCTGGCCATCCAGCTCGACGCTCTGGACCCGTCGGTTGCGAGTGAAGGCGGCAGCAGTCTCGCCGATGCGATGCTGGCGGCCCGTGAGGTGGCACTGGGATCATCCGAGGGAGGGGCGCGGGTGGTGGTACTGATGACCGATGGCGAGAGTTTCGATGGCGCCGACTCGCTGGAGAAGGCGGGTGCTGCACTCAGGCGCGACAACATCTCGCTGATCGTCGTGCCGTTCGGGACTACCGAAGGAGCCAGGATACCCGACGAAGTGACTGCCTGGCATCGCGATGCTTCCGGTCAGCCGGTGGTGACGGTGAGGCGAGACGATCTGATCCAGGTACTTGCCGGGGCTGCCGGAGGCACGATCGTGCCTCCCGATGCTCCCGACCCCGGAGGAGCGGTGCGTCGCGCCCTGGAGGGGCTGGAGCGTACGGCCGTGAAGGATCGTCTGGCGGCCGACCTGGTGCCACGGGCCTGGCTGTTCGCGCTGGGGGCACTGATCGTGATCGGGGTACATACCATGACCAGGCGTTCCGCTGCACTTGCAGGTCTGCTGCTGATGCTCGGTACCGTCACTTCGCTGCCGGCGCAGCGGCCGTCGGAAGGCGCCAGGCTGCTCGGCCGTGGCGACACCACCAGCGCGGGGAACATCTTCGCCGAACTGGCGAAACGGCGCGGCAGCGATACGAGCTGGTACAACGCCGGTACTGCCGCGCTGTTCCGGGGCGACATCTCCGAGGCCAGAGGTGGACTGGAGCGCGCGACCACATCGCTCGATCCGGCACTGCGTCAACGGGCACTCTACAACCTGGGCACTGCGCTGCTGGCGCAGGCACGCGTCGACAGCACCGGCCGCGATTCCACAATCGCCGCAGCCGAAGCGCATCTGCGGGAGGCGCTGCAGCTCGCGCCAGGTGACCAGGCAGCCAAGCGTAACTACGAGATCGCCCGCAGACTCCGACCGCCTCCGCCGCCACCGAAGGATGGTTCCAGCAGCCAGGGCAGTGGAGGACAGCAGGGAGAGCCGCCGCCGGGCGGTGATGGCGGCGGCATGAGCGCGGGAGAAGCCGAGCAGGTTCTCAACGCGATGGAGCGGGCCGAGAGTGCGACCCGACGCAATCTGGCGAACCAGCAGCGGCGTACCAGTTCCACGGGACCTGACTGGTGAAGCTGCTGCTTCTCCTCCTGCCGCTGCTGGCGCAGGACACCACCGGCATCTCGCCCAGGGCACGTTCGATCATTCAGCGACTGCCCCAGCCGACCGAGTACGGTGTGAGCATGACCACCCGTTTCTCCCGCGATACGGTCTGGTCGGGTGAACAGGTGGACATGGTCACCGCGGCGTGGTTTCCAAGGGATCTCCGACAGCGGTTGAGGCGTTCTCCGATGCTCAGGGCACCGGCCCTGTCGGGACTCTGGAGTGCTACCGGGCAGACCACTCCGATCCTGGCCGATACCCGGCGCATCGACGGTGCGGTCTACGACCTCTTCGTCACCCATCAGGTCCTCTTCCCGCTGACGCCGGGTGACGCGGTGGCACCGCCTGCGGTGCTTTCCTATGGACTGCCGGCCGGCAGCTCGTTCTTCTCACCCGAGCAGCGTTTCACCGTGCAGTCCGCTCCTGCACGTCTGGCCGTGCGTCCGATTCCGGTTTCCCTCCGTGGTGCGCTCGGCAATGGCCCGACTGCCAGGGAGGTCCGGCTTTCATGGCGCACTCCGGCCGGTGCGGTTGCAGCCGGAACACCGGTGCCAGTGGAACTGGTGGTCTCAGGAATGGGCAACGTGGCGCTCTGGCCGGCTCCGGACATTACCTGGCCCGCAGAGTTCCGGGTGTACACCGAACCAGCCGCCGAGCAGGTGCGATCGGCGAACGGAGTGGTGCAGGGAGACAAGCGCTTCCGGTTCACTCTGGTAGCTGAATCGCCGGGCAGTGCGACTCTGCCGGTGGTCAGCTATGCCTACTTCGATCCCACATCCGCTGCAGTGAGGACGGCCACGGCGGCACCGGTAGGGCTGACGATGGTTCCGGCAGCAGATGGTCCCGCACCCATCTCGCACCCTGTGGTGTCGGTTGTCCGGGAACCGGTTGCCTCGCTGCTGGTACATCGTGGCTGGCCTGCTCTGGTGGTGATCGGGATGCTGCCGCTGGTTCCGCTGCTCAGGCGGAGGCGTAGAACCATGGTCTCCGCAACTTACCGCCCCGCACCGGTAGACGAACTGCAACGACTTCTGGGCCGATCGCTGGGAGAGTTGTACGACCACGCTGCGATACTTCGTCAGCGCGGAGTTCCGGAGTCCGATGCCGGAGAGGTCGCCGAGTGGCTCGCATCGGTGGATCGGGGACGATGGGGTGGCGGGTTGACTCCGGATACGCTGCCGGCGGCGGTGGAACGGACCCTGACCAGGCTGCGCGAAGGGGTGCGCACCGGTTCGATGCTGTTGCTGCTGCTGGTCTGTGGTATGGTACCGCTGGCGGCACAGTCGGCCGCGGTGGAGCGGTTTGCCGGTGGCGATGCCGCAGGAGCAGCAAGGCTGTTCGAGGAGGCAGTGCGGATCGCCCCGCGAGTGCCGGGTGCATGGACCAATCTCGCGGCTGCCCGGTGGGCGGCGGGCGACGAAGTGGGCGCCGGTGCTGCCTGGCTCCGGGCACTGACGCTGGCGCCGCGGGATTCGCGGACCCGCGCTGCCTGGCGAAATGCCGGCAGCATTCCTGCCGATGTCCGCAGCATTGCGCCGACGGTTCCGGTCAGCGGCAGCGAGGCTGCAGTGACCGCTCTGGTCGCCTGGCTTGCGGCAGGTGCAGCATGGTGGTCGGGACGCCGTCGCGCCGCGTTGGTGTTCATGGTGATGGTCGCCGGCTCCGGCGTTCTCGCCGTGCTGCGATTCGGGGCCGAGCGGCGGCCGACGGCACTTGCCAGGCCGGGAGTGGAACTGCGGATCTCGCCGCTGCTGCATACCACCTCTGTCGGATCGATTCCCTCATGGAGTACCGTGCGGGTGCTCGATTCACGCCCCGGTTGGCGGCTGGTCGATGTCGGCGACGGCAGGCGCGGCTGGGTGCCGGACGCGCAGTTGGCGGAACTCGCACCCTTAGATTGAAGAGATGTCTCCAGTACCCGGAAAAGGTCGAGTCGAGCTTCTCCCCGATACCGTGGCCAACCAGATCGCGGCCGGTGAGGTGGTCGAGCGTCCTTCGTCAGTGGTCAAGGAACTGGTCGAGAACGCACTGGATGCCGGTGCCACCGATATCCGGGTGGCGATCGAAACAGGCGGCAAGGTGATGATCGAGGTAGCCGACGACGGCAGCGGGATGGATCGGGACGATGCCGTTCGCTCACTCGACCGGCACGCCACCAGCAAGATCCGCGCTGCCGCCGACCTGGTCGGCATCGGCACCTTCGGCTTCCGCGGTGAGGCACTGCCGGCAATCGCTTCCGTTTCGCGTCTGACACTCACCACCTCGCCCGGCGGTGATGCCGGAACCGAGATCACTATCGCAGGTGGCAGGATCAGCGGTGTCCGTGACGTGGCGCGCAGGAAGGGCACCACGGTCACCTGCCGCAGCATCTTCTTCAACACTCCCGCCCGCCGGAAGTTTCTGCGCTCGGCTGCAAGCGAGGCAAGGGCGGTCAGCGACGCGGTGACAACCCTGGCGCTGGCTCATCCCGGTACCGGCTTCACCTTCACCATCGACGGCAAGGTGAAGCTGTCGGTACCGGCCGGGCAGGAGCGCGATGCGAGAGTCGCAGCGGTATGGGGAGATGAGCTTGCCCGCACGCTGCTTCCGGTCGCCCACGGAGTCGGTCCGGTACGGGTGATCGGTTTCACCCAGCGGCCTGCCGATGCTCGACCCACCGGCCGCAGGGTACAGCTCTTCGTCAACGGGCGGCCGTTCCGCGACCACTTTCTCGTCCGAGCCGCCGAGGCCGGCTACCGCTCGGCGATCCACCCGGGCGACCGGCCGTCGCTGTTTCTCGACATCCTGGTCGATCCGTCGATGGTCGATGTGAACGTGCATCCGGCCAAGCTGGAGGTCCGCTTCCGCGACCGCTACGCAGTGGAGCGCGCGGTGGAGGAAGCGATCAGGCTGGCCCTGGGTGAGGTGGCGGCGGCCGCCCACATGGGTGGCGCCGGTCTTCCAGGTGCTCCTCGCTGGCTGCCTCGAACGGATGGGCGGGCAGAACTGCCCGACGATCTCTTCGCGGAACTGGAGCCGGCTCCCGGTATCGATGGTGAAGGAGAAGGACTGGCGAGAGAGGATCTGCCGGCGCCATGGCAGCGCACCGTGTTCCAGCTGGCCGACACCTGGATCTGCTACCAGTCGGATGACGCTCTGATCTTCGTGGACCAGCATTCGGCCCATGAACGGGTGCTCTACGAAGAAGTGATGCGGAAGCTCACCGATGGTTCCGCTGCGGCCCAGCAGCTTCTCCTCCCCGAGACGATGGAGTTCAACGACGAGGAGCTGGATGCGATCTCCCGGCATGAGGAGGAGGTCCGCCGGATCGGCTACGACGTCGCTCCGTTCGGGGGCCGCTCGGTGATCATTCACGCGGCTCCGAACCCCCATCCCCGCTTCGATGCGCTGACCTGTTTCCGTGAGCTGGTGAGTGACCTGGCGATGGGACGTTTCGGAGGCTGGGTCAACGGGATCGAACGGTTTGCCCAGACGTATGCCTGTCGGGCAGCGGTGAAGGCTGGTCAGGCGCTGGATGATCGCAGCATGCGCGAACTGCTGGCGCGGCTCTTTGTCTGCGAGCTTCCTCCGCACGACGTGCACGGTCGTGCCACGATGGTGCAGCTCCCGATCACCGAGCTGGAGCGACGTTTTGGGCGCACCTGAGACGCTGGTGCTGGTCGGCCCCACCGGAGTGGGGAAGACCGCGGTGGCGCTCGCAATGGCGGCGCTGGAACCGATCGAAGTGCTGTCGGCGGACTCCCGTCAGGTCTACCGCGGACTCGATATAGCGACCGCCAAACCGACTCGCCGGGAACGCGAGCGACTGCCGCACCATCTGCTCGACATGGTGCCACCGGGGGAACGCTACAGCGCCGGTCACTTCGCCCGGGACGCGGTCGCGGTGCTGGAAGAGATCAGGCTCCGCGGCAGGACTCCGGTGGTGGTCGGAGGTACCGGGCTCTATGTCAGGGCGCTTGCCGACGGACTCTTCATGGAGCCCCCGATGGACATGGCTGCCAGGCTGGCGATGGCGGCATGGACCCGGGACCTCGACTTCGACACTCTGGCCCGGTGGGCCCGTCGGCTGGACCGCGGTTATGGCGGTGGCGGCGGACCTCAGCGGGCCGCCCGCGCGATCGAGGTTGCGCTGCTGACCGGCAGGCCACTCTCCTGGTGGCAGCGGGCCGCTCGCAGCGGAGCGACGATCAGGCCATGGAGCGTAAGGCTCACCGTTCCGCGACAGGTGCTTCACCAGCGGATCCAGTCACGCGCCGCGGAGATGGTGAGGCGCGGTCTGGTGGAAGAAGTGGCTGCCGCACTCGCCGACGGCGCGCCGCTGACCGGCCCGGGCATGGACGGGATCGGCGTCCGGGAAGCAGTCGATGTTCTTCAGGGACGACTCGACCGGTCGATGCTGGTCGATGCGATCACGATCGCAACGCGCCAGTATGCCAGGCGCCAGGAAACCTGGTTCCGTCACCAGCTGACCGGTCCGGTGCTGGCGCTCGATGCGACCAGACCGCCCGAACAGCTCGCGGCAGCCATCCTCACTGCATTCAGGCAGGACACGGAATGAAGATCGGAATCACCTGCTATCCCACCTATGGCGGCTCGGGCGCCGTGGCTACCGAACTGGGGCTGGAACTCGCCCGGCGCGGCAACGAGGTCCACTTCATCTCGTACGATTCGCCGTTCCGGTTGCGCGGCTATGTCGAGAATGCCTTCTATCATCAGGTCGATACCACGATCTCCCGGTATCCGCTGTTCGAGCACTATCCGTACACGCTCGCGCTTGCGTCACGCCAGTATGAAGTGGCGATCGAGGAGAAGCTGGACCTGCTGCACGTCCACTATGCGATTCCGCACGCTACTACCGCGTTCCTCGCCCGGGAGATGCTCAAGGGGAAGCACGACATCAAGGTGATCACCACGTTGCACGGGACCGACATCACGCTGGTGGGGCAGGAGAGTTCGTTCTTTGCGATCACCCGGTTCTCGATCGAGCAGTCCGACCGGGTGACAGCGGTCTCGCAGTTCCTGAAGGACGAGACCTATCGCGCCTTCGGCTGTGTCGGCTGCAATGTCGACGTGATTCCGAATTTCGTGAACCTGCTCGAGTATCGTCCCGAGGTGGCGCTGGCGCGCGAATCGTTCGCACCGCAGGGACATCGCCTGCTGGTCCACGTTTCCAACTTCCGCGAGGTCAAGCGGGTCAAGGATGTGGTCCGCATCTTCGCGCGGATCAATCGGGTGATGCCGGCGACCCTGCTGATGGTGGGTGACGGCCCCGATCGTCACGACGCCGAGCAGGAGGCCCGTGAGCTTGGCGTGGCATCCGATGTCCGCTTCCTCGGTCGACTCGATGCCGTCGCACCGGTGCTCGGGGCCGCCGATCTGATGCTGCTCCCTTCGCAGACTGAATCATTCGGCCTCTCAGCACTCGAGGCGATGGCCTGTGGTACTCCGGTGATCGCATCCCGCACCGGTGGACTCCCGGAAGTGATCACCGACGGCGTGAACGGCATCCTGGAACCTGCGGGATCGGTTGAAGCAATGGCCCGGCGGGGCATCGATCTGCTCCGGAACGAGGAAGCGCGGGCTGCGATGCGCAGCGCCGCGATCACGCGGGCGCGGGAATTCAGTGCCGACCGGATCGTGCCGGAGTACGAAAACCTCTACAGCGAGATGCTCGGACGATGATCTACCTGCCACCGATTCTTGTTGCAGTGATTCTGGGGCTGGTGGAAGGTGCCACCGAATTCCTGCCGGTATCATCGACAGGGCATCTGATTGCAATCGGCGCGATGCTCGACTTCACCGGCGACCGCGCTGCGACCTTTGAAGTGGTGATCCAGATCGGTGCGATCTTCGCCGTGATCTGGCACTACCGCCGATCGCTGCTGCAGATGGCCACGGGGTTCCTGCGACCGGGTACCGAGCGGTCGGTGGTGATGAACCTCGTCGTGGCCTTTCTGCCGGCTGCGGTGATAGGCCTGATGCTGCACAGCTGGATCAAGGAAGTGCTCTTCGCGCCGGTGGTCGTAGCCTGGGCACTGGTGATCGGCGGCTTCGTGATGCTGCTGATCGAGCGCTGGGCACCCGTATCGACGGCCGACAGCGTTGCCGTGGTGCGGCCGCGTCAGGCACTGGTGATCGGACTGGCTCAGGTCGTCTCGATGATTCCGGGAACATCGCGTGCCGCTGCCACCATTCTGGGTGGCTACGCGGCGGGGCTCTCCCGACCCGCTGCAACCGAGTTCTCGTTTCTCCTCGCCATTCCCACCATCATCGGTGCGGCTGGTCTGGATCTCTTCAAGAGTCGCGATCTGCTGGGTCCGGACGACATCATGCTCTTCGCGGTGGGCATCGTGGTCTCCTTCGTTTCGGCGCTGGCGGTCATCCGCGGATTCCTGAAGTTCGTCGAACGGCACTCGTTTACCGTCTTCGCCTGGTACCGGATTGCCTTCGGCTGCCTGCTGGGCCTGCTCTTCTGGTTCCGGGTGATCTGAGTGGCACTGCCGGATATCGTGGTGCTCGACGAGGTGAGCAGCACCATGGATGCGGCACACCGGATGGCAGCCGACGGGGCACCACACGGTGCCGCGGTCAGGGCGATCAGGCAGCTCGGTGCCCGCGGGCAGCACGGCAGAGTCTGGAGCGCGGAGTCGGGAGGACTCTGGATCTCGGTGGTCGGACGGCCTGAGCGCATCGATGCCTTCCCGACGATCGCGCTGAGGATCGGGATGGCCCTCGCCCGGGTGATCGAGACCAGGTTGCCGCCGACAGTCCGGATCGGCACCAAATGGCCGAATGATCTCCAGATCGAAGGCCGGAAGATCGCCGGGATCCTTGTCGAGGCGCGATGGTCCGGCAGCCGCTGCCTCTGGGTGGTGGCCGGAATCGGGATCAACGTCGCCAACTCCATTCCGCCGGAACTGGAGGACCGGGCGGCAGTCCTTTCGGCATTCGCTCCCGGCCTCACCGCCGACGAACTGATGGAGCCGGTCAGAGAAGCCGCTGCCGGGGCGATGGCTGCTGGCGATCCACTGACCCGGACCGAGCTTGACTGCTGGGGAGAGCGGGACGTTCTGAGGGGACGACGCGCCACCGCCCCCATCGCCGGGGTCATCGCCGGGGTCGATCCTGACGGGTCACTGCTGATCGAGGACCGGGACGGTTTCTGCCACTCCTGCAGGGGTGGGGTGGCGACCGCCACCGACTGACGCGACATTTCAGGAATGCGTCTGCTACTGGATGTCGGCAATTCGGAGATGACCGTCGGGTTGGTGGACGGCGACAGGATCCGCGGCCACTGGCGACTGACCACCGATCCTTCCCGTACTCCTGATGAGTGGAGCATGGCATTCGATGCGCTGCTGGTGCGCGCCGGCCACGGCCCCGCCGAGGTCAGGTCGGCCTGCATCGCGTCGGTGGTGCCGGGGGTGACCGGTGCAGTGGGGCAGGCGATCCGGACATCGTTCACACCGCATGTAGGAGTGCTGACCGGCAGTACCGCGGTGCCGCTCACACTCGATGTCGACGAACCGCTGGCCGTTGGCGCCGACCGGATCGCCAATGCACTCGCCGCCCTCGAACGGTTCCCCGGCGATTCGATCGTGGTCGACCTCGGCACCGCCACCACCTTCGATTGCGTCACCGCCGACCGCCGCTTCATCGGTGGAGCGATCATGCCGGGCCTTCGGACATCTGCCGACCAGCTCATCCGGCGCGCCGCCAAGCTGACCGCGACCGAACTGGTGCCGCCTTCCCGCGCAATCGGCCGGCGGACCGATGAGCACATCCGCTCGGGCGTACTCTTCGGAACCGCGGATTCGATCGACGGGATGGTGCGCCGGATCCGGGCCGAATGGCCGAACGGCGCCGTGCCGCAGGTGATCGGCACCGGTGGTGTAGCCGGGCTGATCGCGCCGCTCACCGAGACCGTAACAGTGGTCGACGCCGATCTCACTCTCCACGGCATCAGGATCGCGGCCGACGCGCTCGGACTGCCTTCCTGATGGCCACCGGGGAACTGCCTGCCGTGGAGCCGGAAGCGCGCATCCGGCGACTCCTCAGGCCGCTGCTGGGTCCCGCTCTGCCATATCTGTTGCACACCAGGCCGGCCGAATGGCCGGTGATGGCAGCGCACACCCTGCTCGGCTGGCTGCTGGCAATGGGCTTCGCCTTCAGCGGGGATCTTCTGATCGGGATGATCGCCTGGGTGGTCGGACTGAACGGTGGCACCCTGGCGCTCAATTCGGCATTCGATCGCGACACCGGCGACGTAGCCTATCTGCGTCGCCCGCCTCCTCCGCCGCGCGGCCTGGCGGTGTTCGGTCTGGCGATGATGATCGGCGGACTGCTGCTCGGATGGAACCTGCCGGTCACCTGGCGGATCCTGTATCTGGCCTGCGCCGTGATGTCGATTGCCTACTCGGTGCCGCCGATCCGGCTCAAGCGGGTAGCCGGTCTGGACTGGGTGATCAACATGCTCGGCTTCGGAGTCTTCTCCCCCTGGGCTGCCTGGGCGATCAGCGGGCTGCCACTGGGGACGGTGCCGGCGCTGATCCTCTGGTCCTTCTGTCCGCTCTTCGCAGCACTCTATCCACTGACCCAGCTCTACCAGATCGATGAGGATCGCGCCCGTGGTGACCGTACCCTGGTCATCATGCTGGGGCGCAGCCGGTCGCTGGCGGTGTCGCTGGCGATGGTGGCGACCTCGTTCGTGCTGCTCGCAGCGGCGGTTGCAATGACTCCCGCGGTACCTGGCGATCCGCGACGGATCGGGGCACTGGTGCTGGCTCTGCTGGCCTGGCTGGTCGTGCTGGTGCCGTGGGTCCGGGATGGCCACGACTGGTCTTCGGCCATGCATCAGCGCGAGATGTACCATGCGCTGGGAGCATGGGCGTTGACGGACATCGCGGTCATCGTTGCCTGGGTGATCTGAAACCCCTTGGCCCGGAGCGGGGCCGGAGACTATTTTTGAGAGATGTCGCCCAATCGCGGAGCAGCTCAATGACCAGTGCGGTTCACACAGCCGAGAACACCGAGATTCCCGTCGTGGTGCGGGGGTCGATCATCCTTGGCGTGATTCAGTCGGTCGCGGTGCTGGTAGTATCGCTGATCAACCGGTCGCTGGAGGGGACGGCGGACGCCGCTCTGACCGGACTGATCGTAGCAGTCGGCGTGATGATCTGCGCCTTCGTCCCCGGCATGTGGACCCGTGCCCGTTCGATCGACGGGATCGCGACTGCCGCCGGAATCGGCCTGGGAGCCGCCCTGGTCTACATGATTATCGACGTGACGCTGCTCCAGAACATCGGGACGTACACCAACCGCTGGTGGCAGATCGGCGGCAATTCCAACTGGTGGTATCACCCGGTCTGGTGGATGGTGAGCGCCTATCTCTCCTGGCTCGGCGCTTTCATCCTGGCGAACCAGGCGGCAAGGAACGGTGAACCCTCGATTGCCGGTGCTGCGATTCTCACCGCAGTACTCGCTGCCGTCGTCGGCGCGGTGGCAACGGTGACCGGCTTCCCCGGCGCCGGCTGGAACGTCGGCACCTTCGCAGTGGCGGTTCTCCCGGCCCTGGCGCTCGGCACTCTCGTCTCCGGACTGGGTACCAGGCGGAGCTAGCGGGGCTCCATGCCGGCCGGGCAGCCGATTCTCGAGCGGATCTTTCGCCTGCTCGTTCGGGTGGCCGGCTGGCTGCTGACTCCGGTGGTGGCATTGATGGGCGCAGTTGCAGGGGCGGCCGCGGCAGCAGTGGCCGCCCCTGCTTTTTCTCCCCGCACCGGCGTCATCGCCGTCTTCGGCGGTGCGCTGATCGGCGCCACGATCGTCCTCTGGCTCTGGGTGCGGTATCTCAGGCATTCCCCGATCCTGCAGGAAGTGCTTGCCGTCACCCCCACCGGCGTCCCTACCAGCGAGGCGATCGCCGAAGCGCTCGGAGAAAGTTCTGACGGCAAGGAGCAGTAGCGGATGAGAGATCCACGTCTCGGTGCAGGTGCCGCTTTGACAGTACTGCTGTCGATCCAGCCGCTTGCCGCGCAGGACGGTCTCTTCCTGACCGCAGGTTATGTCATGGCCGGCGCCCCGGATGAGGGGAGCTGGCGCCTTACCTCGCAACGCGATCTGATCGGCCCGATCGGCGTCGATCTTTCGGCCCAGCTTCTCCCGGGCACGCGACCGGCCAGCGGCAGGCTGGTGGGTGGAGGGATCGACTTCACCATCTTCTCCGGCGGCGGACCCCTGCCCGAACTGTTCGTCGGCGGGGCTGCCGGGATCGGCCTCAAGGACCAGGAGAAGTTCTGGTTCGCCAGCTCTGTCGGGACCAGGTTGACAGTGATGCAGGCTGGTCCGGTGCGACTGGCGATCGAAGGGCGGTGGCGGCAGACCTCGGTGGAAGGACGCGACGGCCTGGAGGTCGGCGTCACACTGGGATACCGCAGACGGCCCGCCAGCAGGGCGGTGGCCGGCGCGCCAGTTCCCGCGTCGGGGATCTGGGTGCCGCGCGCAACCGCAGACGTGCTCAGGTCGGCCGGAATCCCTGAACACAAGGCGAGACTCCTGGGTGCAGTGGTCAACACCGCGGTGGAGGAGATGGGGCAGCCGTACGTCTGGGGCGGTACCGGCGACGGCAGCGGAGGATTCGACTGCTCCGGATTGATCTACTACGCCTACGGACGACAGGGCCTCCGGCTGCCACGGACCTCCGTGGGTCAGGCGGGGGCAGGGATACCAATCCGGCGCGACATCGACGTCTTGCTGCCGGGCGACATCCTGACCTTCGCCGAACGCGGCGAACAGGTCACCCACGTGGGCCTCTATGTCGGCGATGGCCGCTTCATCCACAGCGCCAGTTCAGGGGTACGCCTCTCCCGACTGGAAGAGGACGACCCCTACGGCCGCTACTGGCTCAGAAGGTGGGTCGGCGTGCGGCGGGTCGTGGAGTAGGCCGGATCTCCGATCATCGGGGTGCAGCATGCTGCGTCCGTACGAAACAGGCCCTCTCCCGACGCCTGGTCCATCCCGACCTCCAGCAGATCCCCGCCTCAGGCCCCGGTCCGGCCAACCTCTCCGGCTCGCCGCATCTCGCCGCCCAACCAGTGAGCGCACGTCTGCCAAAATGGCCTGGCACTCCGGCACGCCGATTGCCAACGTATTGTAACAGCTTGACATGCGTGGTTTCAGGTCTAGCTTCATGATGTCTGGCACTCGGATGGGCCGAGTGCCAGGTAAACCCAATACTGGCGTAGTTGGAGGGCGGGCGATGGCCGCTAAGAACAAGCTCAGGATTATTCCCCTCGAAGACCGGGTCGTGATTCAGCCGACCGACGAGGCGGAGTCGATGCGTGGTGGTCTCTACATCCCTGACACGGCGAAGGAAAAGCCGACCCAGGGTGAAGTCCTTGCAGTCGGTCCCGGTCGGATCGAAAAGGGCGAGCGGATCCCGGTCGACCTCAAGGTCGGCGACAAGGTGATCTACGGGAAGTACAGCGGTACGCCGTTCACGCTGGATGGCGAGGAAGTCATCATCATCAAGGCTTCCGACATTCTCGCGAAGCTCGGCTGACCGATCATCATCTACGGAGATATCTGAAAAATGGCTGCGAAGGAACTGCTGTTTGATGTCGAGGCCCGGGCGAAGCTGAAGAAGGGCGTTGATGCCCTCGCCGAGGCCGTCAAGGTCACGCTTGGCCCCAAGGGCCGCAATGTCGTGATCGACAAGAAGTTCGGCTCGCCGACCGTGACCAAGGACGGTGTCACCGTCGCGAAGGAAATCGAGTTGAGCGACCCGGTCGAGAACATGGGCGCGCAGATGGTGAAGGAGGTTGCCACCAAGACCTCCGATCTCGCCGGCGACGGCACCACCACTGCCACCGTGCTGGCCCAGGCGATCTACCGCGAGGGGCTCAAGAACGTCACCGCTGGTGCCAACCCGATGGAGCTGAAGCGCGGCATCGACAAGGCCGTCGAGGCGCTGGTTGCCGAGCTGAAGGGAATGTCGGTCAAGGCGAACGACCGGAAGTCGATCACCCAGGTCGGTACCATCTCGGCCAACGGTGACGTCGAGATCGGCAAGAAGATCGCCGAGGCGATGGAGAAGGTCGGCAACGAGGGAGTGATCACGGTCGAGGAGGCCAAGGGCCTCGAGACCACGCTGGAGACCGTCGACGGCATGCAGTTCGACCGCGGCTATCTCTCGC
>CAZSPH010000053.1:0-16348 GCA_964608715.1 uncultured Gemmatimonadaceae bacterium | reverse complement strand
AGACCAACACCTTCGGCGTGATGGCGATGACGCAGGCGGTGCTGCCGCAGTTCCGCGCGCGCCGGTCCGGTGTGGTGGTGAACGTGACCTCGAGCGTGACGCTGGCACCGCAGCCGCTGGCGGCGGCGTACACCGCGAGCAAGATGGCGATCGAAGGATTCACCGGATCGCTGGCACACGAACTCGGCGCGTTCGACGTCCGGGTCAAGCTGGTCGAACCCGGCTACGCGCCGACCACCCGTTTCACCGCCAACGGCACCGCGCGGATGGAGGGGCTCTTCCCCGCGGCCTATGCCGCCTTCGCCGATCCGATCCTGGCAGCCTTCGGCGAGGTGACCACGGTAACGAAGGAGTCCGATGTCGCCGAAGCAGTCTACCGCGCCGCCACCGACACGACCGGGCAGCTCCGCTTCCCCGCCGGCCCGGATGCGGTCGCTCTTGCGCAGACTAATTGAACGATGGTCCGCGGCTCGCCGCCGTCAGGTGGTGATGCGGCGAGCCGCTGCGCGCCGGGATGCCGTGGGGCTGGACCCCGGCCTCCGGATAGTGCCGTGCCGACGAGACGCGTGTGGTCGTGCGATGATCGTCAGTCATCCCATGCCGGAAACGCCGAGCCGATGAGTGCACCGAACGCTGCGTAGATGGCTCCGGCAGCCAGACTGCCTCGTACGATTTCGCTGGAACTGATCAGGCCGCAGCCGTCGCAGTTCAGGTTGCGGAGAGAGTGTCCGATCACCAGCATGCTCACTGTCCCGATCACGCCTCCTTTGATCGCACCACTCCGCCATCTGGAGCCGTGGGAGATCTCGAGGTGCCGCACCATGGTGCTGCTGGTGGTCCGGATGGCTATCGTGTCATGCGGGCTGGTGCAGGGCGGCCCGGGATAGCGGCAGTACTGCAGCACCGGATCGGAAATCCCGAAGCGAGCTGTCAATCGTCCGGTGATGATGCCGTTGTCGGTGTGTATCCGCACCAGACGACCGCTGTCGATCGGCACTACGGGCATCCGGGGCGGAACGGGGCTCGAGGTCTGCTGGGCGGTGAGAGGGAGTGCCGACGCCAGTGCAAGCAAGGCAATGGCGATTCGCACTCTGATCCGTGACAGGTACCGCGAGCGGAGGGAAACCATTGTTGGAAGGTATCCGGGTCAGTTGTCGAACCATCCGCAGAGCGTCGTGTCGATCACCGTCCTCCCGTTGTCGATGCAGGAGGGGACTCGATTGGAAAGGGTCCCAACCCGGCGACCCGGTTCACCAGAAGTTCGAGTCGCTGCCACGCCTCGGCGAACGCATATCCGGACATGACAGCAATCGGCTCGGCCCGATAGGCCTCATGCACTTCTTCCGTCAGCGGTGTGAAAGTGGACCACCCTGCACAGTCCACCAACCGGCAGCCACACGCAACTGCGAAGTGGTCACTCACCCTGCGCCAGAATGCGTCGGGTTCATCACGGTAGACATCCCAGATTCGTGCAAGGTCCACGAGGTCCTTGATCCGCAGCGGGCGTGGTGGGAGGTCGAGTTTCGCGCGGTGCGGTGTAGTGTACTCCAGAAAGGCTCGCAACTTTCCGGCGATCAGCGCGTGGTTGGTGCATACCAGGACCCGTCCGTCTCCCACCTGACGAGACTCGACCGCTCCCTCTCCGAACTGCTCTGGCGCGGCCAGGTCCATCATGAGGTTGGGAATGCCTAGTGCACCGGCCCGTCGCAGGTCCCTGAGGGTGATAGCGACCGCAAATCCATCCCACCCTCGCACGTTGCCGAGGCGCGGGGAGGGAGTGATCCGCACCCGCTCCGGCGAGTAGATGACCGGCTCCATGCTCTCCGCAGCATTGTGCAACGCGAGTAGGAACTCATCTTCCAGTGCGACCCGATCGATCTCCGTCGCCGGCACGGAAAGGACCGCGTCGAGATCGAGGGATGCGCGGCGCGGTCCGTCCAGGTGGTAGTAGAGAATGCGTGCTCCCCGAAAGACGAGACTCTCCCGCAGAGCCTCCGACTTGCCGACCGCGACCAGCACGAAGTCGAGGGCCTCGTCCTGCCAGGCAGCTTGCCCCTGAGGATCCATACTCAGGGCACCTGCAACTGCCAGCGATCATTGGTGGTGCGAGGCGTGAAGCCCGGAAAGAGCGGGATTGGCGGGGCATCCTGCCCTGCGGGGTACAGCCGCTCGAGTCGGGCCGGACTCACGGTGTCCCTGAATCCTGCGACCGTTTCGATCATGTAGCCGACCCGGCGCGACACCGGCGGATGCCCGATCTGCTCGGCGAGTTCGATGAGTGTCTCAGCGCTCGTGACCTCCGCCGCCTGCTCCCACGCCTCGATCACCACCGATGGGCCCCCGCAGCAATACGATCGCAGTACGCCGTCGATCAGCGTCTGTGCCACGGTTGTGCACCGCACGACCAGCCATGGCGCCAGGGTGCGGCGCTGTACCCCGGCCACGAGCTGTGCCGTGCGCTGGGTGGAGTAATAGGGGACGCCGTTGACCTGAGCCCGCAAGGTGCCGAGCCGACGCGAGCCAGCAGTGCGCCGGGTGGCGGGGACCGCCCTGGTCGGTAACGGGCGCTCCACCAGCCTTGCCACATGATGCTGGGTCGGGACCTGGGTGGTGAGTCCGTGGAGCGCGAACGCGCTGAAGTAGCAGACGACCCCGGACGGTTCGAGCGCGGTCAGGAGCTCCAACGGGTCGAGATCGGCAAGGGTGACTCCCCACCCGACCATGTACAGGGTGTCCCAGACCGGACCAGCGGGGCCTCCGGTGCCCCGCACCTCCGTGAGCAGGTCGGCCTCGATCAGGGACGACAGCGCGTCGTTGGCAGAGAGGCCGGACTTCTCCAAGGGGGGGTGCGCGTTCTTGATCCGCTTCCAGATCTGGCTGAATGATCGGCGTGAGATGCAGCGCGCGCGCCCCAGATCGGCCGTGGGCTCACCTACCTCGCGGCCAAAGGCGGCGATCAGCAGTTCGAGAAGGTCGGCGGTCAGGGGTGGCATGACACGGAAGTTGGTCCACCGGTCCGGGTTTGATGGTGGCATACTAGCCTTGCTAGCAAGGCTAGTATGCCACCATCAAAAAGTCAAGGGCCAGGTTGCCCGGGGTATCCCAAGCCTTGCAGCAGATGTGGCACCCATGGTCAGCTTCGCTAGCGAAGCTGACCATGGGTGCCACATAAGTCAAGCTCCAGTCTGAGGTCGCTCTTCAGGTCGGCGACGATCCCCAATTCGGGATTCCCGTTCCCGGGCATGACGGAAGGTGGTGATTGGCGCCCCGCTCATCGAACACACCCAGCGTCACCCGATTCTGCCGACCGGAGACATCCAGGAAAAGGCAACACCACAGTTGCGCATTGACGAGGGGAGTCCTATAATACGCAACGTATCCGTTGCATGTCTTCAATCCCGAGCCTGACAGGAGCAGCCCGTCACATGAACGCGAATACCGAAGAACCCCAGACCAGCGACCGGATCGAGAAGCACTTCGAGGTGCGGGCACCGCGCTCCCGAGTCTGGAGGGCGATCTCCGACTCCGAGGAGTTCGGCACCTGGTTCGGGGTGAAGCTCGACCGCCCCTTCGTTCCCGGTGCCAGCGTGCTCGGGCGGATCGTCATCCCCGGCTACGAGCACGTCACTCTGGAGATCCTGATCGAGAAGGTCGAGCCCGAGAACTACTTCTCCTATCGCTGGCATCCGTATGCGGTGGATCCCTCGATCGACTACGCGTCCGAACCGACCACGCTGGTCGAGTTCAGGCTGGAGGAGACGGCAGGCGGCACCGCCATTACGATCACCGAATCCGGCTTCGATCTGCTGCCGGCCTCGCGGCGGGCCGAGGCGTTCCGGATGAATGATTCCGGCTGGAGCGGTCAGTCCAGGAACCTCGCTGGCCATGTCGGCTAGCCTCGGCAGGGCCCCGCACCGGGCTGCGTCAGTGTTCGCCGCGCTGGGCGACCCCACGCGACTCACTCTGGTGCGCCGTCTCTCGACCGAGGGTCCGCGCTCGATCACCCGCCTGACCGACGGCACCGGCATGACCCGCCAGGCGATTACCCGGCACCTTCAGGCGCTGGGGAAAGCGGGCCTGGTACGGGATACGAAGGAGGGCCGAGAACACGTCTTCTCGCTCGATCGCAAGCGGTTCGAGGTCGCGCGGCAGTACCTCGATGACGTCTCGGCGCAGTGGGACTCGGCAGCAGCAAGGCTGAAGGCGTTCGTGGAGGAAGACGCGGGATAGCCATCAACCGACAGCGAGCAGATGATACAGTGGCGGGCATCCTCCATCGGATCGATATCAAGGCGTCGCTGGTGGGCCGTCTCAGTCACCGTCCGGGAACAGCTCCATGTCTCCCGGATAGGTGACCCGCGTTCCTTCCGCCAGCGCGAACGAGGTGAGCGTGTGCATCCGGTAACTGGTTTCCGACAGGATCTCGACCACCGGCACGCCGCGCACGACGAGCGCATCTGCCACCAGCGACCGATGGCAGCGCCAGGGCACTGCCTCCGCGCACATGATCGCGACCCGCTGCTCGCGGCTCGTCTCGATCAGTTCGTCGATGGCCTGCTCGAACTCCGCCGTCTGCATGTAGTCGGCGTAGCCACGGAAACTCGCGTTGCGCCAGGCGGTGTTGATGGAGTCCTTGCGGGCATGGCGCAATCCGCCCAGTGCCGGCCGGTGCAGGTAGCCGATTCCCGCTGTTGCGAGGGAGGCAGGCAGCACATCGGTGTTGAACTGAGGATTGCGCCGTGACCGCGGGATGGTACGGATGTCCATCAGCAGCTCGATGCCGTATGCCACCAGCAGCGCCAGGAAGCTGTCGATCGGCAGGGTCGAATGCCCCACCGTGAAGATGGAGTGAGCAGGCCAGGCCGCCTGGTGTGAAGGTGATTTCGCGGTCGCTGCTGGTATTTTCACTGCAGGCGCTTTCCCATTTCCGGAGCTCCCATGCACCCCGATACCGAAACCTACAACTCCTCCCGATCCCCATCAGACCGCGCCATCTGCGATCTCCTGGCCACGGTAATCGACCGCGCTCTCCCCGAGGCGGAGAACCGGATCTGGCATGCCCACCCGGTCTGGTTCCTGGATGGCAACCCGGTTGCGGGCTACAGCAAGCTCAAGGACTGCGTGCGACTGATGTTCTGGAGCGGGCAGTCGTTCGACGAGCCGGGACTCACCGGTGGCGGAAAGTTCAAGGATGCCTCCGTGAGCTACACCGACGTCGCTCAGGTGAAGACGGATGATCTGGAGCGCTGGTGCACCAAGGCGCGCGAGATCCAGTGGGACTACAGGAACATCGTGAAGCGGAAGGGGAAGCTGGTCAGGTTGAGGTGAGGGGGTGGGTGAGATCGGCAGGTCGCATGAATGCAGTTTACGGGGGAGGACCTGCTTGGCCGATGAGCCTATCGAACCTTTCGGGGCCGCCCGCCCTTGAGGTCGATCGTGGTCCTTCATTCCGGAGACCTGCCGCACCGTCGGCGCTGCACCTGATGAACCGGGCGGAGGGTTCGGTCACGGCGAGGCGAGTGGGTCGAAGGTGTCAATTCCCAGATTCTCGCACGCGGCGATCATTCCCGCGTCGTGGGTGACCAGTGTCACGCCGTAGCCGAGCATCGAGCAGGTGGCGAGGTGGATGGCATCGAGAGCTTTGACGTGGGGCTCGATGCCGGCAGCGACCCTGAGCACGCCATCCTCCACCGACACCAGGTTCACCCGCTTGAGCAAGGCGGCCGCGAGGTCGGGATCGAGCCGTTCGCGTCGGAGAGCTCGGATCACTTCCAGTTCGAGCAGCGTGGATGCCAGAAACTGGTCTCCGTCAGTGTGCCGGTCGGTGAGCCACGTGGGGGCACGTCGATCACCGGTGGGGAGGATGACGTGGAGCGCGATGGACGCATCGAGATACCAGCGCATCAGCGGTCGCCACGAATCTCGCGGTAGAGAGCGTCCACCTGCTCCGGTGTGTAGCGGGGTACCTCGTCCAGGTCGGGCCACGGCGGCGGGTTGTCGCTGGCCGGGATGATCCGTCCCTGCGCCCGCAGCCGCTCGACCGGATCGGTGATGCCATCGACCGCCTCGATCCGCCAGCGAGGCACCCCCCGCTCGGTGATCAGGATGGCCCCGCCCTCCCGCACCCGGTTGAGGACCTGGGCGGTCTGCTGGTTCAGTTCCCGCTTGGTTACGATACGGTTGTTGCTCATGTCTCGAATGTACTACATGTGACAGACAATCGCCATGCCGCTTCCCGGAAGGTCAGTGTCCGGCGGCCGAGAGCCAGTCGTGGCGGGCTGGCTTTGGCTTGGTCCATGGTATGGTTTATCTGATATTCCATACTAAGCGGTCGCTTGGAGTATGGAATGCCGGGACAGCTAAGGCCAACCATCGGCGAGGATGGAGACCGCCTCCGGGACGGTCGAAGGGACCGATACATGAGGCGCCGTTCCAGCTCGAGAAGGCAGGGGTGTTGATTCCGCTTTCAGCCGGCAGGCGGAATCAGTGCTGGGAGGCCACCGGATTACTTGACCTTCTGGAGGAGCTTGAGGCCGGTAGGGCCGAATAGCGAGGAGGGGGAAAATTGACGACGCTCGAGCAGCGAGCCCCCACCACTCCAGCCGCTTCTCCTACCTTCTCGCCAGGGCGCTCCTCACCGCCTCCACCACCGCGAATCCCAGCATTCCGACCAGCATGACCTTCCCTGCCAGCGCCACCGCGTCGAACGCAGCCAGCGCCAGCGATGCCAGCGGGTTGTCGGATATGGACCGCAGATACATCAGCGCAGCGATTCCGGCTGCCAGTCCGAAGATCGCCATGAACCCGACCTTCCAGCCGATCCGATCGCCCCAGTATGGCTCCCGGTTCATCCGTCGTGCGGCGAACAGACCCGCGGGAATCATGCAGGCCGCAGTCGACAGCGTGATCACCAGCGCCGAGTCAGCACCCAGCGCGATCGGTACCAGGAGGCCCACCACCGCCGCCGCGACTATCAGGAAGACGGTCGACGCCGACAGCAGCAGCTCCCTCAGTGTCACCTGCATCGATATTTCCTTGAACGGATGGGGAGTCGGTCTGCTGCGATTGAAGCGGATCTCCAAACATTGACCACGATTCGTGATCTGTCAACGCGCAATGTCGGCGCCGTCATGTCGGATGCCGACGTTCCGGGTTACCGCTGCCTTCTCCCCAGCTCCTCCGCTACCATCCTCCCGAAGCCGTCCCCGCGCGCCGGCTGGTAGCTCACCCGCTCGCACCGGTTGAACGCTGCCACCGTCCGCAGCCTTGCCGCCAGCTTCCGGGCCAGGTCGTCTTCGTTCCCGACCGGCTTCTCGAGGTACAGCGCCCTGACTGTCAACTCACCCGATCGCTGGTCGGCCTTGGGGTCCAGTCTTCCGACGATCTCCGTGCCGTACAGGATCGGCAGGCAGTAGTAGCCGAACTGCCGCTTCGGAGCCGGCACGAAACATTCGAGCTGGTAGTCACTGCCGAAAAGTTGTCGGATCCGTCGCCGCTGGATCACCGCGTTGTCGAACGGTGATAGCAGGTGGACATTTCTCGCCACTCGACCACCGGCCAGTTTTTCCAGTGATTCAGCCGTGGTGTAGTAGCGCTGCTTCTCTTCGCCAACGTTTACCGGCAGTACCTCGCCGTCGGCCACCATCTGCTGCAGCCGGGCTTTCACTCCTGCCTTCATCCCCTTCCGCAGGTAGCTGATCTCCGGTTCCGCGACCAGGCCATGCGCCCTGATCGCCGTCCTGATCAGGTATTCCTGAAACTCGGCGGCGGTCGGCATCCGGGTGTCGATGTCGGCCGGCAGCACCCGCTCGGGCAGGTCGTAGACCTTCTGGAAGCCGATGCGATGACTGGCGATCAGTTTTCCCTCGATGAACAACTGCTCCAGCGCGATCTTCGCCGGTTTCCAGTTCCAGCCCCATGGCTGCGAGTCGCCTTTCGGCGCATCGAAGTCTCTGGCCATGAGCGGCCCCTCGTTCCGGATCCGCTCCAGCACCGTCTGCATCGCCTTCCGGTCGGGCTTCCGCCAGTGCCTCTGTCCGTTGGCCACGGCGTGCATGTAGGGCAGGCAGAAGCGGTAGTCCTTCATCGGCAGGTAGGCGGCGGCATGCGCCCAGTACTCGAGAATCCGCCCCTCGCGCTGGAGTCCGTCGAGCTGTTCTGCGGAGTAGGAAGGAACCCGGGTCCAGAAGGTGTGGTGATGGGAACGGCTGATCACCGAGATGGTGTCGATCTGTACATAGCCGAGCTGCTCGATGCATCGCAGCACTGCATCCCTGCCCGTACCGAACGGTCGGGCGGCATGGAGCCCCTGGCTGATCAGTGCCAGTCGGCGTGCCTCCAACGCGGAGAGGGCGATCATCTACTGAGGTGCAGCTCCCTGCAGCTCTGCCCACGCCACCTTCGCCGCTTCCTCCTCGTCGTCCTCCACCCACACCGACGGGTAAGGCCCGGTCGGGATCGCAAGCTGATCGCCGATCACCACCGCGTTGAAGCCGATGTTCCGGAGTGCCTCTGAGGCCATCTCCGCATCCACCCTGTCGCGCCCCACGTAGATCTGTTTCATCCGGTACGCTCCCGATGAGAGGTTCAGCTCCATTTCCAGTTGACGATCAGTGCCGCCACCGCCGGCACACCGAAGAGCAGCAGCAGGATCGGGATCTCCTCACCGACGCTGTATCCCGCCTTGGTCACGCCGATCCACATGTTGAAGCCGGTGACACCCAGCCAGATGGCCAGGAATGCCACCGTTCCCCAGGCCGGAGCGGAGGGGATGTTCTCGTGGAAGAGCCTGGTGACGATGGTGATCGCACCGAGGAGGAGAAAGCCGGCCAGCAGAAAGAGTCCGGTGCGCATCGAGCCTCCGGGGTCGGGTCAGAACAGCAGGTGCGAGGGACAGCCAGCCAATCATATCCGGCTGCGGAGCGGTTCGCGAGGGTGCAGCTCCGCGCCGTGGTACATCAGTGCTGGCTGGACGTCCTAGATTTACTGCAACCATTCAGGTGGAGCACCGGACATGATCAAGCTGGGATTGCTGATGGCGGCATGGGCCGCAGGATTCGCGGCCTGCGACGGACGGACCGATCGCCAGGTAGATGACAGGGCAGTCACTGAGGCGGCAACCTTCTTCGCCGATACCGTTCCGCTCCGCTACCTGGTCGGCGATGTCGATCCGGCCAGCGACACCCTCTTCGCGCCGATACCGGAATGGCTGCGAGGCAGTCGCGCCGGCTACGGCCATCGCGATGCAGTGGCATCGCTGGTACGGATGGCCGAGGCGGCGAAGGAGGACAGAGTGAATCTCCGGGTGGTCTCGCCCTTCCGCAGCTACAGCGATCAGGTTCGCATCTGGGAAGGGAAGTGGAACGGCACCACTGCCGTCGACGGCGGCAAGCTACCGGAGACCCATCCCGACCCGGAGATCCGGGCACTCAAGATCCTCGAGTACTCATCGATGCCGGCCACCTCCCGGCACCACTGGGGCACCGACTTCGATCTCAACAACCTCACCAACTCGTGGTTCGATACGGGAGAGGGGAAGCAGGTCTACGACTGGCTCAATGCCCATGCCGCTGACTACGGCTTCTGCCAGGTCTACACCGTCAAGGGGAAGGATCGCCCGACCGGCTACGAGGAGGAGCGCTGGCACTGGTCGTACATCCCGGTGGCAGCGCGCTATCTGGCGCAGTACCCCTCGACGGTGGGTTACGATCACATCACCGGGTTCGCCGGCTCGGAAACGGCAGCGAAGATCGACGTGATCGGCAACTACGTCCAGGCAATCGGTCCGATCTGCCGGAGGTGATTCGCCGGCAAGGATGAGCCGGCTGTGGAGCGACGTCGCCGCTCAGACCTCCAGCTTTCCCCTGAACCCTCTGGCGGCGTAGTAGGAATCGGCGCCGTTGTGGTACAGGAACACCGTGTCGTAGCGGCGGTCGCAGAAGAGCGCTCCACCGAGTGACCGGATGTCGGATGGGGTCAGGACCCAGCTCGAAGTCCTGGTATCGAACGCGCCGAGCTGCTGAAGCTGGCGGTACTCGGTTTCCGTCAGCAGAGTGATTCCCAGTTCCGCCGCCATCTCGGACGCACTGCCGGAGGGCGGGTGCTTCTTCCGACCTTCGCGTGCCTCCTGATCGTAGCAGATGGAGCGGCGCCCCTTGGGACTTTCCGGCGAACAGTCGCAGAAGATGTAGCGCCCGGTGGCGCCATCCTGCCCGATCACGTCCGGCTCACCGCCGGTCTCCTCCATCTGCCGGAGTGATTCCAGCGCCTTCGGCTGTTTCACGAGTCTCGCCTCGACATCGGTCCAGGCGATGCCGGGGTGTCGTGCCGGATGCTTCTCGAAGCGGTTCTTCAGTATCTCGATCATGGCGGTATCTACCCGTTGGCTGCGGCCGTGTAGCTCTCGAGCGATTCCTGCACCGGCCGGAATCGCATGCCCAGCTCCTGCTGGGCCAGGGCACTGTCATGGACGATACTCGGACCGTGGCCCGCCGGCCGACCGTTGAGCATGGCGTGCATGTCGGACACCCGGTAGCTCTCGCTGGCGAGCAGGTAGGCGCGACCGTGCAGTCCCGCCCGCGTGGCCGCCTGATAGATCGCTTCCGCGACGTCGGCAACGTCGACGTTGGCCCATTCCACGTCCTGATCGTAGAGCATCTGGAGGAAGGGATTGGGAGCGATCCAGTTCTTGAACAGGTACTGGATGCCCATCGAGGTTGAGTCGGCGCGGCCGGACAGTGCGGCACCCATCACCCCGACTGGTGCCACGGTGGTGATGGTGAATCCCAGGTCGGGGTTGGCGGTGATGAACTCCGAGACCACCTGATGGGCCGCGAACTTGGCCTGGGCGTAGGGATGGCTGGCCGGGTTGTGGAAGGGCGGATCGGCTTCGGTGATCCGGTCGCCGGCCACCTTGCCCTGTGGCAGCATCGGGAAGTCGGTGTTGAACGACGCCACCGATGATGCCGACTCTCTTCATTGCGATGTGTCCTTCCGGGTCTGGTGAAGGACCGCGCTCCGACGAGGCATGACCGGGTGCGGTGGGGAATGCTACAACGATAGTCGTTCTCGCTCAGCGGAATCACCCAGGCGCGTCGCTCGGTTTGTCGTAGGCGTCCTTGCCGTTCTCGTGCGATTCCGGACCCTTGAGGGTTGCGATGCCTGCCGCATTCAGATCGGCCAGCAGCGCGTCGAGATCATCAACCCGGTAGTTGATCATGAACGAGGCTTCGCTGGGAGCAAACCACCCGGTATCACTGTTCACCTCTTCTACCGATGCCAGCGACAGCCGATGTGTCGCATGCCCCGCGGGCTCTTCGAGGTCATGCCGTCGTACTCCGCAATGATTGCCCGCCCTTCGGTACCTCATATCTGAGTTCCGCAAAGCCGGGACCTATTGCCTTCGCCGACATCAGGCGGAGCGGCGGATCGACGATCATCCTCGGCAGCAGCGGTTTCCCGGCGCCGAGCGTCACCGAACCGATCGTGACGATGATCTCGTCGAGCAGGCCGTGGTCGTGGAACTGCCCCACCAGCTCGCCGCCGCCCACCAGCCAGATGTTCCTGCCGCCGGCAACCTCGGCCATCGCGGCATGCACAGGCCGCACATCGCCACGGACAAAGGTGAGGCGGGCTCCCGGTACTGCCGGTAGCTGACGTGAAGTGAATACCCAGGTCGGCTGCGGGTACGGCCACGGCATCGGGTTCTCAGCTTCCGGACCGACCGCGTGGCGGAGCATCCACTCGTAGGTCGATGCCCCCATCGCCAGCGCACCGACGTCTCGGAGGAACTCCGCTATTCCGGTATCGGCGACATCGCCCAGGCCGAAGAGCCATTCGAGCGAGTCATCCTCGGTCGCGATGAATCCGTCCAGAGTCGCGGCGGTGTAGTACTGGGTCGCCATGGCATCACCTTTTCAGCCGTACTGTCATGAAAGCTAGCCCTGCCGGGGCGTGTCGGGTGGAGCCGCCACCGCGGCGCGTACCTCAGCAGCATGCGGTCGCCACGGAGGGGAGAATCCAGGATCGACGGAAGCAGAGCCTACGCCCGATACATCCCATCGTCTGTTACAGCAGCCAGCTCCGCCAGGAAATCCCCGAGTTTCTCCACTACCGCCGCCAGGAACGCCGCGCCTTTCTCCGGCGTGGCTGCACCTGGATTACCGACGCCGGTGTCATCGGTCACGCTCACCCAGTGTCGGGGTGTCCATGCCCATCCCTCGCGGAACCCTTTCACGGTGAATGGTCGCGCAGTTCCGGGTCCGGCCTGATCGAGCGGTTTCACCAGGTCAGGTCGGAGATGCATCGTGACACTGGTCTCCAGTTCACCGGCGTGGTCACCAGGCTCGTCGAAGTACTCCTTCGGATCCGCCACCTGGTACCAGTTCACCTGAGCGATCAGCAGCGGCAGCTCGCCCTGCAGTTCCCGGATGATCTGCCTGAAGTCGTTGCCGCCGTGGCCGTTGAGGATCACCAGTCTCGTGATGCCATGATCGATCAGCGATACAGCAAGATCGCGGATCACCGCCTGCTGGGTGCCGGGATTCATGTTGAGGCAGAACGGCACCTCGCGCTGACCGGTCTGCACTCCGAACGGCACGGCCGGCAGCACCAGGATCTTCGCACCCCGCGCCCACGCATGTTCCGCCGCCATCGCTGCCACAGCCTCGGCCTGGATGGTGTCGGTGGCATAGGGCAGGTGACGGTTGTGCGCCTCGGTCGCTCCCCAGGGGAGTACCGCCACCTGGTACTTCTGTGATCGGATCGTCCCCCAGTCGGACTCGGCAAGCATCCACGGTCTGATGATCACGATAACCTCTGGGGTGTTGGAGTGCCTGACGATGCATGGAGTCGGATCAGGTCTCAACCTAGCGGCCCCTTCTGCCTCATTCCAGGTCATCGGGCACGTGAGGCTGGACCGAGGCATGCGTTGCTCAGCGGTTGTAGCTCAAGTTATTGTCTGCCAGCCATTTACGGAAATATCAAATTTTCGACAATCAGTAATATCTTGACGTACGAGATAGATCTACTAATTTTTCGTTGGCTAGTAATAAGATAGTGACAGGCTTGGAGGTATTGATGAAGCTGCCGATGAGGCCCCCTGAGCTGATGGCTCTGATGGGGACGCTGTGGGAGACTCCTGACCGGGCGATGGCTGCGATGAGCCGGCTCGATCCCACACCGGACGGGAAGTATCGGCACTGGGACATCCTCCGCCACCTCCCTCCGCCCGACGACCTGACATCGGAGGAGTGGTGGGTGGGTGTCAAGCTGGCGCGCAGGTCGCTCTACGGCGAGCTGCCATTAAGAGATCGCGACGACAACCCGTTCGTGTACGCCACGACGGACGCCGCACTCGAGATGCTGCACGAAATCGATCGCATGGGTGGTGGATCGATCCGGGGAAGTGAGCAGGTGACCGATCCTGCCACCCGCGATGCCTACCTGATCAAGTCACTCTTCGAGGAAGCCATCACGTCCAGTCAGCTGGAGGGGGCCGCGACGACCCGCGTTGTAGCCAAGGAGATGCTCCGCCTGGGACGTGAACCGCGCGACCGCAGCGAGCGGATGATCTACAACAACTTCCAGGCGATGCAGTTCATCCGGGACATGCGGGGCAACGAACTGACTCCGAGCATCGTGACCGAATTGCATCGAATCCTGACCAGCGGTACGATGGCGGACAGCGAGGCCGGTCGACTTCGTCAGCCGGATGAACAGGTACATGTGGTTGACGAGCTTCAGCGGGTGTTGCACACCCCGCCGGGAGCGGGGGAATTGCCATCGCGTCTGGAAGCACTGTGTCGGTTTGCCAACGAGAGGGACTCGAAACCGTTCATCCACCCCGTGGTGCGCGCGATCCTGGTCCATTTCTGGCTTGCCTACGATCATCCATTCATTGACGGCAACGGCAGGACGGCGCGCGCCCTCTTCTACTGGTGCATGGCCGACCGGGGATACTGGTTGGCTGAGTTCATCTCGATCTCGCGGATCATCAGGACGGCCCACGGCAAGTACAACAAGGCGTTCCTCTACACCGAGACCGATGACAACGATGTCACCTATTTCGTGCTGAATCAGCTTCGCACCACGGTGAGGGCAATCGATGCGTTGCATGAGTACCTGGCCCGCAAGGCCAGCGAGCTGGCCGAAACCCGGGCTGCCCTGGAACAGTCCAGGACGATGCGTACCATGCTCAACCACCGGCAGGTCGCGCTGATCAACCATGCCCTCAAGAAGCCTGGTCATGTCTATGTAATCGAGTCCCACCGCCGTTCCCACGGAGTGAGCTACCAGACTGCCCGCACCGATCTGCTGGGGCTATCTGAACTCGGACTTCTGACTCAGGGCAAGCGAGGCAAGGAGTTCACCTTCACCTCACCAGATGACCTGAGGAAGCGCATCGCCACCCTCGGCAGGAGGCGCGGGCGATAGCGACCCGCCCCTTGCCACTTCTCACGTATCGCCCTTTCTTCCCATGGATCACCGCAGACGCGTCAGAGGCGCGACAACCCGGAGATCGCATGTCAGCAGGAACACCGTCCGGTACAGCAGAACTGATCGCCGTCGAGGACCGCTACGGCGCCCACAACTATCACCCGCTACCGATCGTGATCGCACGAGCGGAGGGAGCCTGGGTTCACGACGTGGACGGCAGGCGCTATCTCGACTGCCTCGCCTCCTACTCGGCCGTCAATCTCGGGCACGGTCATCCCCGGCTGATCCGCAGGCTGATCGAGCAGGCCGGGAAGGTCACCCTCACCTCGCGCGCCTTCCGCAACGACCAGTTGCCATACTTCTGCCGCGAACTGGCCGAACTCACCGGCCAGGAGGTGATCCTGCCGATGAACACCGGGGCAGAAGCGGTCGAGACGGCGATCAAGGCGGCCCGGCGCTGGGGATACCGGGAGAAGGGGATCTCTTCGCACCAGGCGGAGATCATCGTCTGCGAGGGGAACTTCCACGGCCGCACCACTACGATCGTAGGCTTTTCGTCCGAGGATGCCTACCAGCGCGATTTCGGGCCGTTCACCCCCGGCTTCGTGACGATCCCCTATGGCGATATCGAAGCTCTCTCCTACGCCATCAATCCGAATACCTGTGGCTTCCTCATCGAGCCGATCCAGTGCGAGGCCGGTATCAGGATGCCGCCGGACGGCTTCCTCCGGGCCGCCGCCGATCTCTGCCGCGAGCGGAACGTTCTCTTCATCGCCGATGAGATCCAGACCGGGCTGGGCCGCGCCGGTACCCGTTTCGCCTGCGACCGTGAGGGAGTGAAGCCCGACCTGCTGATACTCGGCAAGGCGCTCTCCGGCGGTGCCTATCCGGTATCAGTCGTCGCCGGTCGCCGCGATGTGATGGATCTCTTCGATCCCGGCTCACACGGCTCGACCTACGGCGGCAATCCCCTGGGCTGTGCCGTGGCTCGCGAGGCGATCGCGATTCTCGAAGATGAGAAGCTCGCGGAACGGTCTGCCCGTCTGGGCATCAGGCTCCTGGATGCGCTGCGGCAGATCCGCCATCCGGCGATCCGCGAGGTACGCGGTCGCGGCCTGCTGATCGGAATGGAACTCACCGAGCCGGCCCGTCGCTGGTGCGAACTGCTGGCCGACCGCAGCGTGCTCTGCAAGGAAACCCACGACTTCGTGATCCGCTTCGCGCCTCCGCTGGTGATCACCGACGAGGATCTCGACTGGATGATCGAGCAGGTGCGGGGAGTGTTCGCCTTGGCCTGACAACTGGATCTCTGCCGTGGAGCGCAGCATGCTGCGCCCTTACCATCGGGATCCCACTGCATGGTCCGCCACTATCTTTAGCCATCCCCTTCCCAGGAGCACCAAGGTGTCTTCGTCGGTCCGTCTATCTGCAGCGCTGGCGGCGTTCGTGCTCGCCATGGCTGCCCCGGTGCCAGCATTCGCACAGAGCGCATCTCCCGCCACCCTTCGCCCGATGGGGCCGATGGAGATCTCCGCCTGGCGATCGGTGCGCCAGAGCTCGCTGTCATCCGACGGGAAGTGGCTTGCCTACGTGGTTGCCCCCAATGAGGGGGACGGCGAAGTAGTGGTTCGCGCCATCGCTGCCGACGGGAAAGAGAGCCGCTATCCGGTGGGCGATGTTTCCTCCGGTTCCGGCGCGGCCCTGCAGATCTCGCCCGACGGCAAGTGGCTTGCTTTCATGAGCTGGCCCAAGGCCAGTGAACAGGAGGCGGCTCGCAAGGCTCGGCGGCCGATCCAGGGGAAGGCGAACCTGATCAATCTCGCGACCGGCGCCCATCGCACCTTCGAGAATGTCCGTTCGATCGGGTTCGGCGGCCAGAATCCCGAGTGGGTGGCATTCCAGGCTGCACCTG
>CAZSPH010000052.1:0-16564 GCA_964608715.1 uncultured Gemmatimonadaceae bacterium | reverse complement strand
GGAATGGTTGGCCGCTGCGGTAGATTTCATCGCGGGCTTGTTTCGCGCTGAGACGGTAACTTGGATCTAATCGATCCGTTGCCATAGTAGATGCGGCTACTTCGGAGTTCCTTTCGTCTTATGTCTACAAAGCGAGCTATAGTCGTCTACGTAGTTTCAATGTTGGCAGGGGCGGTGGCAGTGTTGTTTTACACTGCCGGGCTTCCAAAGCCAAGCGTTGACTACTGGGCCCTGATATCACTCGCGATAGTAGGCTTGCTGTTGGAGATGTCATGGACAGCCAATAAGTCTAATACGATGGCCGGGTCGTTGGTGTTTGTAATGCACCTGGCGATCGGCGTGTCATTAGGCGGCTTCTGGGGGGCCATTACTGCAGCCTTTGTTACTGGAGTGTCGCAGCTGTACTCTAGATTGGCTCCACTTAAGGTGGTGTTCAATATAGCGGAGCGAATGCTGAGCGTAGGTGTCGCCTTCACGGTGTATTCAGTGATTGGCGGGAGGCACCCTCCGGAAATGTTGGACCCTTCGTTGCCCCCCGTGTCATTCGAATCTATTCTGCTCCAAATAGCTGTGTTCATGGTCGCGGCCTTGGTGTACTTTATTGTAAATTCACTTGCCGTGAATGGCGCGGTCGCGATATCCAGCGGGAAGTCGGTTTTTTTAACTTGGCGTTCTAACACCCTATGGGTACTCGGATATGACCTTGGTGCATCATTGCTTGCGCTTGGAGTCGCGTATCTGTTTGTGCGATTCGATCATGCCCAAGGGTTCTGGCGGCTTGGGTTCGTAGCCATTTTCCTTCCATTCGCCATAGTGAAGCACTTCTATGGCAAAGTGAATGAATTGCAGTCCACGCTTCACGAACTAGACGATGCATACGCACAGCTTGAGCTGAACGTTAGGGAACAACTGGCGGTCATGGTCAAAGCAATCGAGGCTCGTGATCCCTATACATCAGGACATTCGCGGCGTGTGTGCGGTTTGTCTCGTGCGATAGCAACAGACCTTGGTGTCGATACGGAGCACCTCGAACTTATCGAGAACGCAGCGCTGTTGCACGATGTTGGAAAGATCCACGCAGAATTTGCACCACTGCTTCAAAAAGAAGATAAGCTGACAGATGAGGAATGGGGAGTCATGAAGACTCATTCCATCAAAAGCGCCGAGCTCGTCTCAATGTTCTCGAGGTTCCAAGGTTATGTAGTGGCATGCGTAAGGCATCACCACGAACGGTGGGACGGGCGTGGGTATCCCGACGGGGTATCTGGGAGTAGCGTGCCGTTGGGCGCCAGAATTATAGCCATTGCCGACACAATTGATGCGATGACAACTAATCGTCCCTATCGTGGGGCTCTCCCGTTGGAGGTGGTGTTGTCAGAGTTGAATAAAGGCCGTGGAACACAGTTCGACCCTGACCTAGTCGAGCTTACAGTCAACTCTGTAACGGTCAGGAGGTTGATCGCTGATCCGGCCTTGATTCCGGAGTACCTGCCTCAACCTAGGATCCGAGCGAGGGCGGAAGCCGCACGAGCATCGCAGCCTAATTCGACTGCAGATTTGAGAAAGCAGCGCGCGGGAGAACACTAGCGCTAGGTGGCCGTTTCTTAACTTGGGTAAATTTAGGCGAACGAATTCTTGTGTATGGTTCTGATTGCCGTCGCAATCCCTTTAGGTAGCGTCTCGATCATCTTTGCATACGTGGCTTGGTGCTCAGTTGGCAGTTTGGTTGTCGAGGATTCCAGTATGCTTAAGGCGTGGTGATACTCAGCAAGGTCCTTCTTGTGCAGATTCTCGACTAGTGGGGCAAACCGACTGGCGATCTGTGCGACGCCATGGCCTGCGTTGCTAGCTTCCAAAGCAGTGTAGGCAATCCAGCGAGCGTATTGTCCTGCGTATGGTATGTGGACCAGTGTATTTCCCGCGATTGCCTTCTTGGCGTGAGCCAGCGCTTGTTTCTTGGCGCCGGAGGCTGCTAGGATATCTGCGGCTGAGAGCATCGTGCCTTGGTGTAGCCATTCTGGGTACGCCGGTGGCAGCTTACCAACCAGTTCGATGGCGACTAACCTTGCGTCACTATGGTAGCCTAGGATCGCCAACCCCATTCCGAGCTCATAGTGCGCTCCAAGCGAGCCAGCTCCCCATTCCAGTTCATGTTGGTGACTGATCGCAATTCTAGCCCATTCAACTTGAGCTGTGTGGTTACCTAGGCGACCATAGATCATGGTTAGTTGATGGGCGCATTCTGATAGCAGAGTTGTATTGTCGAGGTTCTTCGCGAGCTCAAGTGCCTGAATAAGGTGCGGCTCTGCTTCTGCGTAACGCCCCAAAGCAGCAAGCGTGTTACCCACTCCTATCATCATTCTAGTAGGAACGGATCCGCGAAATCGCCGTTCTGACGCTATCCTGGACCCTGCATGCAGCTCGTCAAGAGCTGAAAGCAGATCGTTGTTGGTCGTGGCAAGCCAAGCCCTGGCGAAATGGATGTGGATCTGGTGGTATTGGTCGGAGGCATATATACTCCTGGTCGCGATTATGTCTGCCAGCCGCGCAATGTCTGGCATCCGTTTAGTTAGGTGCAGCAGACGTATCGCCACCGAGATTGCCGCTGACAGCAAGTCTCCGTCCGTCGTAGATTCCGCTTGGGTTAGGACATAGTTAGTCTCCGCTACTATGTCGTCGTGACTCAAGGCTCCCAATGACCTTTTCGCATTGATCGCAAATACGCGAGCGATGGCAGTCTCTATGTCGGTCATCGGATTGTATTCGATTGAAAGCGTGTCCAGAAGGTCTTCCCAACGCCCTAGTTCTTGCAGGGCTTCAGCGTACAGCAGAGCTGCGGCACATTTGTCGCTTCCTGCTAGAGCTGGAATCCCGGTCACAAGGGCGATCTCAGCTTCGTGAGGTGTCCCGCGGCGAATTGCACTTCGCCCACCAGTAAGAAGGTACGGAACCGCTTCTTTGAGACGGTCTGCTCGCACCAAGTGCCAAGCTATCTCGAGGCCGCGTTCAGGATCAGCGCCAAGTCCATGATTGATGAGGTAATCGGCAACTAGGGTGTGGAGCATCTGGCGCAACTGAGCTGGCATAGTCAGATAGCAGTTCGCTCGGACTATCTCGTTGGTAAACTCCAACCTGCCGTTGGCTTCTCTAAGCAATCGAAATGAAATCAGCGATGCGAGTGCTCGCATCGCCCGCGCGATCGGCAGGTCGACCAGCGAGTAGACCTGCAGGTCGCCCAGGCGATGCCCCAGTACCGCGGCCAGTTCTGCCGCGGCTCGGCCATCCTGATCCAGGGACCCGAGAACCCCTTCGACCAGGGTGCCGAGCAGTTCAGGAGTCGGTCGCTCCACCCCTGGCGCCATCGCTCCCATCGCTATCGCGACGCTGTCCTGTCCGCGCCGATGCCAGTCCTCCACCAACAGTTCCAGGACCATGGGGTTGCCACGGGACCCGGCCACCAATGCCCGTCGCACCGACTTTCCCGGATCAGGCTGGTCGATGAGCAGGTGATCCAGCAGCTCACCAAGTTCCGCCTGATTCAACGGTACGAGATTGGCCATCGCCAGAGGCAGTGTCCCGGGGCGATCGACGAAACGGCGGGCCTCGGGCGCAGTCTCCACCATCTTGTCGGATGCGGTGAGCATCACCATCACGGGATAGTTGCCCAGTCGACGCATCAGCAGATGCAGCACGCCGATACTTGTTGCATCGGCGAGATCGATGTCGTCGACGATCAGCGCCAGCGGCTGCTCGTCGGCAATCGCCTCGGCCAGTGCCAGCACCCCTTCGGTGAAGAGAATCCGGGCGCTCTCCCCCACAGCGTCATTGGCCGGGGGAAGTCCCGGAAAGCGCTCCCGGACCTTCGGTACCACCCGCGCCAGTTCGGCCAGATGGAACGGAGCAGTACCGGCCGCACCCGGAAGATCCAGCAGCTCGACCACGATGCTGCTCGCCATTCCGAAGGGCAGCTCCCGCTCCAGGGCATGACACCGGACCCGTGCGGTGGCCGCTCCGTCGAGCGAGAACGCTGCGCTCAGTCGCTCCACCAGCGCACTCTTGCCGATGCCACTCTCACCGCGCACCAGCATGTGGCGCGGCTCGCGCCTGGCACATACTTCGGCCCACAGGCGTCGTCCGATGGCGTGCTCCTCGCTCCGACCGACGAAGATCCGCTCGGGACGATGCGGCTTGACCGGCTGAGTCGGGCCACCCGAAAGTGCCACGCGATCCACCCCGCGTCGGCGGAGCCGGTTCGCCAGCGCCGCGAGTTCGGTCGAGGGAGAGGCGCCGAGCTGATCATCCAGCCTTGCGGCCCAGTCGTCGAAGACCCGGATTGCGCCGATCCGGTCGCCCGCCATCGCCCGCGCCTCCATCCTCGCCCGCGCAGCAGTCTCGGAGAGGTCGTCGAGCCTGAAGAGCTGATCGGCGATCACTTCCATGCGTCGGGAATCGCCGTTCTCCCTGCAGGTGGCAATCCGCCCGCTCAGCAGCTCGTGCACCGGCGAGAGCAGCCGCAGTCGCTTCGATTCGACCCACTGGTTGAAGTCGGGAGCGCCGTTGATCTCGAACTCGTCGAGGAAACGCCCCACCGCCAGCGACCTTCTCGCCTCCTCGTCCCGGCCCAGCAGAATGTCGAGGTCGGTGGTGAGGCGGTCACTCCGGAAGGTCACCGTATCGCGCAGACTGTCGACCGAATCGGGCCCGAGCTTGCCGCGGATCACCGACAGCGCGGTGGCGAGCGAGTGACGCGCTTCATCGATGTCGGCGCCGGGCCAGAGCAGGGTCGCCAGGCGGTCGCGACGATGCGGCCCGGGAGGTTCCACCGCCAGATAGATCAGCAGGGCGAGGTGTTTCCTGGTACGGAATCGCACGGTCTCGCCGTCAGGGGCGGTGAGAACCGGGGTGCCGAGGAGGTCGAGTCGGAACGGGAGCATGGAGACCAAGGTATCGGCTATGGGTCAAATAAACGTCAAATGATTGCCGCCGGGCGGCCAGGAGCGCCGTTGCCGGGATACCGCGCCCACTGCAGAGCTGTCCCTGTCGCAGGACAGTCCCCCAATGGACCCCTCGACAACATACCGTGACTCGACGGACTGCGGCCAGCAATCGCCGACCTGCGTAGTGGGAGGCGCAGAAGTGCGCTGCGGGACGAACTCCAGAGTCGGTGGCGCAAGCTCTTGTGGTACAATGTGTTGATGGAAATCTGAGGCAGGCTTGATGGTCGTTGACGATGTTATGGGTGACCTCAGAGGACCTCCATGATGATCGCCGCGATCTGCCGCCCACCTGAACGCCGCGAGGACAGTGGCATCCGTACGACCTCCCTGGTCATCGTGTCAGTGGCGGCCCTCCTGTTCGCTGGCTGCGGAGTCGATGGCAGCGTTCTACCGGAGGAAGGCTCCCGGCCAGGAATGGGCTCGATCCATCCCGATGCCGACGCGACCGACGCCAGATTCCTGGCGGTCGGCTGCGTGTTGGCCGCTGTGTCGGACAGCGGGACAGTGCTCGTCCCCATGAAAGGAGGCTCCCCCTGGCGGCGCTACGATTGTCCCGGAGTCGCCAGGGAGGACCTGTCGACTGCCTGCCGCTCGCACATGGAGTGGCTGACCGGCGACGAGAGCGGTGCGGTACCGGCGATGAGCGGCAGGTCACGACCGGTGCTGCTGTTCGATCATGCCGACCGGCAGACCAGTCGCTACGAACTGGCCACCGACGGCAGATATCTCTACTTCACCCTCGGCAAGCCCGAAGCTGACATCTGGCAGGTGGAACTGGAAGGCCGTTGACAGGAGACTCACCCCACCCGAGCCCAGCTCCCCTCCGCTATCAGTTCCTGCAGCACGTTCTCGGCAGTGCGATCCGCCGCCTCGGCGGCGAAGTTCGTCATCACCCGGTGACGCAGCACGTCGAGTGCAACGGCGCGGAGATCGTCGAGGTCGGCCTGCGGGCGACCATCCATCGCGGCGCGCGCCTTCGCCCCGAGTACCAGATACTGTGACGCCCGAGGACCGGCTCCCCATTCCACGTAGTTGCGGATCAGGGCCGGTGCTTCAGCCTCTCCCGGACGCGTCATCCGGGTAAGCAGCACCGCAGCGGCTATCAGCGACTGACCGACCGGAATCCGGCGCACCAGTCCCTGCATCGCCACCAGCGATTCGCCGTCGAGTACCCGATGAACCTCAGCCAGTTGAGCGCCGGTGGTCTGTGCCACGATCATCTCTTCCTCTGCCCGGCTCGGATAGCCGACCCGCAGTTCGACCATGAAGCGATCGAGCTGTGCCTCGGGGAGCGGATAGGTCCCCTCCTGCTCGATCGGGTTCTGCGTCGCCAGCACGAAGAAGGGACTCGGCAGCGGATAGGTCCTGCCCGCAACCGTCACGGTCTTCTCCTGCATCGCCTGGAGCAGTGCCGCCTGGGTCTTGGGCGGGGTCCGGTTGATTTCGTCGGCCAGCAGCACCTGGGAGAAGACCGGGCCCTCGACGAAGCGGAACGACCGCTTACCGGTGGCGGGATCCTCCTCCACCAGCTCGGTGCCGGTGATGTCGCCCGGCATCAGATCCGGGGTGAACTGGATCCGGTTGAAGCGGAGTTGCAGCGCCTCGGCGACGGTCGAGACCATCAGCGTCTTGGCCAGCCCGGGGACTCCAACCAGAAGCGCATGACCCCCGCCGAGGATTGCGGTCAGGATGCCGTCGACTGCGGCCCGCTGGCCCACCACCCGCGCTGCCACCTCGCCGCGAAGGCGCTCGACGGCGGTGGCAAGGGTGCGGAGCTGGGTCGGGTCGTCTGGCTGGTTCATCGGGCTGCTACCGGAGAAGGTCGAGTACGGGGTCCGCGAGGACATACGGAAGGTGAGGCAAGATAGATCCACCCGGCCCTGACGACGACTCCCGGAACTGGCGGGGAGCCCACTCAGGGCGGGCATCAGCACGCTTGCGAAACTTTTCACAAGCCCGTAGCTTGGTCCCCCGTGAAGCCCTCCGGCGGGAGCCCCACGGGGCGCGATGGCAGTGAGGGAAACTCGCTCGCCGCAGCAGGGATGACCTTCGCCGTGGTGGTGGTGGGTGGAGTGCTGCTCGGTGTCTGGGCTGACCGGAAGTGGGGGACCATGCCCCTCTTCACCCTGCTCGGAATGGTGGTCAGCTGCCTCTGGGTCGGTTTCTGGACCTGGACCCGGCTGAAACGGGATGAGGGCGGCAATGATGAGTAGGCAGGGCCGCCGCGCCATGGTGGGCGTGGTGGCAACGCTGGTGGTTACCGGCATCTGCTGGCTGCTCCTGGGCGGCACTGCCGGAAGAGCGGCGGCGATGTTCGGGGTGATGGCCGTGCTGCTGCAGCTCATCGCGGGAGTTCTGGAGGGTCGCGGTCGCGCAGGCGAAGACCGGGATCCGATGCGGGATCATGCGATCGGAATGGGCCTCCGGATGGTCGGGGTGCCGCTGATCGCAGTGGCTGTGATCATCGACCGCGCGACGTTTCCACCGGAAGCGTGTGCGGCTGGCTATCTGGGCACGGTGCTGCCCCTGCTGTGGTTGGAGACGAGACTGGCGTGAAGAGCGACGGCGCGGAATTCAGCATTGCCGATATGTTGTTCCATCACACGGCTGATGGACACGAACTGGAGTTCGGGTCATACGTGGTGCATCTCCCCCGCTGGGAGCTTCACCTCGGCGGAATGACCCTCGACGTCTCCCCGACCAAGTACGTGGTGCTGCTGGCCCTGGCCGCGGTCATCACCCTCCTCCTGTTCTGGGTGGCGGGCCGGAGCGTGCAGCGCGCCCGCGCCGCAGGAAAGGCGCCGTCCGGCATCGGCAACTTCATGGAGATGGTCACGCTGTACGTCAGGGACGAGATCGCGATCGCCAACATCGGCAAGCACGACGGCCCCAGGTGGGCCCCGCTGATCGTGGCGCTCTTCTTCCTGATCCTCTTCTGCAATCTCCTGGGGCTGGTGCCGTTCGGCGGCTCTCCCACCGGCAATCTCGGCATGACCGCGGTGCTCGCTTTCATCGTGCTGATGGCGGTGGAGATCGGCGGCATGATCAAGCTCGGGCCGGCCGGCTACCTGCGGACGATCTTCCCGAAGATCCCGGGAATGGACGGGGCCGCGGGAGTTGCGATGTCGATCGGGATGGCGCCGATCGAGGTCCTCTCCAAGCTGGTCAAGCCGTTCGCGCTGGCGGTCCGTCTCTTCGGCAACATCACCGCCGGCCACTTCGTCATGCTGGCGCTGTTCGGGATCGTCTTCCTGTTCAGCGGGCTGCACTGGGCCGCCAGCGGCGGCATCGCGCTGATCACCGCTGCCGTGGTAGTCGCGATCATGGGCCTCGAACTGATCGTGGCGATCCTTCAGGCCTACGTATTCGCGATGCTGAGCGCCGTGTTCATCGGGATGATGCAGCACGAGCACTGAGATGGTGCAGGAAGTCGGCATCCCGCGCACTCCGCGATGCCGACTCAATGGTGGTGACCGTCACCACCATCGGAGGTCGGGCCTGGCCCGGTGACCTCCTGCGGGATGGACCGTTCCGGAAGAGACGGTCCTCCACCCGCGAGATGCGAAACGACAAGAAATCTTCCCACGAATGATGGAACGAAAAACATGCTGAACATGCTCATGCAGGTAGAGACGGTGGAAGTCGCGGCTGCTGCCGCCAAGGGCTGGGGCCTTCTCGGCGCCGGTATCGGCCTCGGTCTCGCGATCATCGGTGCCGGTCTCGGTCTCGGCCGCATCGGCGGCTCGGTTGCCGAAGGTATCGCCCGTCAGCCGGAAGCTGCCGGTGAGATCCGCGGTGCCGGTGTCTTCATCGCGATCCTCCTCGAGGGCGCGACGATCATCGCACTCGTCTTCGCGCTGCTCTTCAATTTCGTCTGAGGAACTGAAGTCATGATGGTTCCGCTGCTCTTCAGGGCCGCCGATGGCGGCATGCTGCCCGGGCCGTTCAATCCGTCTGTTGCACTGGCGGTCTGGACGGTCGTGATCTTCCTGGTTGTTCTGGTGCTGCTGCAGAAGCTGCTCCTGCCGATGCTGCTTGGATGGAACATCGAGCGCGAGCAGAAGATCGCGGCCCAGCTTGCCGAGGCGAAGCAGCTTCACGCCGACGCGGAAGCGGCCCTGGCAGAGCAGCGGCAGCTTCTGGCCGATGCGCGGGGTGAGGCACAGTCGATCATCGCGGAAGCGCGGGTCGCCGCCGACCGCGAGCGGGCGATGGCAGTCGAGAAGACCCGTGCCGAGCAGGAGGAACTGCTCGCGCGTGCCCGCCACGAGATCGGGGCGGAACGTGATCGCACCAGGGCCGAGCTGCGCCGGGAAGTTGTGGACATCGCGATCGCGGCTGCCGGCAAGGTGGTCGAACAACGGCTCGATGCCGACGCTGATCGCCGGATGGTGGAGGAGTTCCTCACTCAGATCGGGACTCGCGCGTGAGGGATATCGCCATTGCCCGCAACTATGCGGACGCCCTCTTCGTCCTGGCCTCCGAGGCAGGTGCGGTCGAGGCGTGGGGTGAACTGATCGACGCCTTCGCGGCGGCGATCAGCACTCCGGCGATCAACTCGGTGCTGATGTCTCCCCGGGTTACCCGGGAGCGCAAGCTCGCGATCATCTCGGAGGCGTTGAAGGGGACACCTCGCAAGTTCGTCCTCTTCATCGAGGCACTGGTCAGGCGGGGCCGTCAGTTGCTGGCCGGACTGATTGCCGACGAATACCGGGTGATGATCGATCGCGAACTCGGTCGGGTACGTGCCGGCATCACCACCGCCCGTCAACTCGATGAGTCGACCAGGCAGGATCTGGTTGCCCGGCTCGAGAAGGCCATCGGCAAGCAGGTCATCGGCGGATTTGCGGTCGACCCGTCGATCGTCGGCGGCGCGGTCGTACGGATCGGTGATCAGATCTACGACGGATCGGTGCGGAAGCGTCTCGGACGGCTCCGTCACGAGCTGCTCCGGAACTGATATCGCGGGACGGCGAAGCCGCCGAAACGATCCCCGCAGAAAAGGGCCCATTCCCGACCGGGAAGGGCCCTTTCCATTGCGGGGTTGCTTCGCAGCACGTTGCGCTGCTCGCAATGTCAGTGCGGCGTCTTCCTTTGCAGGGTATCCTTCACGACCATGGATCATCCGGATGATTCCAGACGAAGTTTCCTCGAACGTGTCCTGGGCCAGGCCGCGCGCAAGGTCGCTGACGTCACCGAAGAGAAAGTGGTGCAGCGGCACTACGTCCGTCCTCCCGGAGCGATCTCCGAGATGGCATTCCTCGCAGCCTGCACGCGCTGCGACGCCTGTGCTGTCGTCTGTCCGGTCGGCGCGATCATGCGAGTGCCGAGCCGGGGAGGACTTGCCGCCGGCACGCCATACCTGGAGCCCGGGCGCATTCCCTGCATCGCCTGCGCGGAAATGCCGTGTACTGCAGCCTGTCCTACCGAGGCACTCTCGCTGCCGGTCGACATGTGGCAGGGTCAGCGGTTCGGCACCGTCGTGTTCCACCCCGAGCGTTGCGTTACGTTTGAGGGTCAACCCTGCGGTGTCTGTGTCAGGGCATGTCCGGTGGGTGAATCAGCTCTCTCACTGGACGACGAGGGACGACCGATCCTGAAGGCCGAGGGATGTGTCGCCTGCGGCGTCTGCGTCCGCGACTGCATCACGATGCCTTCATCCTTCACCTTTCATCCGCTGAAATCCTGATGCCGGAATCACCGTACTTCGTCGACAAGCCCTGGGGTCATGAACTGATCTGGGCCGTGACCGATCGCTACGTCGGGAAAATCCTGCACGTGAAGGCCGGTCATGTCCTCTCGCGCCAGTATCACGTCCGCAAGGACGAGACGATGCACCTGCTGAGCGGCGAGATGATCCTGCGGATCTGGCCGGATGCCGATTCGGCACCGGTCGAGCGACCTTTCCTGCCCGGCGAGTCGGTCCATATCGTTCCGGGAACCATCCATTCCATCGAAGCGGTGATCGACAGCGATGTCCTCGAGGCATCGACCCCTGACCTCGACGACGTGGTGAGACTATCCGACCGATACGGGAGAGCATGAGATGCAGGTGATCATTCCTCTGGCAGGCAAGGGCACCCGGCTGCGCCCCCACACCCATCGCACTCCCAAGCCCATGCTCAGGGTCGCCGGCCGACCCGTGATGGACTGGGTGATGGATCGTCTCGACGGACTCGGCGTCGAGGAGCTGATCTTCATCACCGGGCATCTCAAGGAACAGGTCGAGGAGTACGCCCGCTCACGCTATGCGATTCCGTCGCGCTTCATCGAGCAGACGGTCCAGGACGGCACCGCCGGAGCGGTGAACCTGGCGCGCCCGCATGTTCACGGACCGGTGATGATCATCTTCGTCGACACCGTCTTCGAGGCGGACCTCTCGCTCGCCAACAGCAGCGATGCCGACGGGATCATCTGGGCCAAGGAGGTCGACGACTACCAGCGGTTCGGTGTGGTCGTCACCGACGCTGATGGCTACATGACCAGAATCGTGGAGAAGCCCTCTACGCCGGTGTCCAGGCTGGCCAACATCGGCCTCTACTACATCCGCGATGTCGAGGCACTCTGGGCCGGCATCGACCACGTGCTCGCCTCTCCCGCCAACAAGGGCGAGTATTTCCTGACCGACGCCTTCCAGCACATGATCGAGCACGGCAGGAGGATCCTCACCGCCCCCGTCGGCGGCTGGTACGATTGCGGTCAGCTCGGCACCACGCTGGAGACCAACGGGATTCTGCTTGCCGCCGGCGCCGCGATCCGTCCGGAGGTAAGTGCCGATGTGACCCTGATCGATCCGGTGCGGGTGGAAGAAGGCTGCGTGCTGGAGCGCTGCACCATCGGGCCCAACGTCACTCTCGAAGCCGGTACCACCGTGCGCGATTCGAAGATCTCCGGGAGCATCGTCGGTCGCAACACCATGATCGATCGGTCCGAGCTGTCCGCGAGCATGCTCGGCGAATCGACCGTCGTCACCGATTTCAGGGGCCAGATGACCCTGGGTGATCATGGCGAGGTGCGTGGCAGCCGATGAACAGCATCGCCGATCTGCTCGCTTCCTGGCTGGACCTCAAGGGGCACGATGTGCCGGACGATGCCTCGTGGCTGGCAGCGCGGGAGGCCGCACTCAGGAGCATTGCCAACGCGATCGAGGATGACGAATCGGTCGAGTCGCTCGACGACGAGATCGATCGCACCCTGCTGCTCGATGCAGTACGAACCGAGGCGCTGCTGATCGGAGGACTGATTGCCAGACATGGGACCACCAGCGAAGTGATCGGCGAACTGGCCGTCAACCGGCTGGTACCGATGATGGTACCGGAGCCGATGGGACTGCGCCCGGCGCTGCGGCTGCTGGAACTGCGCCGGATGGGAATCGAGCAGGCGCTGGCCAGCGGGGCCGAGCGACTCGGGCTCGGCAGCGACTGGCAGGAGGCGTGGCGAGTGCTCTCCGCCGAAGGTGAGGCTGATGACGGCCGTGACCATCTTGCCGCAGCCTTCGATCTGCTCCGTTCCGCCGGTATCGATGTGCCACCCGGGATTGGCGAAACGCTGCCGGCCGACGGACTCGATATCTCACGTATGATCCGGCTGATCGTCGCAGCGATGCAGGTCGCCGCCAGGTCTCGTGATGATCGGGCGGTGCGGGGCGGAATCTGGAACCATGGAGCGGCCGAAGGGTGGCAGCGTACCGTGGCCGCCCTGGTGCACCGCGAGACCGCCGCGGTTGCCCCCGAAGATGGCTTCAGAATCGCACGGGCGGCGATGCTGGACGGAGTGGCCGCCGAGGTCGATCTGCGTTTTCATGGCGGCTCGGAGGATTGGCCGTCGCTGGCCAGGTGGGCTGTCACCGTCGGCGGACTGGCCGATGCCGAAGTGGTGGCCCTTCAGGAGCGAGTGATTGCCGCACCACTTGCCGCTGCCGCCTCGGCACTCGCCCATGAAGGGTGGCAGGGCTGGTATGCCGAGGAGGGTGTCGGCGCCGGCGAGTTCGTTGCACTGACCTTGCCGGTTTCCTGGCTGCCCGTGCCGCTGGCACGGTGGGCCATGCAGGTAAAGTAGTCGGCTAACTATTCTGGCGCGGTATGGCGTAGTCAGTGGTTTGTCGCCATATACATGGGAATTCACAGGATACTAAGACAGCTAAATAAACTTGCGTTACCGCGACGCATGCTGCATCGTTGGGGCAGGTTCGATCCACCTTCCCCCTTCGAGGAACGCAATGCCTTTTGCCACACCGTCCCGTCTCGAGGACATCTACGGCGCCGATGCCTTTTCCCGCGCGGAAATGCAGCGGCGCCTTCCCAAGGGTGTCTTCCGCTCGCTGCTCCGCACGATGGACGCCGGCGATCCGCTCGATCCGCAGGTGGCCGACATCGTCGCCGCAACGATCAAGGACTGGGCGGTGGAGCGGGGAGCCACTCACTACACCCACTGGTTCCAGCCGCTCACCGGACTCACCGCCGAGAAGCATGACTCGCTGATTTCGCCGGACGGCACCGGTGGAGTGATCTACAACTTCTCGGGTACCGATCTGGTCCAGGGTGAACCCGATGCGTCGTCGTTTCCGTCCGGCGGACTTCGTGCCACCTTCGAGGCCCGCGGCTACACCGTCTGGGACCCGACTTCTCCGGCATTCCTGCTGCGTTCCGGACGTGCGGTAACCCTCTGCATTCCGACCGCATTCGTTTCCTGGACCGGTGAGGCGCTCGACACCAAGCTGCCGCTGCTGCGTTCGATGGATGCCATCTCCCGGCAGGCGATGCGACTGCTCAAGCTGTTCGGCGCCGATGCCGGAGTCGGACGGGTGATCACCACCACCGGCCCGGAGCAGGAGTATTTCCTGGTGGACAAGGAGCTGTTCTCGCGCCGTCCCGACCTGGTGAGCTGCGAACGCACCCTGGTCGGTGCCCGTCCTCCCAAGGGACAGCAGCTCGAGGATCACTACTTCGGTACCATCCCGTCGCGGGTGCTCGACTTCATGTCGGAGGTGGAGGAGGAACTCTATCGCGTCGGCGTGCCGGTCAAGACCAGGCACAACGAGGTGGCACCGGGCCAGTACGAGATCGCGCCGCTGTTCGAGGTGGCGCACATCGCCAGCGATCACCAGATGATCACGATGGAAACGCTCCGTCGGGTTGCCGAGAGGCATGGTCTCAAGGCGATCTTCCATGAGAAGCCCTTCGCGGGCGTCAACGGCAGCGGCAAGCACAACAACTGGTCGATGGCGACCGACACCGGCGTCAACCTGCTCGATCCGCAGAACGACACTCACACCAATCTCCAGTTCCTGCTCTACCTCTGTGCAGTGGTGCGGGCTGTCGATCTTCATGCCGATCTCATCCGGGCTGCGATCGCTTCAGCCGGCAACGATCACCGTCTCGGCGCCAACGAAGCTCCTCCAGCGATCATCTCGATCTTCCTCGGCGAGATGCTGACCGACATTCTCGAACAGGTCGAGAAGGGAACTCCGAAGCGTACCCTTCGGGGCGGCACCCTGGATCTCGGTTCCCGGACGATGCCGCAGCTCCCCCGGCATTCCGGTGACCGCAACCGCACCTCGCCCTTCGCGTTCACCGGCAACAAGTTCGAGTTCCGTGCGGTCGGTTCGACCCAGTCGGTTGCCTGGTCGACCACCGTGATCAACACCATCGTGGCCGAGTCGCTCGATCATATCGCCACCGAGCTGGAGAAGGCGGTCGGCGCCAGCGGATCGGAGGCGAAGCTCCAGGCTGCGTCTCTCGCCGTGATCCAGGGAATTCTCAAGGAACACAAGCGCATTCTCTTCAACGGCGACGGCTACTCGCAGGGATGGCATGTCGAGGCGGAGAAGCGCGGCCTGCCGCATCTGCGCACCTCGGTGGATGCCTTCCCGGTGCTCAAGGCGAAGAAGACGGTCGATCTCTTCCGGAAGTACGGCGTTCTCAACAAGGCCGAGGTGGAGTCCCGCTATCATATCGCGGTGGAGAAGTGGGTCAAGCAGTTGAGCATCGAGGCTGAGACTCTTGCCACCATCGCGCGTACCATGATCATGCCGGCCGCGCACCGCCACCAGCTCCTGATGGCACAGATGGTCACGGCGACGGAGCAGGCGGGTGTGGAGTGCGGACCGCTCCGCACCAGCCTCGAGCACTACGTCGACCTGGCCGTTGCCGCCCGCGAAGCACTGCTGGTACTCGAGGGAGAGCTGGCTCACGAACCCCAGTCCGTCAGCGCTCATGCCGACCAGATCCAGCAGCGGCTGCTCCCTGCGATGCAGGTGCTCAGGCAGGCCTGCGATGGGCTGGAGATGCGCACCGCAGCCGACATCTGGCCACTGCCGACCTACCGGGAACTCCTCTTCCTGAAGTAGCCGGACAGCGGAGATCGGCGAGCCGGTATCGCAAATCCCCTCCCCTCCGGTGTCATCCGGCTGGGAGGGGATTCGCCATCCCGGTATGTGGCAACGACTTGCGCTGCCGGGCACGCAAACTGCTCTTGAGTCATGCGTCCATTTTCCGCAGGGCTCCATGTACCGCTTCGGATCGATTCTGGCAGTTTCGGCAACGCTGGTCCTCCCGTTCCCGGCTCAGCTCCATGGGCAGGGTGGGCCGGGCCCGCAGTGCCTCCACTTCGACACTCCAGCCGGTGCCTGGGGCGGCGAGGTGCCCGGGTCTGCTGAGGGCGCCAATGTCCTTGCCGACTGCAGTGCCTTCCCGTCGATCGGCAATGCCTTCGATTTCGGCTGGGATTCCTCCGCCGACTGGTGGGGCCGGGCACCGGAAGAGGTCCACTTCAACTCCGTCCAGCATGATTTCGCCGTCTGGACCGCCGCTTCACGCGCGGTGTCGTTCCGCTTCTTCCTCGCCGGTGTGCTGCAGTACGACTCGGACTGGCTCCATCCCGGTAACGATCCCATCTGGTGGCGCCATGACGTCAGGTACGACGCGATCGAGATCCGCGGAGCTCTGCCGGTGATCTTCTACCGGATGGAAGACACGATGGAGCCGGAATGGGCCGACGGGCTGGCGGGAGAGCAATGGATCGAGTCATCTGTGGCTGCGAGTACCGTACCGGAACCCGCGACGATCACCCTGATCGGTACCGGCCTGATGGGACTGGCCGCCGCCCGCCGCCGGAGTCGTCTGGTCGACTGACCGGGCGCTCCCTTGCTGGAGGGTCGGGCGCTCCGTAGCATTACGGGATGTCACCGATCGATCCCCGATCAACCGAGCGCTGGTCAGCCGCGTCGACGCCGTCCTCATCGACCGCGGTGATGGAGGAACCCAGGCCCGAGCCTCTGGCTGACCGTTCGACCGGTCGGGTGGTGGTCGTCACCGGTGGGGCCACCGGACTCGGTCGTGCCACGGTGATGGAGTTCGCCCGTTCCGGCGGCAGGATCGCCTTCTGCTGGGTTCCGATGCGCGGCAGGGACGTCGAGTCGATGGCACTGCTCACCGAGGCGGCGCTGGCCCACGCCGGATGCGAAGTGCTGGCGGTGCGCTGCGACGTGCGGAACCGCGACGAGGTCGAGCGATTCATCGCCGAAGTGGTCGGTCGCTGGGGCAGCATCGATGTGCTGGTGAACAACG
>CAZSPH010000051.1:0-17483 GCA_964608715.1 uncultured Gemmatimonadaceae bacterium | reverse complement strand
GCGGTGAATGTGCAACTGCTGGCACTCGCAGCCGTCCTACCACGAGAAGCGTACGGTCACATGGCGGTCACGGCAGGACTCGCCGGTGTTCCCGTCACGCTGCTGGTGCCGGCTTTCCGGCAACTGGTGATGCGCGATCTCGGGATGGCAGTCAGAGTCCGGGGAAGCGTGCGCGAAGCGGTCGGTGCGGCAGGCAGGCGTGCCGCACCGCTGGTGATACTGGTGGCAGTCGGAGGCGCCCTGATCGGGCCACTCGCGCTGCCATTCCTGCTCGGGCAGGCCTGGTCGGATACAGCCAAGTACGTGGTCCCCCTGTCCCTGAGCGCTGCCATCCAGCTATTCGTGGCTCCGATGGCCAGCATCTTTCCGATGTTCCAACAGATGGGGCTGCAACTTCGACTGGACCTCTTCCGGGTCGGCATCGTGGTCGCATGGACCGTGGCTGCTGCGGTGACCGATGCGCCGCCGCTGGTGATGGTGTGGGGAAGTGCGATGCTGGTTGCGGGCACATACGCCTGGACCTGGTTGCTGATCAACCGGCTCGCGAGGAATCATGACGTCATGACCTGAGGAGGCGACTCTGAGAATCGCATACCTGCTGCACTGGAGCGAGGCGCGAACATCCGGGGTCTTCCACAAGGTCATGGGACAGGTGTCGCAGTGGTTGCTGCGGGGGCACAGGGTCCGGCTCGCGGTGCTGAGCAGTACCGACACCGCTGACGCGTGGCGCGCAGCCCTTCCCGATGCGCTGGTGGATGTCGAAGTCTATCGCAACGGAGTGCAGCGAGTGTCGCGCCTCCGGACGCTGATCGACCGGGTGATCACCTGGCAGCCTGATGTCACCTACCTGCGCACGATGCCGTGGATTCCGGCAATCGACGGATTGGCTGATGCGGCGCCGATCGTTGCCGAGGTCAATTCGAACGAGAGGAGCGAGGCTAGACTGCGCGGGACGATGCGCGGGAACTTCGCGCAGCGCCTGCGCAGTCGGACGCTCGACCGGGCGAACGGCATCGTCGCCGTGTCCGACGGACTCGTTCCTGCTGATGGCAGCCGTTCCTCGGTCGTGATCCCGAACGGTGTCGACATGGGATCGCTGCCGGTATTGCCGCCCGCTCCCGCCGGAATCAGGAAGGCTCTGATGCTGGTCGGTGCCGACCAGCCATGGCAGGGAGTCGATCTGCTGATCCCGATGGTGGAGCATGACCGGCAGCTCGTGATCGAAGTCATCGGCCCGGTCGGTCCTGCCACCGGTCATCCGGTGCACGAGCGGATCCGGTATCGCGGAGCGATGAGTCGTGAGGAGTGGTATCCGATCGCTGCGGAGGCGACCATCGGTATCGGTACCCTCGGACTCTTCCGGAAGGGTATGTCGTCGATCGCACCACTCAAGCATCGGGAGTATCTCGCTCTGGGACTGCCGGTAGTGCTTTCCTGCCGTGACCCCGACATACCGGCGAATGCACCCTGGGCGCTGCACCTCGAGAATCAGGAGTGGTGCACCTCCTTGGGCGCGCCATTCGTCGGTCCCTTCATTGATCGGTGGTCCGGGAGACGGATTCCGCGTGAGGAAATCGCCCACATCGATACCCGGGAGAAGGAGACGCTCAGGCTACGGTTCATGGAGCAGGTCGTGACCTCCGGGCTCATTCGATGAGATCGGCCACGGTGTCCGACGTTCGGTCCATCGATGCCGCCAGGGCCGAGTATGCTGTTGGCGCTACCGGGCGCGATGACGGACTTCTCGCCGGGTTCGCACTCGGTATCGGCATCCATGCCGACCTGCTGCTGGCTGTTGTAGGCAGGAGCAGAGCCGGGGGGATACTGATCGCCGTCGGATCGCTTGTCGCGGTGATCGGGCTCGGGATGTTGCTGGCCCGTGGCCCCGAGACTGCCGTCCGACGGTCGTGGCGCCCGCTGATCGGTGGAGCATTGCTGGCCGGGTGGTTTGCACTGACTCTGACATGGTCCGTGGAACCCGCGTATGGTGCCGAGAAACTCCTGACGACGGTGTTCAAGGCGGGAGGATTCGGGTTCCTCTTTCTGGGACTGCTCGGACCGGAGCGGATGGTCCGGATCGAGCCGGTAATGATGGTCGGCCTGGCATTGCCATTCTTTGGCATGATAGCCGGAGGCGAGGCGATCGACTCGCCCGGGCGCTGGACCGTTCTGGGAATGAATCCGATCTGGACCGCCCGGCTGGCATGGATCGCAGTTCTGCTGGCAATCGTGAGCACTCCGGCGCCAGCCTGGCTTCGTATCTCTTCGGGCATCGGGGGGGCGGCTGCGGGCTTCGCCACGGGATCCCGCGGGCCATTCGTTGCCTTTCTCTCCGTCGTGGTCATCTGGTGGCTGATTCTTCGCCCGTCGAGTGGTGGTCGCAAGTGGCGCCGGTTCAGGCTGCTCGTCCAGGCGCTGCTGGTGGGTGGCCTGGTACTGGCGACCCAGTTCGGAGACTTCCAGGAACGGTTCGGCACTGCCAGCAGGCTGCGGATGAATGAAATGGGCGACGATCGCAATGTCCTGGCCCGGATTGCGCTGCAGCACTCCGCGCTGACGCAGTTCACCGGACACCCGGTCAAGGGCATCGGTCTGGGTTCTCTCGCACATGAATCGTGGCAACGCTATCCCCACAACCTGCCGATCGAGGTACTGACCGAGACGGGCATCATCGGGCTGGTACTGGGAGGGACACTGCTGCTGCTTGCTGCGAGACGGGGCCGTCAGTGGCGAACACTGGGGGCACTGACTCTCCTGTCGGTCATGTTCAGTCTGACGTCGGGCGATCTCGGGGGCAACTGGCTGATATGGTACTTCGCGCTGGTCATGTCGGCGAGACCGTGCCCTGCGAGGGTCGCGACATGAACATCATGATGGTTGTCACGGGACTCAACCGGGGCGGCGCCGAACGTCAGGTGGTGCATCTCGCCACGGGAATGGCCGGTCGAGGGCATCACGTATCGGTGGTATCGCTGCTGGCTGCGGGACCGCTGGAGGGCGACCTGCGCAACGGCGGGGTCGAGGTCAGGAGTCTCGGTATGAGCCGGGGCAGTGCAGGCCCGAGCGCTCTCGCGTCGCTGCGTTCGGCCATCCGGGCGATGAAGGTCGACGTTCTCCATTCACACATGTTCCACGCTACCCTGCTGACACGGATCGCGAACATCGGCAACGCTCGCGTTCCCCTGGTCTCCACTGCTCACACCATCGATGAGGGCGGCGGCTGGCGTCCGATCATCTCCCGACTCACCCATCGACTCTCTGCCGTCGACACCAACGTCACCGAAGCCGGTGTGAAGGCGTTCGAGAAGAACGGCTCCGTTCCCCGGGGCAGGATGATCGTGGTACCAAATGGACTCCCGCTGACCCCGATGCCCCGGATAGTGAGGGACCGTAGGCCGGGTACTCCGTTCAGATGGCTATGCGTAGCCAGATCGTCGCACGCCAAGGGGGTGGACATCCTGGTCCGCGCGTTCGCATTCAGCAGGCGGTTGCGGGAGGAGGCGCTGCTAACGGTGGTGGGCGGCGGCGAGCAGCTCGAAGCCAATCGGCGGCTGGCTGACGAACTGGGTGTGTCCGGCTGCATTGCTTTTCCGGGAGAAGAGAGTGATCCCGGATTCCGGTATCGAGCCGCCGACGCGATGGTACTGCCGTCCCGCTGGGAGGGGCTGCCGATGGTGGTGCTGGAGGCCGGCTGTCACTGTATCCCGGTAGTGGCGACGGCGGTGGGTGGAGTTCCGGAACTGCTTCGCGATGGGGCCGGCATTCTGGTGGATCCCGGTCATCCCGAAGTTCTGGCTGCGGGAATGCTGGCTCTGATGGACGCGGATGACGAGGAACGCGCGCTGATGGGAGCAGCACTGGCAGAGCGGGTGGCGCGCAACCACAGCATCGAACGGGTGCTCGATCGGTGGGAGCAGTTGTATCGAAGGACTGTAGCCCGAACGGAGGGACGGTAGTGCGAAACGGAGCATCCTCGCCGGCCCGGGAGAACGGAAAAGTCCGGATCGCATTCGTGACTGCCTCGGGAATAACCGTCACCAGCTTCATGATGCCGCAGTTGATGGCACTCCGGAACGCCGGAGCGATACCGATGGTCGCATCCGGCGGTACGGGCTGGCAGGAAATGGTGATTCAGGCGGCCGCCGTAGATACGCTGACTCTGAACATCGCGAGGAGGAGGCTTGCGGCCGGCGATGCCGGAGCGATATGGCGGCTGGTTCGGTGGTTCCGGAGGCAACGCCCGGATGTGGTCGTCGGATCGACTCCCAAGGGAATGCTGTACGGTATGCTGGCTGCCCGGCTCGCCGGTGTTCCCCGGAGGGTGGCCTACTATCGCGGACTGGTCGGCGCATCGGATGCCGGGCGAAGCGGAATGATAGGCCTGGCTGTCGAACGCGCTGCGGCACGGTTCGCTACGGAGCATGTAGCCGTTTCCAGCTCGCTGCTCGATGAGGCGCGCCGCCTAGGAGTGCTTGCGGAGCCGGAGGGGATGGTAATCGGGCCGGGAATGTCCCGCGGGGTGGATGTCGCCGGTCTTGCGCGACAGGCTGCCGAGCAGCCGGCTCCCTCGCTGGCCCCGGTGGGCCGGAGATTCGTCTGGGTCGGCAGGTGTGCTCGCAGGAAGGGCTTCGACCGACTCGCCCGGTTGTGGCCGGCCGTGAGGTCGGCTCTGCCGGATGCAACTCTGGCCATAGTGGGAGGATTGGATGACAGTGATCTGCCGGAGGCGACCTCGATCGAATGGCTGGGGTCCGACCCGTCGGTGACGTTGACAGGATGGAGCCCCATGGTCGGATCATGGCTCGGATCATCAGATGTACTGCTCTTCCCGTCTCCGGGAGAGGGGTTCCCGAATGCGCCAATGGAGGCCGCTGCGCTGGGTGTTCCAACCATAGGCTTCGATGTGATGGGAGTCCGTGATGCGATCGTTTCCGGCCAGACCGGCGTTCTGGTGCAGGCGGGTGATCTCGACGGATTCGTCAACGCTGCGGTGAGGCTCGCACTCGATGGCGATCTCCGCGATACGATGGGCAGTGCGGCGTCACGAAGAGTGCGGGAACACTTCGAGCAGGACGCGGTTACCGCGCGGCATCTCCGATTCCTGCTGAAGAATGAGGCGGGCCGGCAATGAAGTACCAGCGGATCCGGGATCTCGTGATTATTTCGGTGCTTGCGTTGCCGGTGACAGTCGTTGTGGCAGCCGCTGCGATCGTCGTGGCGCTGGTGCTCGGTCGACCCGTTCTCTTTCGGCAGACGCGGTCGGGAATCAACGGCAGGCCGTTCACTCTGTTCAAGTTGCGCAGCATGAGCAACGAACGCGACGGCGAAGGCCGACTTCTCGCGGACTCCGAACGACTCGGCAGGCTCGGAAGGCTGCTGCGTTCGACGTCGATCGATGAGCTGCCATCGCTGTGGAACGTGGTGCGTGGTGACATGTCTCTGGTCGGACCCAGGCCGCTGCTGCCGGAGTACCTCCCGCTCTATTCGGAACGGCAGGCAAGCAGACTGAACGTTCTGCCGGGAATCACCGGCTGGGCGCAGATCAACGGGCGGAACACCCCTTCGTGGCGGGAGCGGCTGGAAATGGACGCGCACTACGTGGAGAGTCGATCGCATCTCCTCGATCTCAGGATCATGGCGGCAACGCTGTTCAAGGTGATGGCGCGCGCCGGCATATCTCATGGAGGCGAAGCAACGATGGCGCCCTTCGGAGGCAACGATGTGGGATGACTGGCTGATATGGGGGAAAGGTGGTCACGGCCGGGTGATCGCGGAGGCGATTTCTCAGGGTGGCGGAACAGTTGCCGGATGGGTCGACCGTGACCGGGCGAGGGACCCCGAGTTCTCCGAGGAAGTGATACTGGCCGCGGCACTGACGGGACAGCTCCCGACAGGAGTCGGCAGGCTGGCACTCGGCATCGGTGACAACCGCGAACGGGCCGGGATCGCCCGCGACATTCCTGATGCGATGGTTCCTCCGGTGATTGCGATCTCGGCGCACCTGTCACCGCAGGCGCTGATCGGGCCCGGTACGGTTCTGCTCACCAGGACCGTAGTCCATCCGGCGGCAGTGATCGGCAGGGGCGTGATCATCAACACCGGCGCCATCGTCGAGCACGACTGCGTGGTACATGACTGGGCGCACCTGTCTCCCGGTGTGATTCTTTCCGGAGGAGTAGCCATCGAAGAGGGAGCATGGATCGGCGCGGGTGCGGTGGTACTGCCGGGAGTTGCCGTCGGCAGATGGGCAACGATCGGTGCCGGAGCAGTCGTCACCAGGGACGTTCCTGATCATGCCACCTTCGTCGGCATACCGGCCGGTCCGATCGATCGGAGGACTGGATGAAGCGCATCCATCTCTCACCGCCCCACATCATGGGGCGGGAACGGGAACTGGTACTGGAAGCGATCGATTCCAACTGGGTGGCACCGCTCGGTCCGATGGTTGATGCGTTCGAATCAGAGTTCGCGACTGAGATCGGGTTGCGTCACGCAGTGGCGATGTCGAGTGGCACGGCGGCGCTGCACCTTGCCATGGTGCATCACGGGATCGGCCGCGGCGATGAGGTGGTCACTGCAACCCTCACATTCGCCGCCACCGCCTTTGCTATCCGGCACACCGGTGCGACGCCGATCTTCATCGACTCGGAATCCGAATCGTGGAACATCGATCCGGACCTGCTGAGTCGATGGCTCGACCGGCGCGGGAGAATCGGACGACTGCCCAGGGCCGTGATCCCGGTGCATCTGTACGGGCAGAGCGCCGCGATGGCGTCGATCACCGCCGCATGCGAACGCTGGGGAGTTCCGGTGATCGAGGACGCAGCGGAGGCTCTGGGCAGCAGTCTTGGAGGGCGTGCGCCGGGTTCGTTCGGCGCCTGCGGCATATGGTCGTTCAACGGCAACAAGATCATCACCAGTTCGGGCGGAGGGATGCTCGCAACCGACGACGTGCGGCTCGCCAACCATGTCCGGAAGCTGGCAACCCAGGCGCGCGAGCCGACCGTTCACTATCAGCACGAAGAGATCGGCTACAACTGCCGGCTCTCCAACATCTCGGCGGCGATAGGACGTGCCCAGCTCGAGACCCTGGCTGCGAGAGTGGAGCGTCGGCGGGCCAACTTCGAGTTCTATCGTGAACGCCTCGATGTCCTGCCCGGGATCTCCCTGCAGCCTGAAGTGGCAGGCACCAGACATTCCCGGTGGCTGACCTGCTGTCTGGTCGATCCGGCGGAGTTCGGTGTCGATCGGGAGGCGTTGCGGACGGCACTGGACGCAGCCGGAATCGAGGCCCGGCCGATCTGGAAGCCGATGCACCTGCAGCCCGTGTTCGCGGGAACCGAGGTGGTCGGTGGTGTCGTTGCGGAACGGCTGTACGAGCAGGGTCTCTGCCTTCCCTCCGGCAGTCAGATGTCGAAGGCAGATCTGGAGCGGGTAGTTGATGTGATGATTTCAGCCCGGCGGAGCGGCATATCCGGCTAGATTCCATCCGGGAATCGGCAGACAGCTGGTTCCGGCAAAGCCAGGAGTCGCAGCATTCGCAAGCCAATAGAAGTCGCGCAGCCCAGGGAACGGGCAATTCTCGTCGCTGCTCCGCGCAAGGGAACCCCGGACGCGCAGAAGATCGACGAACATCTCGAAGAGCTGGCGCGCCTGGTCGACACCGCCGGAGCGGAGATCGTCGGTCGGCTGCACCAGCAGATTGCATCTGCCAGCGCCGCAACGCTGATCGGAGAAGGCAAGGTCGAGGAACTGGCCCGACTGGTCTTCGACACCAAGGCGACGCTGGTGGTATTCGACGAAGAGCTGAGTCCGGCCCAGGGACAGGGGCTGGAGCAGCATCTCAACACCCGGGTGATGGACCGCGCCGAAATCATTCTCGACATCTTTGCCACCCGAGCGCGCAGTCACGAGGCGAAGCTTCAGGTCGAGCTGGCTCAGTTGCAGTACATGCTGCCGCGCCTGACCCGGATGTGGACCCATCTTTCCCGGATCAGGGGCGGTATCGGTCTGCGCGGTCCCGGTGAGACGCAGCTCGAGACCGACCGCCGGATGATCCGCCAGAAGCTGGTGCTGCTGCGGGAGAAGCTCGGCGACGTGACCCGTCATCGTGAGACGATCCGGAGTGGTCGAGCCCCGCTGCTGTCGGCGGCCCTGGTCGGCTACACCAACGCCGGCAAGTCGAGCATCCTCCGCGCCCTGTCGGGCGAGCATGAGATCTTCGTGGAGGATCGTCTCTTCGCCACCCTCGATACGCTTACTCGCGAGATCGACCTGGGCGACATGCTCAAGGTCAGGGTCAGCGACACGGTGGGTTTCATCCGCAAGCTGCCGCACCATCTGGTGGCCTCGTTCAGGGCGACCCTGGAGGAGGCGGGGGAGGCGGATCTGCTGCTGCACGTGGTTGATGCTTCACATCCCGAATGGGAGGACCAGATGCAGACGGTCGACGAGGTCCTCGACGAACTCGGCCTCAGGGAGCGTCCTACGGTCATCGTCTTCAACAAGCTCGACGCCGTGATCGACCCGAATGCCTTCGCTGGCAGGGCCAGGGAGCTGTGGCCTGACGCAATCTTCACGACCACCGCGCGAATTGACGGACTGGAACCGCTCAAGGCGGTGCTCCGAGGGCGGGCAGACGCGATCCGGCCAGTGGTCCGGGTCCTGCTTGATCCCGCAGATGGCGCCCGCCTGGGTCAGCTCCATCGCCAGGGCGATGTGCTTGGCCAAGGGCTGGCCGGGGGTATGCTGGCGATAACAGTCCGGCTGGAACCGTGGCGGGTCGAGCAGTTGCGCAGGGAAGGGGTCGAGGTGGACGGAGAACAGCGGGTAGAGAACAGACAACAGAGAGCTGGGAACTGACGGTATGAAGCATCTCGTGACCGGCGCTGCCGGATTCATCGGCTATCACGTGAGCGAGGCGCTGCTTGCCCGCGGCGATGAAGTAGTCGGATTCGACAATCTGAACGACTACTACGATCCCGCGCTCAAGCAGGCGCGGCTCGACCGGCTGCGGCGCCATCCCGGGTTCCGCTTCGTGCGCGGCGAGCTGGCCGACCGCTCGGCAGTGGAGGGACTGTTCGCCGCGGAGCGTTTTCCGCGAATCATCCATCTCGCCGCGCAGGCCGGAGTCCGCTACTCGGTCACCCACCCGCATGTCTACGTCGACAGCAATGTCACCGGCTTCCTGCACATCCTGGAAGGTGCGAGACATCACGGCGCCGAGCACCTGACCTTCGCCTCGACGTCATCGGTGTACGGCCTCAACACCGCGATGCCGTTCTCGGTTCATCAGAACGTCGACCATCCGGTGTCGCTCTATGCAGCCACCAAGAAGGCCAACGAGCTGATGGCGCACTCCTACGCCCATCTCTACCGGCTGCCGGTGACCGGTCTCAGGTTCTTTACGGTATACGGTCCGTGGGGGCGTCCGGACATGGCGCTCTTCCTCTTCACCAAGGCGATTCTGGAAGGTCGACCGATCGAGGTGTTCAACCACGGCCGGATGCGGCGCGATTTCACCTATGTCGATGATATCGTGCAGGGGGTGATCCGCGCGTCGGATCGCCCTGCCGCCGCCGAGTCGTCGTGGTCCGGAGAACAGCCGGACCCCGCAGCCAGCAGTGCGCCGTACCGGTTGTACAACATCGGCAACAATCATCCCAACGAGCTGATGGACATGATCGGCGCGCTCGAGCGCTCGCTCGGCAGAACCGCCGAGAAGATCATGGCTCCGATGCAGGCGGGCGATGTTCCCGAGACCTATGCGGATGTCGACGACCTCGTTCGCGACTGCGATTTCCGACCGGGGACGCCGATCGAAGTCGGAGTTCAGCGCTTCGTCGACTGGTATCGTGAATTCTACGGAGTAGCGTAGCCGCAACACCTCGCCACATGGGCACTGTGCTGCATTCATGCACCAGTGAACGTGGCGTGCATGCCACTGCGTGAGTGACGTCACCCCGACTGTAGCTGGTCTTACAGTTGGACTGTCACCTCTTGCAGGAGTTGCCTCATCCGGTTTGCCCCCCCGCCGATCCGCAACCGGTTCTATGTCGCAGCTGACGCCGTTGTCCTCTTCACGGGGACGGCGCTGGCGTACGTGATCCGGTACGAGAGCATCGACGGGCTGCACGAACTTGCCACCACGGGCCTGCTCTACCTGGCCATCTCGGTACCGTTCCGGCTGCTGCTGTTCTGGGTGGCAGGCACCTACCGCGTGCTCTGGCGTCATGCCGGTTCGATGGAATTCCTCCAGCTTGGCGCTGCAGGCATCATTGCCGGCGCTGCCGACGTGGTTCTCGGTTCGCTGGTTCTTTCCGGCATCGGGATCATTCCTGCCCGTGTTCCCCTCTCGATCCTGGCGCTCGGATGGGTGACCACCGCCGTCGGCCCGGCCATGATGCGCGCTGCCGAGCGGTTCTTCCTGCTCAGTTCCCGCAGCAGGCGGATCACGGTCCGGGACCGGCGCAGGCGGCGGGTGCTGATCGCCGGTGCCGGTGATGCCGGGCGTCTGGTGGTCGACGAGATCAGGCGTGCCGGGAGCGGCGTTCTGGTGCCCGTCGGTTACGTCGATGACGATCCGTCGAAGCTCGGTGCCGAACTGTCGGGGCTTCCGGTACTCGGTCCCATTGCGGAGTTGCCGACGATCGCGCAGGAAGAAGAAGCCAGCGAGGTGATCGTAGCGATGCCGGGTGCTCCCGGTCACGTGATCCGCCAGGTTGCCGACGCCGCGAGAGCGGCGAGCCTTGAAGTGCGCACTCTTCCGGCATTGGCGGAAGTGGCCAGCGGCGCTGTCAGGTTGTCGAAGCTCCGGCAGTTGAGGATCGAGGACCTGCTGCGGCGCGAACCGATCGAGACCGATCTCGCGGCAGTGGGCGAGATGATCCGCGGCTACAGGGTGCTGGTGACCGGGGCAGGAGGGTCGATCGGCAGCGAGCTTTGCCGGCAGATCGCCCGCTTCGAGCCATCGAGTCTGATGATGATGGGGCATGGCGAGAACTCGATCTTCGAGATCGCCGGTGAACTGCGGCGGAACTGGCCGGAGCTGGATGCCAAGTCGGCGATCGCCGACATCCGCGATGAGTCGCGGGTCGATCTCTTCTTTTCCTCGTTCAGGCCGCACGTCGTATTTCATGCCGCTGCGCACAAGCACGTCCCTCTGATGGAAGAGAATCCTGCAGAGGCCGTTACCAACAACGTGATCGGTACCCGCAATGTTGCTACGGCGTCGGTCCGACATGGCGTCGAGCGGATGGTGCTGATCTCGACGGACAAGGCCGTGCGGCCGGCGAACGTGATGGGAGCAACCAAGCGGGTTGCCGAACAGGTAGTGCAGGAGGTGTCGATGCGCTCCGGTACCGCGTTCTGTGCGGTGAGGTTTGGCAACGTGCTCGGCAGCAGGGGCAGTGTGGTGCCGACCTTTCTCCGGCAGATCGCGGAAGGTGGCCCGGTGACTCTCACCGACCCTGAGGTGCGTCGCTACTTCATGACGATTCCCGAAGCGGTGCAGCTGGTACTCCAGGCTGCCGTGATGGGTCGAGGTGGCGAGGTCTTCGCGCTGGACATGGGCTCCCCGATCAGGATTGCCGATCTCGCATGCGACATGATCAGGCTGTCCGGACTGGAGCCGGGTCGCGACATCGATCTCGTCTATACCGGTCTGCGCCCCGGTGAGAAGCTCTACGAAGAGGTCTTCTTCGCCGGAGACGAAGTGAGGGCAACCGGTCATCCGAAGATTCTGGTCGCCGAAGTCGGCGGTACTCCGATCGGTCTCTTCGACCGGATAGACGCGATGGCCGAAGCGGTATCCGGATCGGTCGCGCCGGCCATGCTCCGGGAGATGCTCCGTGAGCTGGTACCCGAGTACGCGCCGAAGACGGTGCATGTCGATGATGCGGCGGGGAAGCAGGCGGCTCTGCTGCCACTGCCGGTAGAGTCGATCACATGAATACTGGAGCATACCGCCCGTCGAACGGGCCTGGAGGATTGGTGCGGATGATGACCACAGTCGCGGCAGCGACGACGATGATCTCTGCTGTGGTCGGAGCACAGGCTCCCGCCGATGCACTGCGTCCCGGCGACATGCTCCGGGTGAGGATCTATCTGGAGCCGGAGATGTCGGGTGAGTTTCCCGTCGACGAACGTGGCATCGTATCGTTGCCGCGACTGGGCGACACTCCGGTGGGCAGCTGGCCTGCCGATTCGATCCGGCCGAGGCTCACTCGTGGCTATGCCGAATACCTGCGCGAGCCGGTGGTCGAGGTGACGCTGCTCCGGCGGATCGCGGTGTTCGGCGCCGTCGCAAAGCCGGGTCTCTATCCGGTGGATCCCACCATGACGGTACAGGAGGCGCTGGCGCTGGCAGGTGGAGCTTCACCCGATGGCCGCCGCGATCGGGTCGAACTCATCAGAGTGGAAGGCGGCAAGCTGGCCCTGTCGCTGGCCGACGATGTCCAGCGACTCGGTATCAGATCGGGTGACCAGCTCTATGTGCCGCAGCGGTCCTGGATCTCCCGCAACAGCTGGCTGGTAGGCTCACTGGTCGGAGCGATAGCCACCATCACCGCCGTACTGGTCAACTGAGATGACGGGCCCCAACTCCCTCCAGCAGTTGCCGACCGATCCCGGCAACGGTGTTCCGGTCGCCGTGGATGCCGCTCGCTCCGCCAGCTACGGCTATCCGCTGCGATCAGAGGACGAAGGAATCGATATCCGGCGGATCATGGGCGTGCTCCGTCGCAACGCCTGGCTGCTGGTCTGCTGTGTGCTGGCAGCCCTGGTGCTGGGATGGCTCATCACCGCACGGGCCATTCCGGAATATGAATCTTCGGCTTCGCTGAGAATCTCGGAGACGGGGGCCCCCGTGCCGGGACTCGAGGTACTGCAGCAACTGGGTGGTCGCGGTTCCGAGGTCAACACGGAACTGGAAGTGCTGCGGTCCCGGACTCTGCTGGGTGAAGTGGTCGACCGGTACAACCTCCGGGCCAGGATTCTGGCACCTCGCGGAGCGAAGACCTCGGATCATTTCGCCTTGCTGGCAGTAGGTGCGGCGGTGAAGCCCGGCCGGTATCGCGTTGCCCGTGACTCGGCCGGTCGGCTCGCAGCCGTCGGCGTCGACTCTCCCGGTGCGGTACCGCAGCTGTCATCGGAGTACTACCTGCCCGAGGATGGTTTCCGGTTGATTGCCGCGCCGGCGCTGGAAGATTCGGCCCGCGAACTGACCATCGAGGTGGTCAGTCGTGAGGAAGCGGTGACCAGTCTCGCCGCAGCGATGAGAATCAGTCGACCGAGTCGCGATGCCAACATCCTGGTGGCGCGCTATCGTGGGCCGGATCCCGTGCTGGTCAGGGATGTCCCCAACGGTCTGGTCAGCGCCTTCGTCGATCAGCGGGTGGGGACCAGGAAGACCGGCGCGCGCTCCACAGTGGAGTTCCTGCGCGCCCAGCTCGACACCCTGAATCGCGAGCTGCGCGAGGCGGAGGATACTCTCCGTGCGTTCAGGGAGCAGGAACAGGTCGTCAGCATTCAGCAGCAGGCCGCAGTCTCGGTCGGCAAGCTTGCCGAACTGCAGGCCGCCCGCAATCAGGCGGCAGCCGAGCTGGGTGCGATCGAAGCCACGATGGCCATGGCGGAATTGCGGAGCCCGATCGACGGTGGCCCTTCTCCGGCGCGACGCCTCCTCGCCTTTCCCACCCTGCTTCGCAACCCGGTGATCTCTACCCTGTTCGAGAGCATCACCGCGCTGGAAAACGAGCGCAGCAATCTGCTGATCCGCCGGACCGAGCGGGATCCCGATGTGATGGCACTCACATCCCAGATGGAAGCGCTGGAAGCTCAGATCGGCGCACTTGTCGGGACCTATACCAACGGTCTTCGGCAGCAGGTCGCAGCCTATGATGTCGAACTGCGCCAGAGCGCCGGCCTCCTGTCCGAGATACCGGCGAAAGAGGTGAGGCTGGCTACGCTGCAGCGGGACGCCTCCGTGCTGGGAGACCTGTCGACGCTGCTCCAGACCCGTCTCAAGGAGGCGGAGATAACCCAGGCGATCGAAGATCCCAGTGCCCAGGTGGTCGACCTGGCCGAACTGCCAACCCGGCCGGTATCTCCCAATGCGGTGCTAAATCTCGCGCTGGCACTGCTCGCCGGGCTGGCGGTCGGACTCGGCATTGCGATCGGCCGCGAGCTGCTGGACACCAGGCTGCATACCTCGGACGAAGTCCAGGCTGAATCGGGGTTGCCGGTCATCGGCATCGTGCCGCGGTTCGACGCCGCAATCACTCGCGGCAGGACCGGTACCCGCAGGCTCAGGCGGGGACAGCTCACATCCCCCAATACCGCACTGGTCGCCCGCGAGACTCCACATGCCACTGTACTTGAGGCATACCGGGCACTCCGCACCTCGCTGGCGTTCGCGGCTGCCGATGGACCGCCGAAGTTGCTGCTGGTGACTTCCTCGGTGCCCGGGGAAGGGAAGTCCACGACCGCTGCCAACCTCGCAGCGTCGCTTGCCCAGCAGAAGCTGAAGGTGATCGTGGTGGACGCCGACATGCGGCGCGGAGCGATCCATCGCACTCTCGGCGGTGCCAGGGGCCCCGGATTGTCTGAAGTGCTGGTCGGAGCCGCCCGGGTCGAGGACGTGATCCAGCGGATGACATTCGAGGGGGTTGGTGAAGTCGACCTGATCGGCACCGGGACGGTGCCGCCCAATCCCGCGGAACTGCTGGCGAGCACCCGCTTCCACGATCTCTGCGAGCAGCTCGAACTCCGCTACGACGTGGTGCTGATCGACTCGCCACCGGTCAACAATGTTGCCGACGCACTGGTGATCGCTCCCAACGTCGACGGCGTGATTCTGGTGACCCGCGGCGGTGTTACCGAGAAGGGTGCCGTGAAGTTTGCGATGGGGCAGTTGCGCCGGGTCAGGGCGAACGTGATCGGCGCCGTTCTCAACGACTATGACGTGAAGCGGGCAGAGACCTATGGCGGGGAATACCGGTACTACCACGGAGCCGGCTACGGTCCTGCGTGATCGGAGGTCAGCTTCGCCTGAGTACCTGGCGCCACAGGTGAACCAGTCGCTCGGCGATCGGGCCATGTCCGTAGCGCTCGATCGCCCGGCGTCGGGCGGCAATGCCGAGAGTGCGGCAGCGGGCGGGGTCGTCGACCAGCCCCTGCAGGGCGCGGGAAAGGGCTGGGCGGTCGCCTTCGTCGATGATCAGCCCGGCATCACCCACCACGTCCGGGAGCGCCCCTGACCGGGAAACGACCGCCGGAACCCCGCGTGCCATCGCAGCAGCAACATGATGGCCGACAGGCTCCACCCAGTCCGGCGTGGTGCGGGAAGGGGCCAGCATGACATCGACCGTCTGATAGAAGGCGGGGATATCCTCGCGCGGAATGGCGCCCAGCCATTCGATGCGAGCCGAAAGCCCGAGTCTCTGTGCCTGGGCTTCGAGATCGACCTGCACCGGTCCGGTTCCCGCGATCCGCAGGCGCCAGTCGCCGTAGACTTCGGCCAGTGCATCCAGCGCCAGATCGACCCCTCGTTCGGATACCATGCGACCGAGCAGTCCGAACACCGGTCGCTCCGGTGGCGGGCTATCGGCCAGGTGACCCGGAATCTCGAGATTCGCCGGGGGAATTACCGCCACCGGCACGTCGAGGGTGTCATCGATCAGATGGTCGAGTGCCGAGCGGACGATGCCGGCGAGACCGGCGGCACCGTCGCGCACCCGTTTTGCCTGCCAGCGGGCTGTGATACCTCGCGCCCCACCCCGGCTCGACTGGCCCACCACCACGTAGGGGAGTTTGAGGTCCCGAGCTGCCGCAGCACCGGTTTCGGCAGTCGGGGTCCACGGGTCGCCAACCAGATGCAGCAGATCGGGGCGGGTGTCCCGGACGAGGGTTCGCAGGTCCCTGCGGGACCAGCGGAGATCCAGCGGATCGCTGGTATCCCCTCGGGCACCGACCCGTTCGTAGCGGATCAGTCCGTCGATCTCGGTGTCGCCGCGTGGGCGGGGGACGACCGGCTCGACGCCGAGGGCGACCAGCGAACCGAGCAGGTCGCGAGGGGGGAGTTCGGGAGAGAGGATCAGAACGCGCACGGCACAAAGATGCGCTGAACGTCGTTACTTTTCACCTCATGCGGATTCTGCAGCTCGCCAAGTACTACTGGCCGCGTTCGGGCGGGATGGAACGCGTAGTCCAGGGACTGGCCGAAGGACTGGCCGAACGGGGCCACGAAGCGGAGGTGATTGCGGTCACCACCTTCGGTGCGCCGCGTCCCGGGCAGCGTCGTCGCGCCGCAGTCACCAGGGCGTGGTCGTTCGCTCCCGTCGGGTCCCAGGAACTGGCGCCAGCCTACCTCGCGGCGGCGTGGAAGCGGGCCGACGTGATCCACCTTCATCACCCGCATTCGCTGGCCGACGTCGCCTATGCGCTCAGGCCAAGTCTGGCGCCGCTGGTGATCACCCACCATGCCGACTACGACAGCGTCAAGTACAAGCTGCCGGGATGGTACGCGCTGAAGCGCGCGAAGGCGATCGTCGTGCCCAGTTCTGCACACATCGCTCTCTCTCGCGAGCTGAAGGGACGTGAGGACAAGGTCCGGGTGATTCCGTTCGGGATCGATCACCGTCGCTGGGAGGTTGTGCCACCGCCCCCGCCGGGTAATCCGCCGCGGGCTCTCTTCATCGGCCAACTTGCCGAGTGGAAGGGCGTCGACTTCCTGCTGCGAGCACTGGAACAGGTGCCGGAGCTGCGGCTCGACGTGGTCGGATCCGGTCCCGACGCCAATCGCCTGCGGACTCTGGCCGACGCGCTGGCCGTGAGCGACCGGGTGAAGTTCTGGGGCGAGTACCCCGACGAGGACCTGCCGCGAAGGATGGCTGACGCAGACTTCCTCGTTCTCCCTTCCGTCTCGGTGAAGGAGATGTTCGGGATGGTGCTGCTCGAAGCCATGGCGGCCGGGCGGCCGGTGATCACCACCGCAGTCCCATCCGGGGTGCGCGAAGTGAATGTTCCTGGAGTCACCGGACTCGAAGTGCCGATCCGCGATGCTGCCGCACTCGCCGGGGCGATGCGACTGCTCGCGAATGATCCCGAGCTGCGTCAGAGGCTGGGGGCTGCAGGACGAGCACGGGTGCTCGAACACTACACCGTCGACCGGATGACCGAGGCGTACCTGGAGATCTACCAGGAAGTGTCAGGGCGGAGGGGGTAGGGGGTATACCATGGCTGTGATGTGGAAAACAAGTTGGTTGAGGTGTAGTGGTTCAAGCTGTTGAAATGAAACGTGTTACGGCCCCGTAGCTCAGTTGGTTAGAGCACTGGACTCATAATCCAAGGGTCGGGGGTTCAAGTCCCTCCGGGGCCATGGCTTGTCTGATGGATCGAATGGTGGTATCATGCTATCCCGCTCGAGCGGGCGATTAGCTCAGCTGGTTAGAGCGCGCGCCTCACATGCGCGAGGTCGGGGGTTC
>CAZSPH010000050.1:0-17836 GCA_964608715.1 uncultured Gemmatimonadaceae bacterium | reverse complement strand
TTCAGTGACGTCGAGCGGCTCCGGGAACTGCTCACCAACGAGCGCCGCCCGGTACAGATCGTCGTGGCCGGCAAGGCGCACCCCAAGGATGACCCGGGCAAGACTGTGCTGCAGTCGCTCCTCGAGTTCACCCGCGACCCGAAGTTCGAGGGACGGGTGGCATTCCTCGAGGACTACGACATGCACCTGGCCCACCTGCTGGTCCAGGGGGTGGATCTCTGGCTGAATGTTCCGCGAGTACCGCTCGAAGCCAGTGGAACCAGTGGCATGAAGGCTGCGCTGAATGGAATCCCTCATCTCTCCACCATCGACGGATGGTGGGAGGAAGGCGATACCGGTGCCAACGGCTGGTCGATTCCGCTGGCTCCCGCCGGGCTGGAGCCCGAGGAGGTCGACGCGCATGATGCCGAACACCTCTACCGGCTGCTGGAGAACGAGATCGTGCCATTGTGGTATGACCGTGATTCGCGCGATGTGCCGCAGCGCTGGGTACGGGTGATGAAGGAGGCAATGCGAACTGCCGGTCGCTCGTTCACGACACGCCGGATGCTGCACGACTATGTCGACCAGTACTACCTGCCGATCCTGAGAAACGACCCCTTCACCGACGATCCGCCGATCGGATGAGATGATGCCCGCCCAGTCGCCGAGGTTCCCGCTGATAGACGGCCAGACTCCGATGGTGGTTCACGTCGCCGCGGAGTACTACCCGTATGCCCGCACCGGCGGGCTCGCCGAGGCGGCCTGGGGACTTCATCGCTTCCAGCATCGCGGCGGGCTGGCGACGGCGGCCATCATGCCGCTCTACAGGATCGCGCGGCAGCATCTCAAGGCTCCCCGCACCGTCGGTGAGCCGTTCACGCTGTCGTTCAACGGGCGGGAGGAGACCTTCCAGCTCTGGACCGACGACAACCCGGCCTCGGGAACTCCGACGTACTTCGTCGAGCACGAAGGCTTCTTCGGGCGTGACGGGATCTACGGCACCGGCAGCGGCGACCACCCCGACAACGACATCCGCTTCGCCGGCTTCGCGGCGGCTGCGGTGGCGGCCCTGCCGCTCATTGCCGATGGTCCGGTACTGCTGCACGTCCACGACTGGCATGCCGCACTCGCCGCAGCGTATCTCCGCAACTGGTTCGTCGATGACCCCTGGTTCGATCGCATTCCGGTCGCAATGTCGATCCACAATGGCGGCTACCAGGGGCACTTCGGCCCGGAGACCATCGACCGGATCGGCCTGCCGTGGCAGTTGTTCAACTACGAACGACTGGAATGGTACGGCAAGACCAACTTCCTCAAGGGAGGACTGGTCTACTGCGACATGGCTACCACCGTATCGCCGTCGCATGCTTCCGAACTCCGTACCGACGCAGGAGGATTCGGTCTCCAGCAGGTCTACCGTGCCATGGGCGACCGGTTCACCGGAGTGCTGAACGGAATCGACCAGGAGGAGTGGAACCCTGAGCGTGACCAGCGGATTGCCGCCAACTATCGCACCGGCGATCTGGCCGGCAAGGCCGCCTGCAAGCGCGACCTGCAGCAGCGCTTCGGCCTGGCAGTGGATGCCGATGTTCCGGTGGTGGCACTGGCCGGTCGCATGGTGACTCAGAAGGGTCTCGACATCGTGGTCGACAACCGCGATCTCTTCGGCCAGCGCGCCCAGTTCGTCTTTCTGGGCAGCGGTGAGCGGAAGTTCGAAGAGGCGATCCGCACTCTCACCTACCAGCTCCCGCAGCGGATCGGCCAGGAGACGAAGTTCTCCGATCAGCTCGAGCATGTCCTGATGGCCGGCGCCGACCTCTTCCTGATGCCGTCGCAGTACGAGCCCTGTGGTCTGACACAGATGCGGGCCCAGCGCTACGGCACCATCCCGGTGGCGCGGAAGGTGGGTGGTCTGGCCGACACCATCGACGACGGAGTTACCGGCTTCCTCTTCGAGGCCTTCGAGGAACGGGCGCTGGCCGGCGGCTTCTGGCGGGCACTGACCGAGCATGCCGCGCCCACGGCGTGGCGGGAGATGCAGGCAGCCGCGATGCGGAAGGATTTCGGCTGGGAAGGCGTGGCCCACTCCTATGACCGGATCTATCGCAAGGCCATCACTCACCGTGCTGCCCGGCTCCGCGATTCATGAAGTTCGTTCTGGTACTCCATTCCCACCTGCCGTGGGTACTCCACCATGGTCGCTGGCCTCACGGCAGCGACTGGCTGTCGGAGGCAGTGCTCGACACCTACCTCCCGCTGATCGGGATGCTGGATCGCGCCGAAGCAACTGGTCGCGCTGTGCCGATGACCATCGGAATCACTCCGATCCTGGCGGCACAGCTCGCCCATCCATCGTGCCGTGAAGAGGTCGAACACTACTTCGATCATCGCTTCGAGACGCTCGGCGAGTTGCCGCAGTCGCTGCGTGAGACCGGTGACGAAGAGCTGCTCCATCTCGTGTCCTTCTGGCGGAAGCATCTGAGCCGACTCCGCGGGATCTGGGAACAGCATGGCAAGGATCTGATCGGGGCGTTCCGCGGACACGCGGAGGCCGGAAGAATCGAACTGATCTCGTCGGCGGCGACTCACGGATTTCTGCCACTGCTGGCCCGCGACGAATCGATCCGGTTCCAGTTGATGCTGGGCCGCGCCGAGCACATCCGTCACTTCGGCGAAGCGCCCAAGGGATGCTGGGTTCCCGAGTGCGCCTATCGCCCGCGCGGACCGTGGCAGCCCCTTCCCCAGGCTCCCCCACAGGCGGTGCGGCCGGGAGTGGAGGAACATCTCCGGCGGGCCGGTTTCCAGTGGTTCGTGGTCGACTCGCATCTGGCCGATGCCGGTGAGGCCTGGGAGCTGTACGAGGGGAAGCCGATCGCGCGTCAGGGAGAGATCGACCCGAAGCGCTCGCCGTACCGGGCCTATCATGTCGGCGCTCATCCCCCTCCGGGACAGCGGCCAGTCACCGCAGTGGTCCGTGATCCGGCTGCGACGAAGCAGGTCTGGAGTCGCCACGGCGGCTATCCGGGCGACTCGCGCTACCTGGAGTTCCACAAGATCCGCTACCCCGGCGGTCTCAAGTTCTGGCGCGTGACCGACCCCGCCGCCGACCTGGGAATGAAGGAACCCTATCTACCTGGTGACGCTCTGGATGCGGCGGCCGGACACGCCAGGCACTTCGTCGACCTGCTGAAGGAAGTGGCCGCGGGCCGCCGCGCGGGTGACGTCACCATCACCGCGCCATTCGATACCGAGCTGTTCGGTCACTGGTGGTTTGAGGGCGTGGACTTCGTCCAGGACGTATTCGACCGGCTACCGGCAGGCGACCAGGTTGCACCATCCACAGCCTCGCGGATGTTGAACGACGACCCGCCTACCAGCAGCATCAGGATGGGTGAGGGGTCGTGGGGGGCCAACGGCGACTTCTCGAAGTGGCTGAACCCGGAGACCGAGTGGACCTGGCTCAGGCTCTGGCCGCTGGAGAACCGTTTCTGGGACGTGGTGCCAGCCGCCATCGATCGCGACGAGCTTTCACCCATTCTGGAGCAGGCAGCCCGCGAACTGCTGCTGGCGCAGGGGTCCGACTGGCAGTTCATCATCTCGACCGGTGCGGCGGGCGACTACGCCACGAAGCGCTTCACCGACCACTGTGATGCACTCGAATCGCTGTTGAACCACCTCGACGGCGACTCTCTCTCTCTCGATGAAGGTCTCGCCCTCGCCGCGCAGCTCCGTGAAGTCGACGATCCGTTCCCTGACCTTCGCGGTGCGCTGGCCGCCGCGAGCGACGTGCCGGTGGAATGACCCGTTCAGCAATCATCCATGCACACTTCTATCAGCCACCCCGAGAGGAGCCGTGGCTGGAACTGGTGCCGCGCGAACCCAGTGCCGCGCCGGACCACGACTGGAACGAGCGGATCACCCGCGAGTGCTATCGACCGCTGGCGGCAATGCCGCTCCGTGACGAGGCCGAACGGATCACCGGAGTCGTCAACTGCTATGAATGGCTCTCGTTCGACGCAGGCCCGACTCTGGTACGGTGGCTGGAGCGTCATGCCCCGGACGTGCTCGATGCCATGGTCGTCGGTGACCGGATGTCGGTCGACAGGACCGGACACGGCAATGCGATTGCGGCTCCGTACCATCATGTGATCCTGCCGCTTGCCTCGCGGGCCGACAAGGTCACCGAGATCCGCTGGGGCATGCGGGAGTTCCGGCGGATTTTCGGTCGCGATTCGCTCGGTCTCTGGCTTCCGGAAACGGCAGTGGACGAGGAGACGCTGGAGGTTGCAGCGGGAGAAGGGATCAGGTTCGTGGTGCTGGCACCCCACCAGATCGACTCCGTCCCGGTCGGCGGTGGCCCGGCACTGTGGCGCGGCCCTGCGGGGGCTGAAATGGTGCTCTGCGCCTATGACGGGCTGCTGTCACATGAGGTCGCCTTCGGCGGCCTCGCCAGCGACCCCCTGCGCTTCGCCAACCGGCTCGCCGGATCAGTGGATGACCAGCGGGCGGTCATCTCGCTGGCAACCGATGGCGAGACCTTCGGACACCATCATCGTGATGCCGCCGCCGGACTGGCCGCCACCATTGCGACACTGCTGGGCCGCACCAACGAAGTGCAGCTTACCAGCTTTGCTGCGATCATCCCGGATGATCACAGCCAGATCCCGCTCACCGGCCTCAACAGCGGCACGTCGTGGAGTTGCAGTCACGGACTCGGTCGCTGGCTGGAAGACTGTGGCTGCCGGATGGATCCGCACACCTCGCAGACCTGGCGCACGCCGCTCCGGCACGGCCTGGAGCGCCTGGCAACCGGCATTCATGCAGTATCCGCGCAGGAATGGCCTGCCACTGCTGGAAACCGTGAAGAGATCCGCAACGATGCGGGCCCTGAGCTGGATGGCATACCGGATCTCCCGCAGAGCGCCCGCCGACTGCTGGAGGCCGAGCGACTGGCGCTGGCGATGTTCACCTCGTGCGCCTGGTTCTTCGATGACCTGGGCCGGATCGAACCGCGGCTGGTGCTCCGTCACGCCGCGCGGGCCCTGGAGTTCCTGCCACGGGAAGAGGCAGTGCGTCTGGAAACGGAACTCCTCGATACGCTGGCTCGTGCCCACAGCAACGATCCGGCCAAGGGGTCGGGCGTCGACATCTGGCATCGCGATGTACTGATCGAGGCATCGGGCCCGGCCCGCCTTGCAGCAGCAATCGCGGCGCTGCGGGAGATCGACGCTGACACGATCGACACCGTGTATCTCCCGACCCACGAGTGGCGGGTCGATGGCGGGATCATCACCACCATCCATCGCCGCACCGGCGTCAGCTATCGCTGGCATACCGACCCGGTAACATTCGGCATGATACCAGCCCGGGTGCATGTGCGGATGCTCGATGGTGCCGGTACTGCGCACCTGATGACCATCGCCAACTATCCGGCACCGTTCCGCTCGCGGATGGTGGAAATGGTCGGACCGGCAGTGATGACTGCCGTCATGAACGGCGAGGACCAGCCAATGATCGAACGGGTCGCTCCCCCCACATCACCGCTCCACCATGCGCTCACCCGTGCCAGCAGGAAGCTGGATCTTGACGGTCTGACCGGAACCGGAACGCTGGTGCATGCTGTGATGGATCTGATGGAATTGACCGAGGTCACCCCGGAGGATGCCGAACTGGCCGAACTCTGGTCGATACTCGAGCCCATGCCTCCCTCACCTGAACGACGCCGGCTGGCCGAACGCCTTTCCCTGGTGCTCCAATGAGAGGTCCGCTCCGTTTCTGCTTCGGTCTCCACCTCCATCAGCCAGTGGGGAACTTCGACTCGGTGTTCACCGAGCATGTCGAGCTGGTCTATAGACCACTCTTCACTCGACTGGCATCCCATGAGTTGGGGCCGGTTGCGGTTCACATCTCCGGGCCGCTGCTCGACTGGCTCGATGGTGCGGCCCGCGATGTCGTAGATCTGATCGGCGAACAGGTCGATGCCGGACGGATCGAACTGATGGCAGCCGGACATGACGAGCCCATACTCGCGGTCCTGACCCGGGATGACCGGATCGAACAGATCGACCGGCACCGGCGTCGCCTGGCCTCGCGCTTCGGCGTAGAGGTCGACGGAATGTGGCTGACCGAAAGGGTGTGGGAACCGGATCTTCCCGGAGATCTGGCGGCAGCGGGGATCAGGTGGACGGTGGTGGACGACCGCCACTTTCTCTCTTCCGGCTTCGATCGCTCGGAGTTGCATCGCCCCTGGGTGACGGAGTTCGACGACCAGCGCATTCACCTGCTAGCGATCGACCAGAAGCTCCGCTATCTGGTGCCGTTCCGTCAGCCTGAAGAACTGGCCGACTATCTCGGCGAACTGCGCGACGCCGGTCATCAACTCGCGGTCCTGGCCGATGATGGCGAGAAGTTCGGTGGCTGGCCGGGTACTGCCGACTGGGTCTGGCGGGACGGCTGGTTCACCCGCTTCGCCGAGACGATGCACTCACTGCGGCGCGACGGCATCGCGACTCTGTCCCGCTTCGGCGATGCGGTCGACATGATTCCGTCATCGGGACCGGCCTACCTGCCCTCGGCCTCCTACGCCGAGATGGAGGGATGGGCGCTTCCTCCGGAACGGGCCAGGAGATTGCACGCGGCTGGCGAAGAGGACGGGACCGCTCTGTTCCGCGGTGGCCACTGGCGTCATTTTCTTCACAAGTATCCGGAAGCGAATCGCCTTCACAAGGCAGTGCAGGAGCATTCGGCGTTCGCCCGTCGTTCCGGTGATCCGATCGCGATCCGCAGACACATCGGCCGGGCGCAGTGCAACGATGCCTACTGGCACGGGATCTTCGGCGGGATCTATCTCCCCTTCCTGCGCTCGGCGCTCTGGGCAGAACTCGCCGCGGCGGCTCGCATGCTGCGACAGGGAGAACCCCTCCGCACCGACAAACGCGATGTCGATGCCGACGGCAACGACGAGATCCGGATAACCTCCGAGAACATCTACGCTCTCATCTCACCGGCACGTGGTGCGGCACTGGAGATCTGCCTCGACACCGTCGCCGGCATCAACCTGGCCGACGTGGTCAGCCGCCATGAGGAGAGCTACCATCCTCCCGCCGCCACTGCCGACGAGGTCATCGATACGGCCGACGATTCCGACAGTGCTCCGAGCGAGGGCACAGCTTCGATCCACGATCTGGAGTCGATGCTGACGATCCGGCCACCGCTGGATCGCGAGACAAGGGCGCTCTTCATCGACCGGATCATCGCCGGTGATACCGATGTCGGCGACTTCGCTGCCGGCACCGTGGAACCGCTCCGGAGCTGGGCTGGAGAGCGTTTCGATGCCAGTGGCAATGCCAGTGGCGAGCGGGTAGTGGTCCGTTGCGTCGGCCGCGGCCTCAGAAAGCGCTATGTCTTTCATCCCAACCGCACCATCGATGTCGACTGGGAATGGGATCTGCCGGATGATGCCGGTGACTCCTGGTTCACCACCGAGCTGTCGCTGGCGGCGGTACCGGTAATCGATGCCCCGGAGGCGGAACGATGGGAGTATCCGATCGTCACTGTCTCGAAGCGTGAGCAGGGATTCGAAGAAACTCTGCAGGGTACGGCGGTGATCTATCGCTGGCCGCTGACCGCCGGACGTGCGAGGCTCACGGTAAGACCTCTGTAGGAAGTCGGCCGGTACGACGATTCTCCCTCCCCTGGCTGCAACCATGCCGGGGGGGCGCAGCATCCGACATGTCCTGATACCCCGCCCATGCTGTCATCGGTGACACCCTGGTGGCGCAGGACCGTCGTGCTTCACGCTCCACCTGGTTCTCGCGTGACGGAACGCTGATCCGCTACAGGATATCCGGCAGCGAGTAGACCAGCTCAGCCGCCTTCGACCCTGAGGCGACTGATCCGACCGCGGACATCCTGCACCAGCGGCTGCAGGATGGCATCGGCATCGGCCCACTGATCGGTGAACCTGGTGTAGTAGTCGATGGCCTTCGCGCGCTCCCCTCTGGCCTCGTGCAACTCTCCCAGCCGCCGCAGTGCCTCGGCGAACATCGCAACAGTGGAATCGAGAGTGGCGGGAGAGCGGCCGTTCCGGATCTGCTCCTGCAGCAGGTTGGTATAGGCCCCACCGAATCCCCGCGGCAGCCGCACGACCCGCCTGAAATACTCCTCGGCCTTCTCGGAGTTGTTCATCTCCGAGTGGATGGTACCGGCATTGTTGATCGCCGCGGTGCTGAGCGAATCGATCCTGGCCGCCGCTTCGTATGCCGCGAGCGCCTTGCCGCGATCCGGCTTCGGGCCTGCCGTATAGTAGAACGCCTCGGTGAGCTGCCGCTCCATCTCGGTCAGGCGATTGCGATGGAGGTATGCCGTCGATACGGCCTCGAGTATCTCGACCGGATTGCGTGCCTCGTTGGACAGAAGCACGCCGAGTTTCCGCCACGCCATCGCGAACGCAGTGTCGACCGCCACTGCTTCACGCAGCAGTTCGATGCCGCGTTCGATCTGACCGTCTTCGTCCGCCAGCCGCGATCCCTCGACGTACTTGCGGAGGGCAAGCATGGATGGTGTGGTTACCCGCTCGAGTTCCGTGCTAGCCCGAATGGTCTTCAGTGATTCGCCGGCCTTGGTACGGACCTCACGAGTCAGACGTCCCAATGCCGCGAGGATGTCGTCCTCGGTGGCTGCCTGCTGCGAGAAGTCAGCCAGTTGCTTGCCGTCAAGCGTCGACACCAGTCGGGCTGCGATCACATAGCTGCTGCCGACCCGCGAGACGCTGCCATCGAGAATCGCCTTGGCCCCCTCGGTAGTACCGATGTCACGCGCCAGTTCGAACAGGATCGGCTCATCGAGCGGGCGCTGCATCAGGCCGAGGCGATCCCGTATTGCCGATCGATTGACCACGCGGAGTGATTTCGATTGGGCCAGGTCGGTCCGGATCGCCTCGGCCAGGGAAATCCCGAGCGTCGAATCGTTCTGAAGCGACCGGAAGTCCGCGACCATCAGCAGTTCGGATGATCCGAACACGCCGGCGCCGCGGAGCGAAGCCATCGGTCCGATCCCGAGTGCCCGGAATACCATGAAGCCGATCACCAGTGCCGCGAAGGCTCCGACTGCTATCCCGCCGCCAAGCCAGGCCCTGTGCCAGGAAAGATGAGGACTGGCCTTGAGCGCCATCGTGGCAAGGGTACCGTGCTCCGGAAGCCTGCCCGGCGTGGCGGTGTATGCCCGGTGACTCACCCGTTGTGCAAAGGCAGTGAAGATGATGACCGGGAGACCGGCGAGCATCACTCCCGCTGCTCCCGGAAGCACCCAATCAGGCAGTCCGATGGCATTGCGTGCTGCCCAGGCGGTGAGTGTCACCAGCGCCGTCGCCACTGCCCACAGGCCGATCGCCCTTACCAGCCTGGAAGGGTGGTCTTCCAGCCAGCAGTTCGTAGGCCATCGCTCCATAGGAGTAGATGTCGGCGCGATGATCGATGTCGGGATCGGCGGCGGCCTGCTCGGACGCCATGTAGGCAGGAGTCCCGATCGACATCCCCACCTGGGTAAGTGTCGCTCCGCCAGCACCTGCATCGCCGCGGGCCTCGCTGATCGCCTTTGCGATACCGAAATCGGTTACGGTAGCAGTGCCAGCCGACAGGAGCACATTGTCCGGCTTGATGTCGCGGTGGACGATGCCGCGGCCATGCGCGTAGGCCAGCGCCCGGGCCACATCGCGAAGGATGCTCACCGTCTCGCTGATCGGAAGTGCGCCATGCTCCAGCCGCTGCCTGAGCGATTCCCCGTCGACATAGGGCATCGTGAACCAGGGCAGCCCGCCGAACTCGCCGGTGGCGAGTACCGGCACCACATGCGGGTGCTGGAGTTTGGCCGCCAGCAGCACCTCACGCCGGAAACGCTCCACCGAGATTCCCGCCAGCAGTTCCGGGGCGAGGACCTTGATCACCACCTGCCGCTGAAGCGCGATCTCCTGAGCCAGATAGGTACGGGACATCCCGCCCCCGCCCAGCTCGCGTTCAATGCGATACTGGCCGGCAGTATGCCGTTCCACCTGCGATCTGAGGTCGTCCACGCGATGAGCGCCCGTTTGTAACTGGATATCCCTCAAACATGGTGCGGGAGGCGGGAGGCGGGAGTTGGGAAGTGGGAAGGAACGAGTCGGGGCCGATCCTGCCAACTGACAGGACCGGCCCCGAAACACCACTGACGACTAAAGTCTACTGCGCCAGTTCGCGCACAGCTCCGGCAAGCATCGTGACCTTGCTCTGGTCCTTCGAGCCGCGGACATCTCCGTCGATCGAAGTGGCCAGGGTGGCGAGCGCGGTGCTGCGGGCGGCGCCCGAAGCCGATTCCGCCTGGGTCAGTGCGGCGCGGACCGCAGCGATCCGGGCAGTACTCAGCCCCTGCGAGCGCTCGAGCTGATCGACGAAGGAACGAGCCTTCGCGAAGCTGGCAGGCCAGACCATCTTGGGCTGCTCCTGCGGGTTCAGCTCCTTCCAGACCACCGTCTTCGCCGCGTCGATTTCGTTCTGCGAGACGTACTGGCTCGGCGCCAGCTCGAAAATGTCGAGACCGCGGGCGATCTCCGAGTTCACGATCACGCCGTTGTACCAGTAGACCGACCACGAGCCGGCGCTGGTGAGTTCACCATCCTTGAGCGGGCCACGATCGTGGAAAGCGATCTCGTGCGGGTTGGTCGGATCGGTCCAGTCGAAGATCGAGATGCCGCCCTGGTACCAGCCCTGCACCATCACCTCGCGGCCGGGAATCGGAATCGGCGAACCGTTGTGGGCAACACAGTTCTCCCACTCGGTCTGCTTCGCCGGCATCTTGTAGTAGCTCTGGAACTTCATCTTGCCATCTTCGATCCGGAAGATCGCGTTGGCACCCCATTCGTAGTTGTCGCTCGCCCGGCAGCGCGGAGCACGCCCGCCACCCCACTCGTCGGTGAACAGCACCATCGAGCCGTCATTGCTGAAGGTCGCCGAGTGCCAGAACGAGAAGTTCGTGTCGGCAACGGCATCGATACGCTTCGGGGTCGACGGGTCGCTGATGTCGATCAGCACGCCGTAGCCGGCGCAGGCACCACCGGCGAGCCCGACCGCCGGATAGACGGTGATGTCATGGCACTGGTTCGGACCGGTGCGGACACGGGGTGCACCACCTCCGGGACGACCACCACCCGGAGCGGCGGCTCCGGGAGCGACAGCCTGACCACCGGCTGCGGCGGCCGGAGGTGCTCCAGCGGGACGGTTGCCACCGGCGGCGCCAGCCGCCATCGGGGTGCCGCGCTGCGGTGCAGGAGCAAGGTTGTCGAGGAAGCGGCCATAGTTCACGACCTCTGCCTTCGACGGATCCTTGAGCGGCACCTTGATGACCTCGATCCGGAACAGCGAGGAGTTCGGATCATCCGTCGGCTGTGCGGCATTGCATCCGGGCAGCTCGTCGGGAGAGCGGACGCCCGCCGAGCCCGAGATGTAGATGTAGACATGCTCAGGGTCGTTCCTGTCGGTCACCACCGTATGGGTGTGCGAACCGCGGCAGGTCTGCACGTTGCCCACATACTTCGGATCCAGCGGATTCGACATGTCGAAGATCCGGATGCCGCGGACCCGCTCCTGCGAAACGGGCTCGGGAACACCCTGGGTGCCGCAGTCGAGACGGCCGGTCTGCCCCTCGGCCGAGACGAATACGAGATTGCCGTAGACCGAGATGTCGCTCTGCGAAGCCGGGCAGTGGGCCCAGTTCATCAGGTAGGGCTTCTCGGGATTCCGGATGTTCCACACCATGAAGCCGTTGTAGTTGCCCTGATACACCAGATCACCGGAGAAGGCGAGATCGGAGTTGGTGTTGAGTGCGAATGGCCCCGGCGACGGGGTAGCCGACAGCATCTTCAGGTTCCAGATCGCCTCACCGGCGTCATGGAGCCCGGCCGTCAGCCCCTCGCGGGGGTCGGGCGTCGGCGTGGTCTTCGTCTTCTGTTGCGCGGCTGCCGGAATAGCCGCCATCGCGAGGATCAACCCCGCGATGGCCAGCGCCCGGAAGCCCGACTTGACTGCGACAGCGGTCATTGCGGCATCCTCGGTGAAACGAGTGGTGGGATCGGTCAGCGCCGTCCCGGTGGGGGAAGCGAATCGAGCATGTCCTGCAGGAAATCGATCTCGGTGGTCTGGTCGGCGTAGACGTCGGAGGCAAAGCGGAAGACGAATTCGTCCTGTCCCGCCCCGTACGCCTTGAACAGCTCATCGACCATCATCACTGCGCCCTCGTGGTGACGGATCATGAAGGTGAGGAAGAACCGGTCGAACTCGACTCCGCGCGCGGCATCGAGCCTGGCCATCTCCTCGTCGGTGAGCATGCCGTACATCGGCTTCGCATCGTGATCACCGTGACCGGCGTGAGCATCCGCCCTGTGGGTAGCGGTACTGTCCGGCACCGGCATGCCAAGCTTGCCGAGCCAGGTACGCATCATCGCGATTTCGTCGCGCTGGGCCACGGAGATCCGCTTCGCGAACCGCTGCAGCGCCGGCGAGGCGCCATGACTCTCCGCCCAGTCAGCCATCTTCACCGCCTGGGCATGGTGAGGGATCATGTCGGTGATGAACCTGACGTCGGCGGCGTTGGGGGCCGGGGGAGTGGCCACACCGAAGGCAGCCTGCCCTGTTGCGGTTGCGGGAGCAAGGAGGGTAACGATGGCGGCGATTGCCAGACGACCTGCGTTCACGGCAGCAACTCCGTTGGATGGTAACCGGATCTAGATGATAACTCGTTGTCAATCGATCGGGGGAAAGTGGTCCTGTCAGCGGTTGAGCGACACCCCGAACGGCACCCGGAACACTGCCCGGTAGCTCAGCTCCCAGGGAGTTCCGAAGAACGCGATGCTTTCCTCGTCGTCGACCCTGTGCCAGCGCAGCTCGCCGTCGACCGTGACACCACGCGATGCAGCGGCTCGCCGCACCACCCCGAAGGAGAGGTAGCGGCGATCCCCTTCATAATGTACGCCGTCGTGCCCGGTGGAGTTGTAGTTGTTGTCGCCTGCTGCCGCGACGAAATCGCTCCCCCACCACCCCAGCGCCATCAGATGGACGGTCGGAATGATTTCCAGCTCTCCCTTCACCAGAGTGCCGGACCCGCGATCCGGGCGCCCTGCCGGAGCATCAGGATCGAGCAGTTCGGTACTCCAGAGGCGCCACCCTTCCAGCACGAGCTTCCGATCTCCCAGGATTTCCCGCCGCAGCTTGAGACCAAGCGCCGACACCCGGTTGTTGGTCACAGGCACTCCGGCGTCGTGAAGCTGTCCGCCGCGATGCGACCAGAGATGCTGACCGGCCAGCGCCAGCCCCTCGGCGACATAAACCTCCAGCCTGCCACCGATCTCGAATTCTTCGCGCTGGGCCGGAGTGTTGAGCTTGCGCCAGTTCAGCCATACGTCGCCGTCGAGCCGGCCGCGACGCTCCCGCCACTGCGCGCCGTACTCGATCGGGGTCGTGATCTCGCGGGTAGCGACCATCGCCGGCTCCAATAGTCCATGCCGGTCCCTTCCAGGGTCGAGCGTTCCGATGATTCCGACGGAACCGCCATGCTGGTACCGGAGCGCGATCACCGGCTTCAGCGAGTCGGCAAACTCATCGGTACCGAACCGCCGATCCGCCGAGAGGCCGAACTGCAGATTGGTACGCTTCCCGACCTCGGCATCGAGCCAGCTCCGCAGTTCGGCACCGAGAATCGTCTCGCCTACCCGGTAGGGAGTGAAGAACTCCGTGTTGTCGGCGTAGAAGGTGGCCCGGGTACGCCAGTCCAGCCGCTGGGCGGGGAGCAGGATCGGGAGAAGCAGCAGGGCTGTCGCAGTCAGGATCGATCGCACGGTCACAAAGGTACAACCCCGCCGCCGCCCACGATGAGGCCCGACCGGGTCACTATCTTTCCCGCATGACCAACCCTCGCACTGTCCGGGTCGGACTGGTCCAGCAGCAGGTCTCCGGCGACCCGTCCGCCAATCTCGAACACGCGATCAGCGGCATCCGCGAAGCGGCCTCCCGCGGTGCCCGGATCGTGGCCCTCCAGGAACTCCACAACTGGTACTACTTCTGCCAGCGGGAGGACCACGAGTTCTTCAAACTGGCCGAAGCCATCCCCGGCCCTTCCACCGAGCGGCTCGGTGCGGTGGCAAAGGAACTCGGCGTGGTGATCGTCGCCTCGCTGTTCGAGAAGCGGGCCGAGGGGCTGTATCACAACACCGCCGCCATCATCGACGCCGACGGGTCCTACCTCGGCAAGTACCGGAAGATGCACATCCCGGACGATCCGCAGTTCTACGAGAAGTTCTACTTCACTCCCGGCGACCTCGGCTTCCGGAGCTGGGATACGGCCGTGGGGCGGATCGGCGTACTGATATGCTGGGACCAGTGGTATCCGGAGGCGGCCCGGCTCACTGCGATGTCCGGTGCGCAGATCCTCTTCTATCCGACCGCCATCGGCTGGCTTCCTCCCGAGAAGGAGGAGTACGGCGAGCGGCAGCAGGGGGCCTGGGAGACGATCCAGCGCAGTCATGCGGTGGCCAACGGCGTCTATGTCTGCGCCATCAATCGGGTGGGACACGAAGTGCTTCCCGGCAGCGAGGCGGGAGCACCGGGAATCGAGTTCTGGGGCGGCTCATTCGTCGCCGACCCGAACGGCCGCGTACTTGCCAAGGCAGGCACCGGAGAGGAGGTGCTGGTGGTCGACTGCGACCTCGGCGCGGTGGACGTGGTCCGCACCCACTGGCCCTTCCTCAGAGACCGGCGGATCGACGCGTACGGGGAGATCACCAGGCGGTATCTTGACTAGTCCGGCTGCCCGCGGCTTCCGGATGCCCGCGGAGTGGGATCGTCACCGCGGTACCTGGCTCTCGTGGCCGCACCGGGAATCATCCTGGCCAGGCAATTTCGCGCCGGTGCCGGGAGTGATCGCCGAGATGGTGCGGCACCTGGCTCCGGGCGAGCAGGTACACATCAATGTTGCCGACGAGGCGATGGAGGAGTCGGCACGCGCCGTGCTCGACGATGCTGGTGTCGCAACCGACAATGTCTTCTTCCATCACTTCCCTACCAACGACGCCTGGTGCCGCGATCACGGCCCGATCTTCGTGCAGCGCCGTGATGGCGAGCAACTGATTCTCGACTGGGGCTACAACGCCTGGGGCGACAAGTACCCGCCGTACGACCTGGACGATCAGATCCCGCGCAGAGTCGGCGAGATGCTGGGGCTCGAAGTGGTCTCGCCCGGGATGATCCTCGAAGGCGGTTCGATCGACGTCAACGGACTCGGTTCATTGCTGACCACCGAGGCCTGCCTGCTGAATCCCAACCGGAACCCCTCGCTCTCGAAGGAAGAGATCGAGCAGCGGCTCCGCGAGAACCTCGGCGTCTCTAACATCCTGTGGCTCGGGGAGGGAATCGTCGGCGACGATACCGACGGCCATATCGACGACATCACTCGCTTCGTTTCGGCGGACACCATCGTGACCGTGGTCGAGGAAGACCCGCGGGACGACAACTACCACCTGCTGCAGGACAACCTGAAGCGACTGGAGACGATGGTGGACCAGAATGGCAGACCGTTCCGGGTGGTCCAGATTCCGATGCCGCGGGCAGTGGTGTACGAGGACCAGCGCCTTCCCGCCAGCTATGCCAATTTCTATATCGGCAACGATGTGGTACTGATGCCGGGATATGATGCCGAACGGGATCCGATCGCAGCGGCGACACTCCAGCTCCTGTTTCCGACCCGCCGGGTGGTGACGATCGACTGCACCGATCTGATCTGGGGGCTGGGGGCGTTCCACTGTCTGACGCAGCAATGGCCGGGGTGACGGAGAACGGCGAGCTGATGACGGCGAACCGCGATCCGCGAACGGTCGCCGTCCCAGTGCCTACCGTCATCCCGAGCGAAGCGAGGGATCTGCTTTTCTGACAAACAGATCCCTCCGCTCCGCGATTGCTGCGCAATTGCTTCGGTCGGGATGACGGCGGTGAGGCGGTGCGGCTGTTCGCTGTTCGCCGTCAACCGTTCGCTGCCCTGCAACCATCCCGCACCCCCGTTCGTCCAACCGATCGTGACTACAGCGATGGTGTTCCCGACTCCGACCGGCGGCGTGCCAGCAATCGACATCGATACCGGGCTGGCTGGCAGTGCCGCTCGCGGGGATCATGGCGCATTCGAGCGGCTCTACCGCCGCCATGTGACCAGGATCCATTCGCTGGCCCGGCGTATGTCCTCGCCCGATCTCGCCGACGACCTGACTCAGGAAATCTTCGTCCGTGCCTGGGAGAAGCTGCCGTCATTCGCCGGTCGCAGCAGCTTCGGCACCTGGCTCCACCGGCTGGCCGTCAACCACGTTCTCACCAGAAGGCGACGCACCCGACTCGAGCGGGCCTGGTTCATCGACGACGACGCTCCGATCGCAGCCGCCCCGGCGTCGACGCCGCGACCGGGGCTGGCGATGGATATCGAGGCCGCGATGACCCGGCTCCCCGAGGGGGCCCGGCAGATCTTCGTCCTCTACGATGTGGAGGGTTGGACTCACGAGGAGATCGCGAAGCAGATGGGGATCACCACTGGCACGTCGAAATCGCAGCTTTCGAGAGCCCGCGCGACACTGAGGAGGTACCTGAGCGATGACTGACCGCAACGATCGCGATCCGTTCCTCGGCGAACTGATCGATCGCCTGGAGGATCGCCCCCCTGCTGGCGACCTGTGGCCCGGAATCTCCCGCCGGATCACGGCACCGACTCGTGGAGTGCTGCAGATCAGATGGCCGATGGCGGCGGCATCAGCTCTGGTATTGCTGGCAGGTGGGGCGGTACTGCATAGTGTGATGACGCCACCACCGTCGATCGAGATGGCCCCGAGCGGTGACTCTGCGACACCGATTGCTTCACCGGAGGTTTTGATACTGCCAGCAGGGTTCGATCGTGCCGAGCTGACTCTCGCTGAGGCGATCGACGAGCTGGAGCGGGTGTACCGGGCGGAGGCAGGGCAGCTCGATCCCGACCTGCGCAAGGTGCTCGGCGATGCCCTGACATCGCTGGACGCAGCGATAGCCGATGCGCGGGCGCGCGCCGGTCATCATCCCGACGATGTAGACGCCGCCCGCTATCTCACCCGAACGATGCAGCGCAAGCTCGATGTACTGCGGACTGCCACCTCGCTGAGGACTCACCTGTGACCAGCACCATCCCGCTCCTGCTAGCCATTGTCACGGCGACGCCGACGGACACCACCCTGCGCCTGCCGCGAGATGGCTCCGTCGCTATCGAGGCGGTATTCGCCAGCGTCACGATCGAAGCCGGAAACGACGACCGGGTCATCGTTCAGGGTGCCGGGGCACGGCTCTCCGGCAACCGCCTGCGCGTCGAGGCAGTCCGCCTGCCGATGACCGGCAATCGCGGCACGGCCCAGCATGTCCGGGTCACCGTTCCGGCATGGGCACCGGTACGGATATCTGCGGTCAGCGGCGACGTCGAGACCCGGGGCGGAACGGCGACACTGCGCATCGAGGCTCCGAACGGCAAGGTCACCGTGCGGGAGTTCCGCGGCACGGTACTGGAGATCGAGGCGGTCAACGACAACGTCGTCGTCACCGGAAGCACAGGTACCATCAGCATCGAATCCGTCAACGGCAACGTCACCCTCACTGGCATCGCGTCGCCGAACGTACGCACCGAGACGCTCAACGGAAACGTCCAATGGAGCGGCCCGATCGATCCGGGAGGACGGTATTTCTTCTGGTCCCACAACGGCAACGTGGAACTGAATCTCCCGCGTTCAGTACAGGCCCAGCTTCGGGGCACCACGACCAACGGCAGCTTCAACTCC
>CAZSPH010000049.1:0-17957 GCA_964608715.1 uncultured Gemmatimonadaceae bacterium | reverse complement strand
CCTTCCTTCCCTTGCCGAATGCCCGTACCAGCCCGTCGGCCATCAGCACATCGTTCACCGCCAGGTCGCAGAGTTCCGAGACCCGGAGGCCAGCTCCATAGCCAAGCTCCAGCAGCGTGCGATCCCGCCATGCCATCGGCTCGTCCACCTGGGGTGCGGCCAGCAGTGCCTCGACTTCCGCGACCGACAGCGCCTTGGGGAGAGTTCTGCCTCGCGTGGGTGTCTCCAGCCGCTCGCTCGGGTCGCCGGCGACCAGTCCTTCATCGAGCATGAACCGGTACCAGGTCCGGATGGCCGATATCTGGCGACGGATGCTGCCGGAAGCCAGGCCGAGGTCCTTGAGCGCGAAGACGAAGTCACGCAACAGGCGGGTGTCGATCCGTGCCGGATCGTCGACCTTGCGGGAAACCGCGAAAGCAGCCAGACGTTCGATGTCCCGGCGGTAGGCGGCAACCGTGTTGCTGCTGTTGCCGGCCTCGATGGCGAGATGATCCACGAACTCGCGGAGATGGAACGGTGCGAGTCGCTCCTCCGGCACTGCGCTGCCGTTCACTCTCCGCTGTTCCTGCGACGCCAGGCACGCCACGCCAGCAATCCGCACGCGCAGATGGCGATCAATGCAACTACCAGCATGGTACGGTTCATCTCACCCAGTACCCGTTGGACGTCGGTGAAATGGCGACCGACTTTCGCTGCTCCGAAAATGATGGCCCCGTACCAGATCGCAGATGCAATGGTGATCGGGATCATCGACCGCCACCAGCCCAGGCGCATCAGTCCGGCGAAGGGAGCCACCATTGCCCGGACGCCGGGGAGCATGCGGCCGATGAAGATGCCGGGCAGCCCCCACCGGGCGTACTCCTTCTCCACGATGCTGATCGTGCCCAGTGGCAGTACCCTCCGCGCGAGCCGGGAGGAGAAGAGCCGGTCGGAGTGGCGCGAGGCGAAGCTGTACATCGCCGCAGCCCCGGCAATGTTAGCGAACATCGTAACGCCATACACCAGCCAGGGACTGGTGATGCCGCGATGGGAAAGAAAGGCGCCCAGCGCGATCGCCACGTCTGACGGAAACGGCGGTATGATGTTCTCGATGAACGCCAGGCCGGCGATCACCACGTATACCGCGACCGGAGGGAGTCCGGCGAGCCAGGTGATGAATGATTCGATCATCGATCGATCGGCAGGACCGTCGCCGTCGCAATCACTGCCAGTCCCTCACCCCGCCCGATCCATCCCATGCCCTCGTTGGTCTTGGCCTTGACCGATACATCACCGGGTCCAACTCCGATGGTGCCAGCGATTCGCGTTCTCATCGCTTCGACATGCGGTCCGATTTTCGGCGCCTGAGTGATCACCGTGATGTCGCACTGCCCTACACGCCAGCCCTGCTCCTGTACCAGTTCCACTGCCGCGGCCAGCAGCTTCATCGAATCGGCTCCCGACCATTGCGGATCGGTATCGGGAAAGTGGGAACCGATGTCGCCGAGAGCGACGGCACCCAGAACGGCATCCGTCAGCGCGTGTGCCACCGCATCCGCATCGGAATGACCGTCGAGTCCCATGGTGTGTGGTATCTCGATGCCGCCCAGAATCAGCTTCCTGCCGGCAGTGAACCGGTGCGAATCGTAGCCGTTTCCGACCCTGATCATGCGGCTGCGTCCGCCAGCTCGATCAGCGAGTAGTCCTGCCGCCTCCTGCGCGGCGTGAACCCAGCACCGACAATCGCTCGCTCCATCTCGGCGATGGTGGCGCGATGGGTGGTGCCTGCGGAGGATACCACGTTCTCCTCCATCATCAGTGATCCGAAGTCGTTGGCGCCGAAGCGGAGTGCCACCTGCCCGACCTTCAGTCCCATCGTCACCCAGCTGGACTGGATGTTGGGAATGTTGTCGAGAACCATCCGCGCGATCGCGAGGGTGCGCAGGTACGAAACCGCGTCGGTCTTCACACGGTCGGACATCCGGGTGCCGTCCGGCTGCAGCGGCCAGCAGATGAAGGCGGTAAAGCCGCCGGTACGCTCCTGCACCTCGCGGATCCGGAACAGATGCTCGATCCGGTCTTCGTTCGTTTCGCCCAGGCCGTACATCATCGTCACCGAGGTCTTCATTCCCTGACGGTGAGCCTCCTCCTGCACGCCGAGCCACTCTTCGGTCTGGGCCTTCTTCTTCGCGACCCGCTCGCGGATGGCGTCCACCAGGATCTCGCCGCCACCGCCAGGGATCGAATCCAGCCCCGCCGCGCGGAGCTGTCGCACTACATCCGCCACGGGCATCCGGTATAGTTCCGAGAAGAAGACCACTTCCGACGGCGAGAAGCCGTGGATGTGGATGGGATGGTGCGCCTTGATGTAGCGCATCAGTTCCAGGTACCAGTCGAACGGGATGTACGGGTTGTGCCCGCCCTGCAGCAGGATCTGTACTCCGCCGAGCGCCTTGCACTCGTCGATCTTGGCACCGATCTCCTCGAACGAGAGGACGTAGCTCTCGGGATCCTTCGGCCTGCGCTGGAAGGCACAGAAGGCGCAGTCCGCAACGCAGACGTTGGTGTAGTTGATGTTGCGATCGATGATGTACGAGACCGTCGGGTCGGGATGAAGCCGTCGCCGCACGGCATCAGACATCGCGCCGAGTTCGAGGAGCGGGGCGTTCTCGTAGAGATCGAGCCAGCGGCGGAATTCCGGAGATGAGCGATCGACTGTCATGATCACGCGGCCGTAAGAAAGGTGAACGATCCGTCAGGTACCACGCGGTCTTCGGCCAGCATCCTGAAGAAGAGCGACAGCCCCTCCAGATGGTGTGGATCGAGACGGTAGTCGAGATTACCAAGGTAGGCGCGCACTGCCGTCACCGGTATTCCGATCCGCGCGGCAGCCTCTTCGGCGATGATGTCCAGGTGACCTACTCCCCATTCCCGCGATTCGATCAGCGCGCGATGGACCGCCATCGCTGCCCTACGGTCGCAGTCGCGTCGAGCCGCCCAGACCGCGAAGACGAACGGCAGTCCGGTCCAGTTCTTCCAGGCACTGCCCAGGTCCACGAATACCGGGTAGATCGCGGCAGCCTTGAGATGAAGCGCAGCATCACCGATCACCAGTACGGCATCGTGCGGTATGTCCGACAGTGCCGACAGATCGGCAGCCTCGGCGCGGACTGCGGCGAAGCGAGGGGCCACCTGCCATAGTCTGCGACAGAGGAGCTGGAGCAGCAGCACCGAGGTGCGACTGGAGGCGGTGAGCAGCACCGTGGTGTCGTTCAGATCTTCGACCGGCTTCCGGGAGAAGAGTGCGACGCTGTGCACCGGCCCGTCCGACGAGATCGCAAGATCAGGCAGCAGATGGTAGAGATGCGCTGCCCTGGCGTACTCGACTGCCGACACGGCGCTGACATCGAGAGATCCGGCCGCCATCAGGTCGTTCAGCTCGGCTGCGGTCGCAGTTACCGTGGTCGCCGGACAGGCGACCAGTCCCCGATCGATCGCCGAGAAGATCGGTGCGGTGTTGATCCAGGGAAGGCGGCCGAGGCGGGGCATCACTCAGGCCGCGTGAACCACCGGCAGCGACTGCCGGATCTCGCCGCCTCGTGGCAGATCTAGTTCGGAGAAGTCGGTACGGACCGGCTGATACAGAGAGTCCCGCTCCACCGGAATCCTGCCGGCATCACGGATCAGTGCCACCAGGCCGGAATACGGCATGTGCATTACCGTCTGCGCTCCGGCCTCGTGATAGACACGTTCATACACCACCGTTCCCTCGATGTCATCGCAGCCGAACGAAAGGGCGATCTGTGACAGGAACGGAGTCACCATCGGCCAGTGGGTCTTCACGTGCGGGATGTTGTCGAGGAAGAGTCGACCAACGGCGATGTTCCGGAGGTCCTCGTATCCGGTGGTAGCCGAGCCGACCCGGCCCAGCTCCTCACCCAGCTCATTGTTCTCGGTATGGTAGGCCAGCGGGATGTAGGTAAGGAATCCACCGGTCTCGTCCTGCAACTCGCGAAGCATCGCCAGATGCTCGATCCGGTCCTCGGCGGTCTCCACATGACCGTACAGCATGGTGCAGTTGGTGGGGATACCGAGCTGGTGGGCCTCACGGTGAATGCGGAGCCATTCGGTTCCGGTGAGCTTGCGCTCCGCGATTGTTGCCCGCACCGCAGTCGAGAACACCTCGGCACCGCCACCCGGCATCGATGTGAGCCCCGCGGCCTTGAGGTCCGCCAGGATCTCGATCGACGGGCGCTTCTCGATCCGGGCGATGTGGGCGATCTCCACCGCCGTCAGCGCCTTGATGTGAACCTCGGGGTGCCGCTCCTTGAGTCCCCGGATCATGTCGGCGTAGTAGTCGAGCCCGATTTTCGGATGCAGTCCGCCGACGATGTGGAACTCGCGCGTCGGCGCTCCTCTCGCCTGCTCCGCCTCGTGATAGACCTCCTCCAGCGACCGCGTATATGCTCCCTCCTCCTTCGGCATCCTGGCAAAGGAGCAGAAGGTGCAGGTGTTGCGGAGGATGCAGACGTTGGTGGGGTTGATGTGCTGGTTGGCCGAGAAGAAGACCCGGTCGCCATTGAGACGGCGGTTGGCGAAGTCGGCGAGGGTGCCCAGTCCGACCAGATCATGCGTACCATAGAGGATCAGTGCATCGGCGGGAACGAGACGCTCACCTGCCTCGACTTTGTCGGCAATCGGCAGCAGGGCCGGATCGATGATCCGGTGCCGGGCCAGTCCCGGAACGGTAGTAGCCATCCCTGCAATCTAGCAGTGGCATGTCACTATAGAAACGCAACGCCCCTCCGGGGAGGGGCGTTGTCACTGCCGGGACAGGCCTGCGACTACAGCGCCCTGACCGCCAGCGTAGCGTTGTGACCGCCGAAGCCGAAGGCGTTAGAAAGAGCGATGTCGATCTTCCGCTCCTGCTTGACGTTCGGAGCGCAGTCGAGATCGCACTCGGGGTCGGGATCGTCGTTGTTGATCGTCGGCGGAATGATGCTGTTCCGCGCGGCGAGCAGCGCCACGCAGAACTCCAGCGCACCGGCGCCACCCAGCAGATGCCCGGTCATCGACTTGGTCGATCCGAACACCAGCTTCTTCGCCTGTTCGCCGAAGACCGCCTTGACCGCCTGGGTCTCGGCGATGTCTCCGAGTGGAGTCGAGGTGCCGTGGGCGTTGATGTAGTCGACCCGGGCCGGGTCGATGCCACCGTCCGCCAGACACATCTTCATTGCCCGCTGGGCCCCTTCACCTTCAGGCGCAGGAGCGCTCATGTGATAGGCATCGCCGGAGAGCCCGTACCCCATCACCTCACCGAGAATCGTGGCTCCACGCTTCTCGGCATGCTCCAGCGATTCCAGAATCACCACCGCACCACCGTCGCCCAGCACGAAGCCGTCACGGCCCTTGTCGAAGGGACGGGAGGCACGGGTCGGTTCGTCGTTGCGGGTAGACATCGCCTTCATGTTGGCGAAGGCGGCGATGGTGAGACCAGTGACCGCAGCCTCGGACCCGCCGGTGACCATTGCGTCGGCCATGCCGTCACGGATCATCCGGTAGCTCTCGCCGATGGCATGGGCACTGGAGGCGCAGGCCGAGACCGTGGCGAAATTGGGACCGCGGAAACCGTAGCGCATCGAGACCAGTCCCGGCGCCATGTTGGGAATGAACATCGGGACGAAGAACGGGGAGACCCGGTCCGGCCCCTTCTCGATGAAGGCGCGGCAGTTCTCCTCGAAGGTCGACATGCCGCCGATGCCGCTGCCAAGTACTACGCCGACCCGGTTGCGATCGGAATCGGAGCGGTCGAGTTCCGACGATTCGACCGCCTGTGCGGCGGCCGCAATCGCGTACTGGGCATAGAGGTCGAAGCGCTTTGCTTCCTTGCGCTCGATGTACTTCACCGCGTCGAAGCCCTTCACCTCACAGGCGAACCGCACCTGCTGGTTCGAGGCATCGAAGCGGGTGATGGGCGCCGCGCCGGAGGTCCCGGCCAGCAGGTTGGTCCATGTCTCCTCGACATCGAGACCGACAGGAGAAACCAGGCCGAGGCCGGTAACGACGACGCGGCGCGTCACGTCACGAACCCAGCTTGTCGTTGAGATACTTCAGCGCGTCACCGACAGTGCGGAGCTTCTCCGCCTCCTCATCCGGGATGTCGATGTCGAACTTCTTCTCGAACGCCATCACCAGCTCGACGGTATCGAGCGAGTCGGCTCCGAGATCCTCCATGAACGAGGCCTCCGGGGTGAGCTTCTCGCGCTCGACGCCCAGTTCCTCGACGATGATGTCCTTGACCTTCTCTGCGACGTCGCTCATCTAGCGCCTCATGAATCAGTGTTGGAAAGTGTTACTGCGTGTCCATCAGATCGGTCGCGCCGGACCGAAGTTATCCGATCATCCCGCCGTCGACCACCAGCACCTGGCCGGTAACGTAGCTCCCCAGTTCGGAGGAGAGGTACAGCACCGCACCGGCGATGTCCTCGGGGGTACCGAGTCTCGCCATGGGGATCGAGTCCAATAAGGCAGTCCGGGCCGCCTCCGGCAAGGCATCGGTCATGTCCGTCGCGATGAATCCGGGAGCGATGCAGTTGGCCCTGATGCCGCGCGCCGCATACTCCTTGGCGACCGACTTGGTGAAGGCGATCAGTCCGGCTTTGCTGGCGGCGTAGTTCGCCTGACCCTTGTTGCCGGTGATGCCGACCACGCTGCCGAGATTGATTATGCTGCCGCTGCGGCGCTTCATCATCCCCTTGAGGGCAGCCTGGGTCGCCACGAAGGCGCTCTTCAGGTTGGCCGCCATTACGTCGTCCCAGTCGGTGTCGCTCAGCCGGATCAGCAGGTTGTCGCGGGTGATCCCGGCATTGTTCACCAGGATGTCGATCCCGCCGAAGTCCCCCTCGGCTGCGGCAACCGTAGCCCGAAGAGCCGTTGCGTCGGTCACGTCGCAGCCATAGCCCTTCGCCCGCTCACCGATCGTGGCGGCAACTGCGGCCGCCGTATCGGCGGAACGTCCGATCACCGCCACATTCGCGCCTGCGGCATGCAGTTGCCCGGCAATTGCGCGGCCGATGCCGCGGGTGCTGCCGGTGACGAAGGCGGTCTTCCCCGAGAGATCGATCGTGATGCTCATGAGTTCAGGAATCCTTCCACTTCGTCGGCGGTGCCGAGCTGGATGGCCGACGCTCCTGGAACGATCCGCTTGAGGAGTCCGGAGAGGACCGCTCCCGGACCGATCTCGATCCAGCGGGCATCGGGATGGCGATCGGCGAGGAGCCGGATCGATTCGACCCAGCGCACCGGGGCCGTCAACTGCCTGGCCAGAAGTCCCACCGCCTGACCGGAATCGGCGACCAGCTCCGCCGTAGCGTTGGCAACGACCGGAAATGCTGCCCGGCCGATGGGGGTGGCCTTCAGGGCCTCGCTGAGTGGCTCGACGGCAGGCTGCATCAGCGGCGAATGGAACGCACCACCCACCTTGAGTGGCAGCACCCGCTTTGCACCGGCTTCCTTGCACAGCTCACCGGCCCGCTCGACCGCCGCAGGATCGCCAGAAATCACGGTCTGATCGGGAGCGTTGAGATTGGCCGCAACGACCGCGGCAGTGCCATCCGAGGCACGGGCACAGGCATCGATGACCGCAGCGGAATCGAGTCCCAGCACTGCCGCCATTGCTCCCGGTCGTTGCTGACCGGCCTCGTGCATCAGGGTGCCGCGACGTCGGACCAGCCGCGCGGCATCGGTCGCATCGAGCGCGCCGGTGGCAACCCAGGCACTGTACTCGCCGAGCGAATGGCCCGCAGCCGCAACCACATTGCCAAGCTTCCCCTCGACGGTCGCCAACACCGCAGCGCTGTGGGCGAGGATTGCCGGCTGGGTGTTATGGGTCTGAGTCAGCGATTCCTCGGGACCGTTCCACATCACCGGGGTCAGCGGCAGATCCAGCGCAGCATCGATCCGGGCGAGGACGTCGGCCGCCGCCGGAAAGCGCTCGGCGAGATCCCGAGCCATCCCGACCTTCTGGACACCCTGGCCGGGAAAGAGGAGAATCGTCACCATCTCATCACCACGCTGCCCCAGGTGAAGCCGGCACCGAATGCCACCAGCATCACGATCATTCCCGGCTTGAGCCGCCCTTCGGCCTGGGCCTGGGCCACTGCCATCGGGATACTGCCGGCGGAAGTGTTCCCGAACCGGTCGACGTTCACGAAGACCTTGCTCATCGGGACACCGGCGTGCTTCGCGGTCGAATCGATGATCCGAAGATTGGCCTGATGTGGAATCATCAGGTCGATCTGGTCACCGGTGAGCCCCGCGCGTCGGAGTGCCTCGTCGCTACTCTCGGCCATCGCCAGCACGGCATGCTTGAACACCTCGCGGCCGGCCATCCGGATGTACTGGCCGCGGGTCACTCCATCATCCTCATGCTCGGGGATGTAGAGCAGCTCGGCCAGCTTGCCATCCGAAGCGAGATAGGAGGACAGGATGCCGCGATCCGATCCCTCGGGAGGGCGCTGCAGGATGCAGGCACCACCGCCGTCGCCGAAGAGGATAGCAGTGGAGCGATCTTCCCAGTTCACGATCGAGGAGAGCCGCTCACCGCCGTAGACCAGAATGGTGCTGCCGTGGCCGGTCGCCATCATTCCCTGGGCCGCGATGATGCCGTGCACCCAGCCGGTGCAGGCAGCCACCACGTCGAAGGCCCAGGCATTGGTGGCCCCGAGTTCGGCCTGCAGGTCGCAGGCAGCCGAGGGCAGCCGCCGGTCGGCGGAGACGGTCGCGAAGATGATTCCGTCGAGCTGGTCGGCGGTGATTCCGGCCTGGTCCATCGCCTGCCGGGAGGCAGTGAGGGCCAGCGAAATCAGCGACTCGCCTTCGGCGGCGATCCTGCGCTCGCTGATTCCGGTCCGCTCGACGATCCACTGATCGGACGTGTCGAGGGTGGCTTCGAGATCGCGATTGGTGACCACCCGCTCAGGGGCGGCCGATCCCATACCGGTGATCATTGCAATCGGAGCACTCACGTCGCCTCCCGCTGCGCCAGATCGGCGGCGATGTGACCGCTGAGGTCAGCCTTCACCGATTCCACTGCGGTGCGGATGGCGTTCCGGATGGCCAGCGGAGTAGAGGAGCCGTGGCAGATGATCGGAATCCCCTTCACCCCGAGCAGCGGCGCTCCGCCGTATTCGCCGTAGTCGAGGAAGCGCGCCAGTTTCCTGATCCCCGGCTGGGCGAACAGGGTGGCATCGGAGCGCTCCAGCATGATGTGGAGCAGCTTGCCCATCGACTCGTAGAACTTGAGGACGATGTTGCCGACGAAGCCGTCGCAGACCACCACATCGATCCGGCCGTGTTCGGGATGGGGAACGACTACGTCCCGTCCCTCGATGTTGCCGATGAAGTGGATGTACCGGTCGGCCTTGAGCAGAAGCTGCGCTTCCCGAACCACCGCATTCCCCTTGTCGTCTTCCTCGCCGATGTTCAGCAGACCGACGTTGGGGCGCGGCCGACCGAAGATGTCGCGGGCATAGACCGAGCCCAGCCGGGCGAATGACGCCAGCTCGCGGGGAGAGCAGTCGACATTCGCGCCGGCATCGAGCACCAGGACCAGGCCATCGGGGGCCGGTAGAACGGTGGCAACGGTCGCCCGCTCGACTCCCTCATGCAGGCCGAGCATCACGGTCGCACCGGCGAGCACCGCGCCGGTGTTGCCAGCGGATACCACCGCGTCGCCCTTCCCCTGAGCGTGGAGGGCGATCGATACCACCAGCGACGAGTCGCGCTTGCGGCGGATCGCCTGCAGCGGCTTCTCGTCCATTCCGATCACCTCGGTGGCCGGAACCACCGAAATGCGGCTCCGATCGAGATCGGGGTGGCGGTCGAGATGGGGAGCAATGACTTCCGGCTTGCCGACCAGTATCAACTCGAAATCAGGCGCAAGCTCACTGAGTGCGAGCGCTGCGCCATCGATTTCGGCGGCAGGGGCACGGTCGCCGCCCATCGCGTCGAGTACGACGCGAATCACCGCTTAGTTGTCCTCTACCTCGAGCCGCTTCTTGCCGGCATAGTATCCGCAGGCGCCACAGACGCGATGCGGCAGCCGGGGGGCCCTGCATCGCGGGCATTCCTGCGCCGGGATGCCCTTGGCCGAGTGGTGGCCGCGGCGCAGCCGCTTCCGGGACTTGGAGAGTTTCCGCTTGGGTACCGCCATCGCTGCCTCAACTGGTCGAGCCGGCTGCCGCACAGCGACAGTTTCCGGCGTTCAAGTCTTCCCCGCACCGAGGGCAGAGCCCCCGGCAATCCTCACGACAAAGCGCGAACGGCACCAGCCTCAGTACCAGTTCCTCGCGGGTGGCCTGCCCCAGGTCGATCGTCGAGCCGCCGTCTTCGAGCGGGTAGACGCTGGGATCCTCTCCCAGTTCGGGGTCGTCCGAGAATATCAGATCGACCCGCTCGTCCACCACCTGCTCGACCGGCTCCAGGCAACGTCGACATCCCTGCTCGACCGACGCCAGGATCGCCCCGCTCCACCGGTAGCTGCCACCTTCCGCCGCCTGCAGGCGGCCCTGAACCGTTACCGGTCCGACTACCGTGCAGTCCAGCCCTTCGAGAGCGGAATCTGCCGGGTCGATGGCCTCATCGATTTCAAGGCCGCCCGGCGGCAACCGCCTCACGTCTACACGAAGCATAGCCCCCAAAGATACCGGACCAGGGGCTTTCAGGTCAACCACTCAGCTCGCGGCCAGTGCCGCCAGCTCGCTCTCGGGGAAGAAGAAGGCGATCTCGCGCGCCGCATTCTCGTCGCTGTCCGAGCCATGCACCGCATTCTTCCCCTTCGACTCGGCGAAGAGCTTCCGGATGGTCCCGTCGGCCGCTTCGGCAGGGTCGGTGGCACCGATCGCGGTCCGCCAGGCTGCCACGGCGCCCTCGGCCTCCAGGGCCAGAGCGACCGTCCGCCCCGAACTCATGAACTCCACCAGCTCCCCGAAGAACGGACGCTCCCGGTGGACCTCATAGAACGCCTCGGCCTGGGGCCGGGAGAACCGCACCAGCCGCATCGCCCGGATTGCGAAGCCCTGCTTCTCCAGGTGAGCCAGGATCGCTCCGGCCTTGCCACCCTCTACAGCGTCGGGCTTGATCATCGCGAAAGTCATCCGTCCAGCCACGTATTGCTCCAGCGGTACTACCGCCACTTAGAGTGATACCTGATGTCCCGCCGGAAACGCACGGGACATCTTGTTGCAGATCAACGTGTTACAGGAACTACCTGAGACGCTCCTTCAGTAGGCCGACCACGTCGACAGGGCGGCGCATGATCCCCATGCCGGCCGCCTCGAACGCCTGGAACTTCTCCTCGGCGGTGCCACTGGAGCCGGAAATGATCGCTCCGGCATGGCCCATCCGCCGCCCCTTGGGAGCGGTCTGGCCGGCGACGAAGCCCATCACCGGCTTCTTCACCTCGGCCCGGATGAACTCGGCCGCCTCCTGCTCCGCCGTACCGCCGATCTCACCGATCATCACGATCGCCTCGGTGGCAGGGTCCTCATTGAAGGCCTTCAGCACGTCGATGAAGTCGGTTCCGATGATCGGATCGCCACCGATACCGACGCAGGTGCTCTGACCGAAGCCGTTGCCGGTGAGATGGTGGACCACCTCGTAGGTCAGCGTTCCCGAGCGGGAGACCAGGCCGACCGGGCCGGGAGTCACGATCGAACCGGGAATGATGCCGACCTTGGCAGCTCCCGGGGTGATCAGGCCAGGACAGTTCGGGCCGATCAGCCGGACGCCGCGCTCGGCGATGTAGGGCATCACCCGGGTCATGTCCAGCACCGGTACGCCCTCGGTGATGCAGACCACCAGCGGGACACCGGCGTCGGCCGCCTCCATGATCGCTCCGGCTGCCATCGCCGGCGGCACGTAGATCACCGAGACGTTGGCGCCCGTCGCCGCGACTGCCTCGGCGACAGTATGGAAGACCGGGACCTTGCCTTCGAAAGTCTGGCCGCCCTTACCAGGAGTGACGCCGGCGACGACGTTGGTGCCGTACTCCATCATCTGACGGGCGTGGAACGAACCCTCGCGGCCGGTGATTCCCTGCACCACCAGGCGGGTGTCCTTGTCGATCCAGATACTCACGCTGCCTCCCTGGCAAGCGCAACCGCACGCTGCACCGCCGCGTCCATGTCGTTCATCGCAGCCATCCCGACCCCTTCGAGGATCCGGAACGCTTCCTGTTCGTTGGTACCGGTCAGCCGGATCACGATCGGCACCTCCACCTTGAACTGCTTCGTCGCCTCGACGATGCCGTTGGCGACGTCGTCGGTGCGGGTGATGCCGCCGAAGATGTTGAAGAGGATCGCCTTCACCGCCGGATCGGCAGTGATGATCTTGAGGGCATGGACCACCTTCTCGGGATTCGACGAGCCGCCGATGTCGAGGAAGTTGGCCGGTGAGCCGCCGTGGAACTTGACCAGATCCATCGTCGCCATTGCCAGGCCGGCACCGTTGACCACGCAGCCGACGTTGCCGTCGAGCTTGATGAACGAGAGGTTGGCGCGGCGGGCAGCGACCTCGCTCGGCTCTTCGGCCGACTCGTCGCGCAGCACCGCAAGGTCGGGACGACGGTCGAGTTCGTTGTCGTCGATCACGATCTTGGCATCCAGCGCCAGAACCTTGCCATCCGGCGTGGTGACCAGCGGGTTGATCTCGGCGAGCGAGGCGCCGTTGGCCATGAACACCTGGTAGAGCTGGTGCATGATCTTCACCGCGGCCTTGACGTGATCCCAGTCGCGGTACAGCGCCAGCGCCAGCTTCAGCGCCTGATGCGGCAGCAGGCCGTCGCGGGGGTCGATCGCCAGCTTGGTGATCTTCTCGGGAGTCTTCGCCGCCACCTCCTCGATGTCGACACCGCCGGCGTCGCTGACCATGAAGACCGGCTTCTGGCTGGCGCGATCGAGAATCAGGCCCACATAGCTCTCGGTGGCGATGTCAGCGGCGGGAACGACCAGGACCTTGTTCACCACCAGGCCGTTGATCGTCATTCCAAGGATCCGCGAAGCGCACTCGGCAGCTTCGGCCGGATTGCGGGCCAGCTTCACCCCGCCGGCCTTGCCGCGGCCACCGGTGTGCACCTGGGCCTTGACCACCACCGTGCCGCCCAGCCGACGGGCAATCGCCTCGGCCTCGGTCGGGGTGGCGGCAACATCGCCGTCAAACATCGGGACACCGACGACCTTGAGCAGGTCGCGGGCCTGGTATTCGTGAAGGTTCACGCCAACCTCATGATGGAGTCAACAGTTTCGGAGACAACCCCGAAAAATAGTCAGAATCAGGGAAAATCGCCACTTCAGTCCGGCAGCTCTGCCAGTCTGCGGATTGCTTCCCACGCCCGGCCGAACGCGGTGAGATCACCGCGTTCGAGCGCCGCCTCCGCCCGTTCCACCCATTCCCGAAGCTCGCGAATCCGGACGTCCTCCTTGGTCGGATCGGTGCTCAGCGAATCCTCGGACCGGCCGATCGCCTGGAAAGCCCGGCCTACGGTTCGTGCCCCGCGCATCTCCCGCCCCTCGCTGGCGGTGATCCATACCGGCAGCAGGCCGTTCGCCGAGGTGGCGAACCAGGCCTGAAGTGAGGTCCCGTCGGAGGTCCATCTGGTCGGACCGGCAACCATCGAATCACCCGCTGCGCGTACCGAATCGCGGATCCGACCCAGCAACTGGCTGCGGCTGGCATCGGCACTGATCTGGGCAGCGGTGGGAAGATCGGCTGACAGCAGTTCATGATGGTGGAGTGCCGGCGTCCCGCCGACGGTGCGGTACCCGGTAATGATCGAGGCGAGTCGCCCGACGGCGGGGTCATCGATCAGGAGTTGGCGTGCCGGTCGCCCCACGTCGGTCATGACCACTTCGCCCCTGCCTGTGGCACTGTTATGGGCAATGATCCGCGCCTGAACCGCCAGCCAGGCTGCGGGATACCCGATCGCATCGTCGAGCCAGACGGGACGTTCTGAAGCGGGCCGTACCGCCGCGCCAGTCATTCTCGCTGCGGCGTCGACCAGCGGGTTGTCGGCGGGATCCTCGAAGATCTCGACCAGCCCGGTGGCGGCATCGACGGTTGCCTGCATCACCGCAACCACTCCGGCTACCCGGTGTCCCCGCCATTCCGTTCTGGTCGAGAGCGGGAATCCTGAGAAGCTGCCGTAGCCCTGAATCAACCAGTAGAGGCGCCCACCCTGCACCGTCACCCCTGCCAGCTCCCATTCGACGATCGGAACCAGTCTGGTGAGGCGTTCGACCGGGTCGAGGTGATGGTCGGCCCGTCTGACCGCAGGATCGAGGATTCCGGGGGCCTGCCACGCCCACGCCAGCATCAGGCGACGGAACAGTCCGGAGACAGCCACACCCTGCGTATCATTCTCCAGCCGGGTCCAGCCCGTGGCCTGCGGCATGGTACGCGGTCTTCCCTGCCACAGGGTCACATCGATGCCATCTCCGGTGGCCGGAATCTCCCGGACCCGGACCTCGCCCGGTCTGCCTCCTTCTCCGATTGCCCCCACCGCGAGCCATGAGAGCCCGCCCACTCCTGTCATCAGGCCGGTGGCCAGCGGCATTTCTTCGCGTACGGCGATATGGCGCCTGATCAGCTCCTCGTTCCAGATCGGGAGGCCGGTGCCGCCGACAGTTACCGCCGGCCCCTGGCGGATACCGTAGGCTGCCGAGTCGTTCGGAGCGGGCCTGACTGCGGGAATGGCGTTCTGGTCCCGGGCGACCATCGCAGGTGCGACCCAGCCGTTCACGATGACGCCGATCACCAGTACCAGCCACCCGGAGGCAAGCAGCGAATGGCGCCCCGATACGGCCCAGAACGCTGACAGGATTGCGGTGCCGACCGCCACTCCCACCATTGCGGTCGCCCCGACGTTGATGACTGCCACTTCTGCGACACTCGGTACCACCGTCATCGCGAGCGAGCGCTGAGCCGGTACCAGCAGGTAGAAGCAGGCGACCAGCAATGCGGCCGCCGCAAGCAGTCCGCCGACATGCCGCCTCGCATCGGTGTGCAGCCCTTCGCGGCTGACCCCGCCCATCATGGTGTAGAAGATGAACACGGCACTGAGGGCGCTGGTGACCAGTACGCCGGCCAGCACCAGCAGGTATTCCCTGAAGAAGAGAGTCGAGACCAGCCGACCGATCTCGGTGCCGGTGACCACGTCGGCGGTACCGTAGTCGAGATCCGATCGGTAGAAGAGGAACGGGTCGATGGCGTCCCGGAAGGTGAAGCCGGCCAGCAGTCCTGCAAGTGCGCCGAGCCCGACGGCAAAAGGGACCAGAGCGCGGGGTGGGATGATGTGCCGGAGGCGGAGCGCACCGAAGTCCTCCTCGACCTCGATGATGTCCACCGACCGGGTCACCAGCAGAAGATTGGCGACGAACCACGCCATCGATGCTGCCATTGCCAGCGCGGTAATCGTGATGGCCAACAGATGCCGCCGGAGAACCATCGCTCCGATGGTTTCGGATATGGAGTAGGCCCACCAGATGTCGGCGGCGATGCCCGAAACGATCCTGCCGACGATGAGCAGCAGCACCAGCGACGCTGCGCCAACGATCAGGCGCTGCCTGCGGGTCATCGGATCAGGCCGTGACACCCTGCGCCCGGAGCCAGGCGCGGACCTCTTCCTCGTGGCTATCGCGGCCCGCTTCGGAAGTGGCCTCGAACCGCATCACCAGCACGGCCTGGGTATTCGATGCCCGCAGCAGTCCCCAGCCGTCGGGCCAGGAGATCCGCACTCCGTCGATGGTCTGTACCGGATACAGCGCGGCAAAGTGCCTGGCGGCATCCTCGACGATCGCGAACTTGGTTGCCTCGTCGCATTCGATCCGGATCTCGGGCGTGACATGCGATTCCGGCAGCCCCGCGAACTCGCGGGCCAGGCCTCCCGGGCCGTTGGAGACGATCTCCAGCAACCTGGCTGCAGCGAACAGCGCATCGTCGAAGCCGTACCAGTCGCCACCGAAGAACATGTGACCGCTCATCTCGCCGGCGATCGGCGCCTTCTCCTCCTTCATCTTCGCCTTGATCAGCGAATGACCGGTCTTCCACATCACCGGTCGTGCCCCTGCCTTCGCCAGTTCGGCCGGCAGAAGATCGGAGCACTTGACGTCGAAGATCACCGGTACGTCGCCACCGAAGCGTCGCACCGCATCACGACCGTAGATCATCAGGAGCTGGTCACCGAACACCGGCTTCGCCATCTCGTCCACCGCACCGATGCGATCACCATCGCCGTCGAACGCGATGCCGAGTTCGGCTCCGGAGGAGCGCACCGCCTGCTGGAGATCGACGAGATTCTCCAGAACGGTCGGATCGGGATGATGGTTCGGGAAGGTTCCGTCGCTCTCGGCGAAGAGCGGAATCACCTCGGCGCCGAGGGCGCGCAGCGTTTCGATCGCGATCAGCGAGGAGACCCCGTTGCCGCAGTCGACCACGACCTTCACCGGCCGGGCCAGGCGATGCCGCTCCACGATCGCATCGCGGTATTTCGGAAGGATTCCGAGTTCGGCCAGTCCGCTGCCTGCCCCGCTGACGTAGTCCTCGGACAGGATCCGGTCGCAGAGGTCCTGGATCCGTTCGCCGTGAATGGAATCGCCAGCCAGCACCATCTTGAAGCCGTTGAATTCGGGCGGATTGTGTGACCCGGTGACCTGGATCCCGCCATCGACGCCGGGAATCGTCGCCGCGGCGAAGTAGAGGGCCGGCGTGGGCATCTCCCCCACGTCGATCGCCGTTGCGCCAGTGGAGATCAGTCCCCGCCGCAGGCCACCTGCCAGTCCGGCGCCGGAGGGACGATTGTCGCGACCGACGGCAAACACCGGAGCACGACCCAGCTGTTCCGTCGCCAGCGATCCGATTGCCCGCCCCAGATGCTCGGCGAACTGCTCGGTGAGCTGGGTGCCGACGATGCCCCTGACGTCATACTCCCGGAAAATCGAGCGGGGTACCTGCATGCTGCCCTCCGGGCGCCGTCAGCGCACGAGTATCGGGGTGACCTGCCTGCGGAGCTGCACTGCCTCCTGAGTGGAGAAGTCGAGCACCGTCCGTGGCCAGACGCCGAGGATCAGGATAGCCGCGACACAGAGGGCCACCACGATCTTGGCCGGCGTCGGGAAGCGGATCGTCTGATGTGCCTGACGGGTACGGGTCGGCTTCAGCGTCATCGCCAGGATGACAGGGAAATAGTAGCCGATCGAGATTCCCGAAGTGATCATCGCCACCAGCGGCAGGAGAATCTGGCCCTCACCGAGGGTGGCGGTGATCAGGTACCACTTGCCGATGAAGCCGAAGGTGCCCGGGAAGCCGAGCAGCGACAGCATGCAGACCGTCAGCGCCAGTGATGCGAATGGCCGGACGGCGTAGAGGCCTTCGAGATCGGAGATCAGCACGGTACGGGCACCGGCGCGTTCGATCGACGCCAGAATCCCGAATGCTGCCACCGTCGCCAGCGAGTAGCCGAGGAGGTAGATCAGCACCGCGGCAGTACCGGCGTCGGAATGCGACCAGAGCGAGAGGAAGAGATAGCCGGCATGCGCCACGGCGCTGTATGCCAGCATCCGCTTGAGCGACTGCTGGGCCAGTGCCACCAGATTGCCGACGATCATCGTTACGATCGCTATCGTGGCCAGCACCGGCCGCCACAGTTCCACGTACGCGGGCAGTGCCTCGCCCAGTACCCGCATCAGCGCCAGGAACGCGGCAGCCTTCACACCTGCGGCCATGAAAGCGGTCACCGGTGTCGGCGAGCCTTCATAGACGTCGGGGGCCCAGGCATGGAACGGCACCGCCGCGACCTTGAACGCGAAACCGATCAACAGCATCGCCATACCGGCCTTGGCCATCAGCGTCGGTTCGGCGCCGGCGAAATGCGAGCCGATCAGCACCAGGTTGAACTGGCCGGTGGCACCGTAGATCAGCGCAAT
>CAZSPH010000048.1:0-18522 GCA_964608715.1 uncultured Gemmatimonadaceae bacterium | reverse complement strand
GTTGCGGGGTGATTCAAAGCTATCATTCCCGGGTCGCCGACGGACTGCCGTCGCCATCAACCATCCAGAACCACGGGTCGACCATGCGTTTCGCCGCATCCTTCCTCCTGCTGACCGTTGCCGCAGCGCCTGTGATGGCGCAGGGAACGCTGCCGCTCACCGACTACATGGCGCTCTCCAATACCCATCGCGTCCCCGAGATCACCCAGCGGCACTTTACCCACGACCTCTACTGGCGGGCGATGGCTCCGGCTCTCAGGTCGCCCGACTTCAAGGTCGAGGAGGTCGGCCGCTCGCTGCAGGGCCGCGAGATCAGGAAGGTGACCTGGGGCAACGGTCCCACGCGGGTGCTGCTCTGGTCGCAGATGCACGGCGACGAGCCCACCGCGTCGATGTCGCTGGCCGACATCTTCGCCTTCCTCGCTGCCGACCGCAGCAATCCGCTCGCCACCCGCCTTCGCGACAACCTGACCATCGTGTTCATCCCGATGCTCAATCCCGATGGCGCCGAGATCTTTCAGCGGCACAATGCGACGGGAATCGATGTGAATCGTGATGCGCGGCGGCTCTCCACCCCGGAGGCGCGCACTCTCAAGAGCGTCCGCGACGGTTTCCAGCCGGAGTTCGGCTTCAACCTGCACGACCAGGGAGCCCGCACCCGGGTCGGTCGCGGCGGTGGTCAGGCAGCGATCGCGCTGCTCGCTCCCGCAGCCGACCAGGAACGGAGCTGGGGGGAAGTCCGCAGCCGAGCCCGCCTGATCGCTGCCGGCATGGCCAAGGCGATGGAAGACTACCGTCCGGGAATCACCGCCAAGTACGATGACACCTTCAACCCGCGCGCCTTCGGCGACCTGATCCAGTCCTGGGGTACCAGCACCGTTCTGATCGAGGCAGGAGCGCTGGCAGGAGACCCGGAGAAGCAGGAGCTGCGCGGCGTGAATGCCGGGCTGATCCTCCAGTCGCTGGATGCGATCGCCACCGGCTCATACCGCGACGTCGATCCCGACCACTACGAGAATCTGCTCTTCAACGCCGGTGGTGCGACCGATGTGATCATGGTGGGCGGAACACTGGTACTGCCGGGTCAGGCGCCCGTAGTGGCCGACATCTCGATCAACTATCAGGATGCGGTCGCGAGGACCAACGGCAGAGTGGTGGAAGTGGGCGATCTCGAAGGCGGCATCGCGCTGGATACCGTGGACGTCCGCGGCCGGTTCGTCCATCCGGCAACCGGTGCGCTCACCGCCTCCGACGGCAAGGCCTGGCTGCCGATCGGATCGCCGGCACAGTTCATTGTCCGCGAGACCGCGGATCCGGCATCAATGGTGGTGAGGACGATTCCGTAAAACGCGTAGGGGCGCAGCATGCTGCGCCCCTACGCTTCGCCGGGGGCGGTGTGCGCTACGGCCTGAGATCCGCCTGCTGCTTCGGCCCGATCCGATCCTTGAACATGTCGTAGAGATCGGAGTGACGGGTGCCGAGCGGAACGTTGCGTCCATCGATGAAGAGGTACTTCGTGTCGGTGGTGGCCTCCAGGAGATCACCGTTGGTGACCACCAGGTTCGCCATCTTGCCCACCTCCAGCGAGCCGATCTGATCGGCGACACCGAAGATCTCGGCCGGCCATAGCGTCACCGCCTTGAGCGCATCCTCCCTGCTCAGACCGAAGGCCGAAGCCATGCCCGCGACATAGGGCAGGTTACGGATGTCGGGATCGGCCTCACCCGAGGAAATTGCGAACTTCACCCCTGCCGCGGCGAGCTTGGCCGGCGCGGAGTAGTTGGCATCGTACGGGTCGTCCTCGCTGGAGGGAAGCGACTGGGTCCGTGAATAGATGACGGGAACATCGTTCTCGACCAGGAAGTCGGTCATCTTCCACGCATCGCGCGCGCCGACGATGATCGGCTTGAGACCCCGCTCCTTGGCGTATCCCACCACGGTCCTGATCGCGGTCTCGGTCTCGGCCGGGAACATCACCGGCATCTCACCACGCACCACCGGCACGAGTGCCGCAAGGAAGAGATCGGTCTTAGGTCGCGGCGACGACGGATTCGCCGCATGAGCATCGAGTGCCTTGCCATAGGCGGCAGCGGCATCGAGCAGCATGTTGAGCGAGTCGAGCGGAGTCACCGGTTCATTCGTCGCAGCGGCACCGCCGCCGCGGAAACCGCCGCCGCCCCCGCCGATACCGGGATAGGAGATCACCATCGCGGTGCGAGGAACCACCGCCATCTCGGAGGCAACGAAACCAGCCATATTGAGAAGAGCGGCCTGGCCGGAGATCACTCCGCCGGAGGGCCTGGTGATCACGTTGGTGATGCCGACCACCCGCGAGACGCCGATATGAGCCGAATGCGGATTGACGCCCGACAGCGCCTGGATGTTCGGATTGAAGCGACCGACCTCGGCGAGATCATTGGTCGCGTTCGCTCCCGACTCGATCTCGCGGAGACCCATCTGGCTGCCGGCCTCGGTCATGCCCGGATACACCGAGAGACCGGTACCGTCGATGATCCGGGCACCCTGTGGAATCGTGACGTTGACACCGATCGCCTGGATCCTGCCGTCAGCGATCACCAGCGTGCCGCCGACGATCTCGGGACCGTTGACCGGGACGATCCGGGCATTCCGGATGGCCACCGTGGTACGGGGACCGGGCTCGGGGTTGTGCGAGCCGAGCTGTGCGGCGGCCGGTATCGCGGCGACGGTTAGTGCCGCTGCTGCAAGGGCAGAAACTCTGCGGATCATCGGTTGTTCTCCTGTCCCGGCGTCTGGGCCGCGCCACCGGGGCCGCGGCCGCCAGCGGCACCGCCGCGCGCGGCGGGAAGCTGATTCGGTTCGGCCTTCTCCAGTTCGGCGCGACGGGTCGCGGCCGCATCGCGCGCCTTGAGATCGGCCTCGCGATCGAAGAAGACTTCGCCATCGATGAAGGTCTTGTCGGGGCTCGCGTAGACCGAGAGCGGATGGGCATTCCAGATCACCACATCGGCGTCCTTGCCCACCTCGATCGAGCCGACCTTGTGATCGATCTCGAGCTGCTTCGCGCCGTTGATGGTGACCAGCGCCAGCGCCTCATCCTCGGTCAGTCCGCCATAGCGGACCAGCTTGGCGGCCTCGATGTTCATTCGTCGCGCCCGACCGTCGTCATCGGAATTGAGGGTGGTGAGAATCCCCGCCCTCATCGTGATCGCAGCGTTGTAGGGGATCGCGTCATATGCCTCGATCTTGTAGCCCCACATGTCGGCGAAGGTCGAGACCGAGGCGCCATGAGCGGCGATCTCGGGGGCGATCTTGTAGGCATCGAGTGCGTGCTGCAGCACTGCCACCTTGAAGCCGTAATCGTCGGCGATCTCCAGCAGCGTCAACATCTCGTCGGCACGGTAGCCGTGCGAGTGGATCTGCCGCTTCCCTTCCATCACCTCAACCAGCGGCTCGAGTTCGAGATCGCGGCGGGGAGGAACGAGATTGGCCTCGCGGCGGGCCAGCCGGGCGCGATAGTCGCTCCACTCCGCCTGATAGTCCTTCGCCCGGGCGAAGGCATCACGGATTACTTCGGCCTGACCCATGCGGGTAGTCGGGTAACGCCGGACCGTCGTGGCAGTGACGTTGCTGTTCTTGCGGGTCACGTTCTCGCCGAGTGCGAACTTGATGCCGGGCTTGGCACCAGGCATCATCATTTCGGAGAGCGGTCGACCGTACTTGAGCTTCACCACCGCACTCTGACCGCCGATGGTATTGGCCGATCCGTGCAGGATGTTGAGAGTGGTGGTTCCGCCGGCAAGCGCGCGATAGACATTGATCCGGCTCGGATCGAGAACATCCGACATCCGGGTCATCGAGGTAATCGAAAGCGATCCTTCGTTGATTCCATCGCTCATCATGTGAGAATGGGGATCGATGATGCCGGGGAGGAGATACTTCCCCGTGGCATCGACTGTCACCGCTCCCGCAGGTGCGTTCAGGTTGCTGCCGATCGCAGCGACCCTGCCGTCACGGAGCAGCACGTCGGTGTTCGGCATGGTACCGCTCGGCCCCATCGTGATCACGGTGGCGTTGCGGATCAGGGTGGTCGGCGCCGTCTGGGCCGCCATCGGAGCGGCGAGAACCAGCGCCGCCAGTACGGTTGACCGGATCACTGTGTCCTCTGGGTGGGAGTGGAGGCGGCGGGAGCAGCCGGTGCGGCGAACTCGAACGGCACACCATCGACGAAAATCCGTGACACCCTGGTTCCATTCTGGAAGATGTCGCCGGTAGTGATCGTCAGATTGGCGATCTTGCCGGTCTCGATGCTCCCCATCCGGTCGGCGACGCCCAGCAGTTCGGCCGGTCCGAGCGTAACCGCACGGAGCGCCCGGTCGGCGGGAAGACCGGCGCTGACTGCGCGGCGAAGATTGTTGACGAACTCGGTGTAGTTGGCGCCGGGCTGCAGCACGAACCGCACGCCCGCATCCGCCAGCCGCTTCGGACCGAGCGGCTGCTCGACCCGGGTGGTGAGAAGCGAGAGTGCCTCCGGCTGACCGGCGGCTGCACCGCCGCCACCGCCGCCGAACCCTCCGCCGCCACCCTGTGCAGTGCGACGGGGGAAGTTGACGGACAGCAGTACCGGCACATTTTCGGCCTTTAGGCGATCGGCAACCTTCCAGGCCTCATTGCCACCGGCGACCATCAGCTTGAGCCCGAACTCCTTGCCGAGATCGAGGGCGCGGAGAATCTCGCGCTCGGTGTTGGCGAAGAAGATCACCGGCTGCTCGCCCCTGATCACCGGCTGCAGTGCCTCCAGCGAGGGGTCGTGGGCAGGACGTGCCATTCCGCGCGGATTGCGGGCATAGGCGGCGCTCTGGGCACCGTAGTGCTGGGCATCGAGGAGCTGCTGGCGGAACTGGGCCATTACACCGAGCAGCGATCCCGGATAGCCGCCTCCACCACCCCCGAAGCCGCCACCACCGCGGGAGAAACCGAGGTGCTGGGCAACCGGCGAGGCCACCACCAGGGCTGCGGGAGCGCCGGTACCGAGGGCCACCACTGCCGACTGGCCGCGGAAGACGCCGCCGGAGGGGGCGGTCAGCGCTGCGGTAAGCCCGGCGGCGCGGGCCTGGTCGAAAGTGTTGAACTCGACGGTCAGCGCGCTGGCAGCCGTGATCTCCGGCTGGAGGCCAGCGCCATAGGTCGAATTGGGCGCGAGATTCGGTCGGGCGGCTGCTGCGGCCTGAGCGGCGGCAGCGCCGGCAGCGGCCTGGCCACCACCACCGCTCGGCATGCCCAGCGAACTGTAGGAGTCGATGAACCCGGGATATACGGTGAGACCGGCGCCGTCGATCACCTGGGCATCGGCGGGTACGGCCACGTTGGCGCCGACCGCGGATATCACGCCTCCGCGGACGACGATGGTACCACGTTCGAGGGTGGAGCCGGATACCGGCACGACCCTGGCCCCGGTAATGGCCCAGGTTCGCAGCGGTTCGGCGGCAGTCCGCTGGGCCGTGAGGCCCGGCGCCAGCAGCAGCCCGGACGCAACGATCCCGGCGAGTCTGACAGACAGGGACATCAGGTGTTCTCCGATGACATGGAAGGGAATGTGGCGAACACCGGAATCTACGCGATCCGCCGCCCCGGCGTTGAGGATGGAACCATCGACTGCCCGGCGTCGTTGCTCGGGTATGGACCCAGTCAAGGAGGTTTCCGTGTCCGATGATGATGTGACCGCCCGACCGACCCGTGAAGAGCTGGAGAACAGGCTCTCCGCCGAACAGTTCGCGGTGACGCAGTGCAGTGCCACCGAGCCACCGTTCCGGAATGCCTACTGGAACGAGCACCGGGCCGGCATCTACGTCGATGTCGTCTCGGGAAAGCCGCTCTTCTCCTCGCGCGACAAGTTCGACTCGGGAACCGGCTGGCCGTCCTTCACCCGACCGATCGACTCCGCGGCAGTGACCGGACAGACCGACGGCTCACACGGGATGATCCGTACCGAGGTCCGCTCGGCAGATGCTGACTCGCACCTCGGCCATCTCTTCGACGATGGCCCCGCTCCCAACGGACTCAGGTACTGCATCAATTCCGCCTCGCTCCGGTTCATCCCGGTGGAGGAGATGGCGGAGGCGGGTTACGGGGACTGGGTCGGGGTGGTGTAGGGGCACCGTCATTGCGAGGCGGCCGGCGGCCGCCTCGCAAAGACACCGTGCACCTGTAGATTTACGCTGCCCCTCCCCATCGGAGCCCTGCATGACCTCCCGCCTGATGCCGCTTCTTCTCCTCGCCCCGCTGGTGCTGCCGGCCCAGAGCAACCCCGCCGAGTGGCCGATCCATTCGATGGACCGGGCCCGCCCGCCGGTGGTCCATCCCGCCGGACCGGTTCTCCTGCAACCTCCCGCCGACGCAGTGGTGCTGTTCGATGGCCGCTCCCTCGACGCCTGGCGCCGCAGCGGCGACGAGGTCCGACCAGCAGGATGGCGACTGGTCGAGGGCGGCGCCATGGAAGTGGTTCCCGGCAGCGGATCGATCGAGACGGTGGAGCATTTCGGCGATGTCCAGCTCCACGTCGAATGGCGGACCGCTTCGCCTCCCAGGGGTGAAGGCCAGGATCGCAGCAACAGTGGTGTCTTCCTGATGGGACGCTACGAAGTGCAGGTGCTCGATTCGTGGGAGAGCATCACCTATGCCGACGGTCAGGCCGGATCGATCTACGGCCAGTATCCCCCGCTGGTAAATGCCTCGCTGCCGCCAGGATCATGGCAGAGCTACGACATCATCTTCCGTCGCCCCCGATTCGACGAAGCAGGACAGTTGACGGTGCCGGCCCGGATGACGGTCTTCCACAACGGAATCCTGGTTCACGAGGATGCGGTGCTGATCGGCCCGACCTCGCACCGGGTGCGTGCTCCCTACGAGGCACATCCCGATCGCCAGCCGATCGGACTCCAGGACCACGGCGAACTGGTCAGGTTCCGTAACATCTGGGTGCGACCACTCTCCGATCAGCCGTGATCTTCGTCCGGTGACAGGTCTCCTCCGCCGACTGGGGCGGGCGTTCGCGCGCTACCTCAGCCGACCGCGGTACGAATCTCTCCGGGTCGCGACGGCGCAGCCGGGAATGCTGGCCCGCACGCTGCGCCCCGGCGACGTACTGCTGGTGGAAGGGTCATCCCGAATCGCAGCCGGCATCAAGTACCTCACCCAGTCGAGCTGGTCGCACTCGGCGCTCTGCATCGCGAAACCCGACCCCGAGGCAACGCCCAGTACGGAGTCAGCGATACTGATAGAGGCCGATGTCGCCGAGGGGGTGCGACTGGTGCCGCTGTCGAAGTACTCGTCACTCCACACCAGGATCTGCCGGCCGGTTGGCCTCTCGGATGGCGAGGTCAGGACCATCATCGAGGTCGTGCTGCGACGGGTCGGCCAGAAATACGACCTGAAGAACATCGTCGATCTGGCCCGCTACTTCATCGCCACTCCACCGGTACCGGCGCAGTGGCGCCGTCATCTGATCGCGCTGGGCAGCGGTGACCCGACCCGCGCAATCTGCTCCTCGATGATCGCGGAGGCGTTCCAGGAGGTCGGCTACCCGATCCTTCCCCGCATCGACGTGCTGCGGAGCGGCAGCAGGGAGATCGGCTCGAACATCCAACTCCGCGAGACGATGCACATCCTCCATCACTCGCTCTACGTCCCGCGCGACTTCGACGTGTCACCGTTCTTCGCGATCATCAAGCCCACCCTGGAGCTGACTCCGAATCCGCGCACGCTCTTCCAGCGGGCCGGCGGATGAGGTCTCCCGCAGGGAATGACCGATGAACGACGCGATGCAGCGGCGATTCCTCGATCAGTCCGGAGCCGACGTTCCGCTGATCGGCGGCCCGATGTACCCCTGCTCCAACCCGGAACTGGTCGCCGCGATCTCCGCCGCGGGAGCACTCGGCGTGATCCAGCCGCTCTCGCTCACCTTCGTCCACGGCCACGAGTTCCGCTCCGGAATCAGGTACATCCGCACACTCACCGATCGACCGGTGGGCATGAACGCGCTGATCGAGAAATCGTCCGCGCGATACCGCCGCAGAATGGAGGAATGGATCGGAGTCGCGCTGGAAGAGGGCATCCGTTTCTTCATCACCTCGCTCGGCAACCCTGCCTGGGTGGTCGACATGGTGGCATCAGGGGGAGGGATCGTCTACCACGATGTCACCGAGGCGAAGTGGGCCGAAAAGGGAATGAAGGGCGGGGTACATGGACTGATCGCGGTCAACCGCGATGCCGGCGGTCATGCCGGTGAGCGCAGCGCCGAACGGTTGTTTGACGAACTCGCTCCATTCGGTGTGCCGGTGGTCGGCGCGGGGGGAGTGGGCAGCCCCGACGGCTTCCGCCGGATGCTCGATATCGGCTACGCGGCGGTCCAGTGCGGCACCAGGTTCATCGCCACGGAGGAATGCAGCGCATCGGCAGCCTACAAGGCGGCTATCGTCGCCGCTGATGCCGGAGACATCGTCCATTCCGAACGGATCACCGGGGTACCGGTAGCGGTCATCAGGACCGCTGCGATCGAGCGCGAGGGAACGAAGGCGGGCCCGCTGGTCCGACTGCTGATCCGGCGGCAGCGGACCCGTCACTGGTTGCGCCTGTTCCATTCCATCCGCTCGATTTTCAGGCTGAGGCGGGCCTCCTATCGACCGGACGGCGGGGGCGGGCCGTGGCAGGCGGGCCGGTCGGTCGGAGAGATCGACGGCATGACCACGGCGGCCCAGGTGGTCGGATCCTTTCGGGCAGCAGTTTCCCCCTTCCCAAATCCAGCTCGCCCCTGACATCTTGAGAATGGCAGCTATCCGGACCATCCGGAATCAGGGCATCATTCCACCAACAACGCAGAGGTAGTCCGCATGTTCCTGAGGAACGTTCGGCTCGCCAGCGTCGCCATGATGACACTCACCGCAGGTTGGGTGTCGTCGGCGGTCGCTCAGGCCACCGGCACGGTACGTGGTGAAGTTGTGCGAAGCGGCGACAGTGCTCCCCTCGGTGGTGTGCAGATATCCGTCAGGGGCACAGGACTGGCCACGGCAACTGCCGCAAACGGACGGTACGTCCTGCAGCGCGTTCCCGCCGGGACACACACCCTGGTCTTCCGCTGGGTCGGCTACGCTCCGATGGAAAGCCAGGTCACCGTGACCGGCTCCGGAGAAACCGTGGTGAACATCACGATGGATCCGCAACCGGTATCGCTCGCCGATCTGACGGTGACCGCTGCATCGCGCGAGCCGGAGCGGATCGTCGATGCTCCGGCCGCCGTCACCTCGATCGACCCGCGTGTTCTGCAGAACACCGCCCCGACCGGTCAGGCCCCGCTGGCACTGGCACAGGCCCCCGGCGTCGACCTGGTACAGAGTGGTGTCAACGACTTCAACATCAATGCCCGCGGCTTCAACTCGTCGCTCAACCGGCGCGTTCTCACCCTGCTCGACGGCCGCGATCTCGCCATCGCGTTCCTCGGCTCGCAGGAATGGAACTCGCTGCCGGTGGCAATGGACGAACTGGCCGGCATGGAACTGGTCCGCGGTCCCGGCTCGGCCCTCTACGGCGCCAACGCCTTCGCCGGCGTGATCAACATGACCACACTCTCGCCGCGCGAGTCGCAGGGAGCGCGCCTCTCCGTCTCGGGCGGTGAACTGTCGTCGATGAAGGTCGACGGCCGCTGGGCCGGAGTGTTCGGCGAAGGCCGCTGGGGCCTCCGGGTGAATGCCGGCTATGCAACCAACGACACCTGGTCGCGGTCGCGCACTGCCGTCGACTCGCTCGACCTGAAGCGCGAATACGCCGATGCCTCCGGTGACATCGTGATTCCGAAGACCTCCTTCGAGGCCCGTCCGCTCGAGGGCCAGACTCTCGGGACCGGTCGCGTCGCCGTCGGCGATCGGAATCCGATCACCGCGCTCTACAGCACCGCCAGGCTCGACCACTATCTCGACAATGGCGGTGTGGTCACCGCCGAGGGCGGGATGTCGCAGGTCGAGAACGAGATCCTGGTGACCGGCATCGGCCGGGTGCAGGTGGTGAAGGGGTTCAAGCCCTACGGCCGGGTGGCCTACAACTCCGGCCGCCTCAACGTCTTCTCGTTCTGGAATGGCCGCGAGTCGAAGGAACCGCAGTACTCACTCGCCAGCGGCGCTCCGCTGATCGAGAAGGCGAACATCTTCCACATCGAGGCGCAGGGAAACACCGGCTTCGCGGGTGGCGCCGGCAAGCTGATTGCCGGGACATCATTCCGGCAGTACAACGTCAACACCGAGGGAACGCTGATGCGCCCCGAGGATGATGAGCGCGGCGACAAGGTCTACTCGGTGTACGGCCAGCTCGAGTACCGGGTGACCGATCAGATCAGGCTGGTCGGTGCGGCGCGCTATGACGAGGGCGACCTCTTCGAGGGCCAGGTGTCACCCAAGGGCGGTATCGTCTTCGCACCGAACCAGAACCACTCCTTCCGCGTGACGGTGAACCGGGCCTTCCAGACCCCGAACTACTCCGAATTCTACCTGCGTGCGGCGGCAGGCCAGCCGGTCAATTTCACTGCTCTCGAGGCCGGCATGCGGGCCTCGCCGCTCGGTCCCGCACTGGCCGGTGTACCGGAAGGACAGCTCTTCAGCAACAGCAGCGCGGTGCCGGTATGGGCTCGCGGCAACGCCAATCTCGACGTCGAGAAGACCATCGGCTACGAAGTGGGCTGGAAGGGGTCGATCTCGCCGAAGATGTACGTGACGGTCGATGCGTACATGAACAACATCAAGGACTTCGTCACCGACCTGCTGCCGGGCGTCAACCCGACGTTCGGACGCTGGACAGCCCCCGGGGCGGTACCGGAGGCGTATCGCGGTCCGCTGGAAGATGCAGTCACCAACACCCTGCTGGACAACCCGGCCACCCGGCTCGCGGGCGCCGGCCTCACCCGCACCGAGGACGGCAACACCGCAATCGTGGTTTCCTACACCAACGAGGGCGAGGTCGATCAGAAGGGTGTCGACTTCGGGCTCGGCTTCCAGGCCACCCCCGAGGTCCGGATCGACGGCTCGCTGTCGCTGTTCGAGTTCGAGGTGAAGAGTCAGCAGGCCGGCGACCAGCTCGTTCCCAATACTCCCTCGCGCAAGGGAACCATCACCCTCGCCTACGAGGGAGCGCGGAGCGGCTTCGACGCCAACCTCTCGCTGAGGATGGTGGCGGGCTACGACTGGGCCGCAGGCGTCTATGTCGGCCAGGTGCCGAGCAGTGAGACGATCAACGCCTCGCTGGGATATCAGTTCAATCCCAACTTCCGGGTCTTCGCCACCGGAACCAACATCCTCGATCAGCAGCGCTATCATCTCTATGGCGGCTCGGTGATCGGCCGGCGGGTGCTGGGGGGCGTCACGGCGACGTTCTGAGTTTCAGATGGTGCTGATTTGTAAGGGCGCGGCATGCCGCGCCCTTACTTTTCCCCCGATGCTTCACGACCTACCCGATATCGCGGGGCCGGGCGAGGCCACCAGGACCATCCTGGTAGCGACCCCTCCCAGCTACGACGACGACGTGACCCGGCGCTACCCGGTGATCTACCTGCAGGACGGCCAGAATCTCTTCGATCCCGGTACCGCCTACGCGGGCCACTGGGAGCTGCTGGAGACGCTCGAGAAGCAGGGAGAGGACCTCCCCGCGATCCTGGTCGGGATCCCCAATCTGGGCGCCGGCCGGATTCTGGAGTATGCCCCCTTCGACGACCCGGTCAGGGGAAACGGCAATGGCGACGAGTACGTCCGCTGGGTGGCCTCGGTGGTCAAACCGCTGATCGACCGGACCTTCCGGACCCGGCCCGACCCCGGCAGCACCACCCTCGGCGGGTCGTCCATGGGCGGGCTGGTATCTCTCTACGGTCATCTGGCGCTGCCTGAAGTCTTCGGCGCAGCCTGGGTAATGAGCCCCGCTCTCTGGTATGCCGATGGGGAGATCTTCCGCTGGATCGGCTCGCTGCCGCGACACCGCAAGGGTACGATCTGGCTCGATGTCGGCCTGAACGAGGGCGATGATACCGTCTTCGATGTCCGCACTCTCCGCGATCTGCTGCTGGATCGTGGCTGGGTGATGGGCAGGGATCTCCACTACCTGGAGGATCCGGAAGGAGACCACGATGAGGGGTCGTGGGCCACCCGGACCCGGAAACACTGGATGACGCTCCCGGGAATCGGTGCAGTTGGTGGGGATGCAGGTATACAGCGAGAGAGGGAAACCAACCGATCATCCTGAACAGCGACATCACTCCGCAGGTGACTACCGCTCCCGGCTTCCTGTCTATGCCGCGCACGGATAACCGTGGTGGTTCAGCGACGGTCCAGTGCCAGCTCCACTACCGACTCCAGTCCATCCGGATCCACCGACAGTCCGAGAACGTAATCATCACCGATCTCATAGATCTTGAACAGCGGGACGTCGACCGTTGTGACCCAAACGCCCTCAGAGTCAAAGACGCTCCACTCGCGCATCGTTTCTCGAACCCAGAGATTCCCATGGGCATCAACCAGCAACCCCAGGATTACCGGAAACTTGCTAGGATCCGGAAGCACCGCCTTGGCGGCTCTGTACTCTGATTCGGGAAGTGTCCGATACTGAGCGCCAATATCTCGATCAAGGCGGGCACGGAGGGTATCGTCGATCTGACGGGGTACGTGTGCCTTGCGAATACTCATCAGCAACTGACCGCGACTATCCCGAACATCGACCAGATAACGTGCGGCATCCGATAGATGAAGCCGGAACGGCGTGACCGAGGCAACTGCGTGGCTCAGATGAAACAACAACGGAGCAACCATGATACCAGCCCCGGAAGCTTGAACCTTCACCGCGTCAACTCCGGAGTAATAGGTTCCCGCATCGGTAACCTGATACAGGGAGTCCATGATGAGATAGGACTTGAGCCCCCACCGAGCATGCCATGAAGTCGTTGGACCGGTAGTCGTCCCTCTCCTAGCCACTGGTACGAGAATACCGTGCCCTGGAAGCGGAACCCTGTATTCTGCACCTGTTCCCGATCCCAGCGCAGACAGCAGACGCTCAAGGTCAAGGTGATGTTCCTTGACCAGGCGACCAGAGCTATCGAATCCGTAACCCGGACCAAAATCGGCATCCCAGACCGTGATGATGCCTGCATCGTCGGTCGAAATGTGGACCGGACGACGGAACTCTCCCGGACCTCCGCCATCTCGACCAAAAGTCCGTACGACGACCCCGCTCCGATCGACAAGCAGTACCTGAACCGGGTTGCCGTTCAGAACCGCGATCATGCTATCAGGAGTCCGTACAGCACCGACGACCCGATGCAGGAGTTCGTCCGACACCATTCCGCCGATCACGAGGCGAGGCTCCGAACCAATGGTCCACGGATGCTCTGCCACCGGCGTGCGATTGTGTACGATCCGCACTCCGCTGGAATCTGCCATATCGTAGGAACTGGCCGCTCCTCCAGTCGAATCAACGGCACCACCACATGCCCCTGTCACGACCATGACCATGGCAACAGCCAGTGACCGAGAGGTGGTCCACCTGCGAACCACCTCTCGGTCGCCAGTTCTCTCCGTAGTCGCCAACTCCCGTTGGCCATCATTCAGCCTTACAACGATCACGTGATGGGCTCAGGACAGGAGCGACTGCAGAGTCTCTCGGACGTCTTTCGGTACGACGATGTGGGCAGCCACCTGAGACGGGTTGCAGTTTGCCACGACCTCGATCCGACCACCGGCGGAGATGAAAGTAAGCTCAAGCTCGGTATGAGTCTCCTTCATGAGCATCGCGAGAGCCTTCAGATCACCGGCATCCAGGAGGTCAGTCATCCTCTGAGCGAGGTCATCACCTTCGGGCCCACACTTCCGATGGCACTCACCGTCCGATACTGGCTCGTTGAAACCATGGCACTCGCTAGTCCCGCCACAACGGGCACAGTAACTCTTGCTCCCCCAGTTAGGTGCGGATCCGGTACACGGGTCCGTCGGGTTCGGAAACCCATGCTGAGTGTTGCCGAGCCCGTCGGTCACCTCCACGCACCATGCGCAGACGACCTCCGGCTCGGCCTTGAGCTGGGTGGTCGATATCGCCAGCCCGACGACAGCGGCCATCGTGGTCACGAGCAGTCTCATAACTCCTCCTCATGAATGATGTTGGAATCGGAACCCATCGTCCAAGGGAAAAGTACCTCAGCTCCGGGCTCCAAGGAACAACGTCCCCCCCCCTTCGTTCCGGCGTCAAGTCCTTCCTGTCCCACCCCCCTAGCCTGACCGACGGCAACATGCCATCATTGGCGATCAGCCATTCCGCCCAGATCGGGAATCACCACCATGTGGCAACGCACCACCCTTACCTGGAACAGCCCTGCGCTGCACGGCCGTTCGATGGAATGTCGGATACATGGACACGCCGGTCCCCGCGTGATCGTCTTCCCGTCGTCGATGGGATGGAATCGCGAGTGGGAGGACCAGGGCATGTGCCATGCCGTCGGCGACTGGCTCGAAGCGGGCGCGCTGCAACTGGTCTGCGTACCGAGCGAGGATGAACGGAGCTGGTACGACGAATCGATTCCGTACCGCGATCGCGCCGAGTGGCATGCCCGCTACGATGCGTATCTCCGCGACGAGGTACTCCCCGCAACGGCGGAGCGGAATCCGAACGATTTCGTGATCACCGCAGGATCGTCGTTCGGCGGCTACCACGCCCTCTGCTTCGCCACCCGCTACCCCCATCTGGTCGGCCGGGCCCTGGTGATGAGCGGATTGTGCGACATCACCAGGCTGACCAACGGCTGGTCGGATGACCTGGTCTACTTCTACAACCCGGCAGCGTTTCTCCGTCACGAGCAGGATCCGCAACGGATCGCGGCACTGCAGCGCCTCGACCTGATTCTCGCCGTCGGTCGTGACGACACTCTCTGCCGCCAGAACGCCGAACTCTCCGGAATGCTCTGGCAGCGCGGCATCGGCAATGCCCTGCGGATCTGGGACGGCTGGGCCCATGACTGGCCCTGGTGGCGACAGATGCTGCGACTCTACATCGGTGGACACGACTGAGGATCAACATGAAGACTGACAGAAAGCTCAAGCGTATCGGACTGCTGGTGGGACGCGAGTGGTCATGGCCTCCCGCATTCATCGAAGAGGTCGCCCGCCGCGATGCCGGCGTCGTGGCCGAGTACGTCAAGCTCGGCACTCCCGCGCTCGATTCGGAGATGCGCTACGATGTGGTGGTCGACCGGATCTCCCACGAGGTGCCGTTCTACCGGAGCTGGCTCAAGCATGCGGTGGTGCGCGGCACCCGCGTGATCAACTCGCCGCTGATGTGGACCGCCGACGACAAGTTCTTCGGCGCGACACTCGCCGAGGCCAACGACATCCGCTCGCCGAAGACGATGCTCCTGCCCAACAAGGAGTACACCCCGGGCATCAAGCACGATGAGTCCCTCCGCAATCTCGAGTTCCCGCTCGACTGGCAGGCGGTGATCGATCATGTCGGTCTGCCGTGCATCCTGAAGGATGCCCACGGCGGCGGCTGGCGCGATGTCTACGTCTGCCGCACGCTCGACGAACTGCTCCAGCACTACAACGACTCCGGCCTGCTCCAGATGATCGTGCAGGAGTTCATCGAGTGGGATGAGTTCGTCCGCTGCATCTGCATCGGTCGCGACCGTGTCGTGCCCATCAAGTACGATCCGAAGGAGCGGAAGTACCACGACTCCGAGGACTACCTGCCGCGCGAAACTCTCGACCTGATCATCGAGCAGGCGCGTACCCTGGTCCGTGCCCTCGGCTACGACATGAACTCGATCGAGTTCGCGATGCGGGATGGCATCCCCTACGCGATCGACTTCATGAACCCGGCCCCTGACTTCGACATCTACTCGCTCGGACCGAAGTGGTTCGAATGGGTGGTGCAGCAGATGGCTGACCTGACCATCGGGATGGCGCTGGAGAAGAATGAACCGCCGGTTCCGAAGGCGAAGCATCTGATCACCCAGCCACGACTGAGGCGGTAGCATATGAGCGGAGCGATCGAGCGCTGGCATGAGCTGCTGATCGATTCATCACTGGCCGAAGCCAGTGCTGCAATGCTGACCGGAGCGCAGCATACCAGCGGGCTGACCTTCGGCGATCGCCCGCTGTGCAACGTCCTCCGCCCCCGTTTCCTGTCGCCAGCCGTCTATCAAGAGGTCTGCGACGCCGGGGCCGAACTGCTCGGTGCGTTGCGGGCGGTCGACCGGGCGGCAGCGGAAGACCGGTCGTTCAGGGCCCAGTTCCGGCTCAACGACTGGGAGGAGACGCTGATCGCGGCAACACCGCGTCCGCCCGTCTCATCACCACTGTCGCGTCTCGATCTGTTCCTCGATCCGCACACCGGCGTTCCGCATCTCACCGAGATCAACGCCGAGACACCCGCCGGCCCCGGCTACGGAGATGTCCTCTCCGAGATCTTCATGACGCTGCCGGTGATGCACCGCTTCGCCGCAGAGTGGCGCGTCACTCCGCTGCAGGCGCGGCCCAACCTGATCGGTACGCTGCTCGACTGCTGGCATTCGCATTCCGGTACCAGAACCATCCCGTCGGTGGCCATCATCGACTGGGATGACGTCCCGACCACCAGCGAGTTCCGGATCTGCAGCGACTACCTCTCCTCGCACGGGGTTCCCTGCCGGATTACCACTCCCGAAGCAGTGGAGTACCGGAACGGCGAGCTGGTGGATGCCGACGGGGAACGGATCGACCTGATCTACAAGCGGGTACTCCTTCATGAGCTGGAGGCTGCGGGCGGTATCGAACATCCGATCTTCCGTGCTGCCCGCGACGGCGCGGTCTGCATGGTCAACGGCATCCACTGCAAGCCGCTCCACAAGAAGGCCTCGCTCGCGGTACTCACCGATGAGCAGAATCGCGGACTCTTCACTGCCGAACAGGCTGCTGCGATCGACCGCCATGTTCCCTGGACCCGGGTGGTCGAGGAACGGAAGACGTCGTTCATGGGAGAGACGATCGATCTGCTGCCGTGGATTGCCGACCATCGCGACCGCCTGGTCCTCAAGCCCAACGATGACTACGGTGGTGCCGGTATCATCCTCGGCTGGGAGGTCGACAGCGACACCTGGAACGAGGGCATCCAGCGGGCGGTGGCCGAGCCGTACATCGTGCAGGACCGTCTCACTCTGCCGGAGGAGGTATATCCGGTGTGGCAGGACGGCGAGGTGATTCTCGACCGCCGGATCGTCGATCTCGCTCCGTTCGGCTGGCACAGCCGCTGGGTCGAGGGAGCGCTGACCCGGATCTCCACTTCCACGCTGGTGAATGTCACCGCCGGTGGCGGTTCCACCGTTCCCACACTCATTGCGGAGCCGCGATGATGAAAGCGCCGTCGCTGACGATCGGGATCGAGGAGGAGTACCAGATCATCGACCCGGAGACCCGGGAACTTCGCAGCTACATCACCGAGATCCTCCAGGAGGATTCAGTTCTCCTGGGCGAGATCAAGCCCGAGCTGCACCAGTCGATGGTCGAAGTGGGAACGTCGATCTGCCGTACGCCGTCGGAGGTGCACGCCGAACTGATCCGGCTCCGGCGTCTGGTGATGCAGCTCGCTGCCCGCAGCGGACTCAGGATTGCGGCGGCAGGAACTCATCCGTTCTCGTCGTGGATCGATCAGGAGATCACGCCGCTGGAGCGCTACATCGGGGTGAAGGAAGACCTCCAGGAACTGGCGCAGTCACTGCTGATCTTCGGTACTCACGTCCACATCGGGGTCGAGGATCCGGAGTTCCGGATCGACGCGATCAACGTCTGCCGCTACTTCCTGCCGCACGTGCTGGCGCTGTCCACCTCCTCGCCGTTCTGGATGGGTCGGAACACCGGCCTCAAGAGCTACCGTAGTGTGGTCTTCCGCTCCTTCCCCCGGACCGGCATTCCCCGGACCCTGACCAACTGGTCGGACTATGAGGATTTCGTCAGCCTGATGGTGGAGACCCGGTCGATCCCCGACGCCAGCAAGCTCTGGTGGGATGTCCGCCCGCACCACAAGTTCCCGACCATCGAGTTCCGGGTCTGCGACGTCTGTACCAGGGTCGAGGAGGCGGTCTGCATCGGAGCGATCTTCCAGGCGATCATCGCGAAGCTCTGGAAGCTCCGCCGGGACAACATCACCTTCCGCCAGTACGCCCCGTCGCTGATCGAGGAAAACAAGTGGCGGGCGACCCGCTACGGCCTGGACGGCAACCTGATAGATTTCGGTCGTGGCGAACAGTTCCCGGCGCGGGAGCTGATCGGGGAGCTGCTGGAGTGGTTCCTCGACGACGTGCTCGATGAGCTTGGATCGCGCCGGGAGGTCGAGTATGCCTACCGGATACTTGCCGAGGGAACCAGCGCCGACCGGCAGCTCGCAGTGTGGCGGGCCACCGGCGATCTGACTGCGGTCGTGGATCTGCTGGTCCGGGAAACGGCAGAAGGGGTGATGTAGGATGATTCGCAGGAACCGTCCGCTGATCGGCGTGACGAC
>CAZSPH010000047.1:0-18945 GCA_964608715.1 uncultured Gemmatimonadaceae bacterium | reverse complement strand
TCGAACTCGCCCTGGCGCGGATCGCCACCGGGACAGTTGTGGACGTCGGCACCGGTACCGGAGTGATCGCGCTGGCGCTCAGGCAGGAGGGGAAGTTCAACCGCGTGATCGGAATCGACCTTTCTGCCGATGCTCTGGCGCTGGCCCGGGAGAACGGCAGGGTTCTGGGACTGGAGGTCGACTGGCGACACGGCGATCTCCTCGCTCCACTCGAAGGAGAGCAGGTGGACCTCATCGTCTCCAACCCGCCCTACCTTACGGAGGCTGAGCTGGCAGCGGCCGACTACTCCGTACGCAACTGGGAACCGGCGATGGCACTTGCTTCCGGCGCCGACGGGATGACGGCGATCAGGAGATTGATCGAGACTGGCCGGCAGCATCTCCGACAGGATGGCTGGCTGATGATGGAAGTGGACAGCAACCGGGCTCGGGAGACTGCGGCCTTGGCGGAACTTCACGGCTGGCGTGACGTTTCGATTGTGAGAGACCTGTTCGATCGCGACCGCTTCGTGCTGGCGCGACATGGGGGATGACGATGATCGACGAGAAGGCACAGGAACTTGGCCGCCTGATCGGCCAGTCCAATGAATACAAGGCACTTCGGCGTGCCGAGCAGGCGATCCGCGACGACCAGGAAGCGCAGCAGCGGCTGGAGACCATCTCGCGGCTGACGGCGCAGTTCGACCAGCTTCTCGCCACCGGGCAGTCGCCTGCGGAGGAGGAGGCGACGCTCTACGAGACCACGCTCCGGGAGTTCGAGCTGTCGGTTGCCGGCCAGGCCTATCTGGTGGCCCGCGCCAACGTGGACAAGGTCATGCAGCGGGTCAACCAGTCGATCGCCGAGGGAATCGAGCGGGGTGCCACCAGCGGGATCATCACGCTTTGAGCGCTCGTGGCTGCTTCATCGTGGTCGAGGGGCCTGACGGCGCCGGCAAGACCACGCTCACCGGCAGGCTGGTCGAGCGGATGGAGCATGCCGGGGTGGTTCCCGTCAGGGTCCGGGAACCCGGTGGCACGCCTCTGGCCGAGGCGCTTCGGCGGGAGCTGCTCGACAGCGATGGCGGCTTCAGCAACGAGCGGGAGCTGCTGTACATCCTTACGGCGAGGGCAGACCTCGTGGTCAAGGTGATCCTGCCCGCTCTGGAACAGGGCCGGCTCGTGATATCGGATCGCTATGACCTGTCCACCCTGGCATATCAGGGGGGAGGGCGGGGTCTTCCGGTGGAGCGGATCGAATGGCTCAACCGGGCGGCGACAGGTGGGCTGGCGCCCGATGTGACCCTGGTGCTCGACCTGCCGGCTGCGGCCGGACGGGCACGACAGGCGGCTTCAGGCAAGAACGCCGACCGGATGGAGCGGGAGGACCATGCCTTCCACGACCGCGTTGCCGCGACCTACTTGGCGGCAGATGGTCCGGGGGTGCATCATTTGGATGCTGCTGCGTCACCTGAAGAGGTGCTCGAAGCAGCCTGGCAGATAATCAGTACCGGGTGCGTCGGCCATTTCAGACCGGCGTCGGAAAAGAGATTGTGATGACTGAGCGTGGCGAAAAGCCGGGACGTGCCCGGTGGTGGATAGTCGGCCTGGTGGGAATCGTGTCGTTCGCGAGCGGCGGCTGGCTGCTCAACGGCTTCGCATCCTCACCCAAGCTTTCCGGCGAGCAGCTCTTCGAACGGGTGCTCGGCGCGGTGTCGTCGTACTACGTCGATTCGCTCCCCAATGACTCTCTCCTTCACAAGGCTGCCGCCGGTCTGCTGGCGGAGCTGCACGATCCCTACACCACGCTGGTCGAGGGAGAAGCCTTCCGTGAGCTGACCGTCCAGACCACCGGCAACTACGGTGGACTGGGCATCCAGATCGACGTCCGCGATGGCTGGATCACCGTGGTGGCACCGCTTCCCGATACTCCGGCCCAGAAGGTCGGCATCGAGGCCGGCGATCAGATCGTCTCGCTCAACGGCAAGTCGATCGAGGGACTCAAGCAGGATGACGCGGTCCGCACCCTGCGCGGTGAACCGGGCTCCGAAGCGAAGCTCCAGGTCAGGCGCCCGGGGATTCCCCAGCTCCTGGAGTTCTCGATCGTCCGCGAGATGATCCATTTCCGTTCGGTCAGGCCCGGCACGATGCTGGGCGAGGGAATCGGTCTGGTCCAGCTCGCATCGGTCAGTGAGACCTCCACCGAGGAACTGCACGAGGAAATCGAACGGCTCCGCAAGGAAGGGATGAAGCGGCTGATTCTCGATCTGCGCCAGAACCCTGGCGGTCTTCTCGATCAGGGCATCGCCGTCTCCTCGCTCTTCCTCGATCGCGGTCAGCAGGTGGTCTCGACCCGCGGCCGCGCCGACGGGATGTCGCGCACTTTCGGATCCGAGCGAAATCAGCCGTGGCCGGAGATGCCGGTGACAGTTCTGGTCAATCAGTGGACTGCCTCTGCTGCGGAGATCATCGCCGGAGCGCTCCAGGACAACGACCGCGCGGCGATCATCGGAACACCGACCTTCGGCAAGGGTCTGGTGCAGTCGCTGTTCCGACTCGACGACACCCGGGCGCTGAAGCTCACCACCGCCCGCTGGTATACGCCGAGCGGACGGAGCATCCAGCGGCAGTCGTCGAGTGAGGAAGATCAGGTCCGTACCGTGGAGTCGATTGCTGCCGGCACCGACGATGTCCGGTTCGATTCGCTGCCGACCTACCAGACCTTCGGTGGCCGGACGGTGAAGGGCGGCGGTGGAATCGTTCCCGACAGGATCGTCCGCAGCGACACCACTACTCCAGGCGAGCGCGCCTTCATCCGCGCGCTGGGTGGCAACGTTGCCGGTTACCGCGACGCGCTCACCTCGACCGCTCTCGAACTGAAGCAGCGGCGCACGGTTTCCAGCGAGTCCTTCGCCGTTACTCCCGAGATGCTCGAATCGGTGTACCAGCGGCTGGAGTCGAAGGGGATCGTGCTGGGCGAGGTGGAGCGGGCCGGTGGAGCGGACCTGGTGTCCGACCAGCTCGGATATGAGATCACGCGCTATGTCTTCGGTCAGCAGGCCGAGCTGCGGCGGCGCTCGATGGACGATTCGCAGGTACAGGAGGCGGTGTCGATGCTGCGCCGGTCGGACGATGCCAGGTCGCTGATAGCGCAGCTCGGGCAGGAATGACCCGCACGGCGGTTGCGGTCGTGGGAGGAGGGCGCGTCGGACTTTCGTTCGCACGCGCCCTCGCGTTTGCCGGATGGCAGGTCGCGGTGTTGAGCCGCAGTGTCAGGGCGCTGCCGGGAGGACTCGGATCGACGGTGACCGGGACCGACTGGCCTGCGGCAATCGCGGCATCGCGGCTGGTGATCATCACTGTTCCCGACGATGCGATCGTGCCCGTGGCAGGCGAGCTTGCCTCTACCGGCGCGATCGGTCCGGGTCATGTGGTTCTCCACTGCTCCGGTGCGATGGACAGGACGGTACTCGCTCCCCTCGCTGCTGCCGGGGCAGCGACCGGGTCGTTTCACCCGCTGCAGAGCTTTTCGGATGAGAATGGCTCGCCGGGACTTCTCGAGGACACCGCCGCGGTGATCGAAGGTGCTCCTGCGGCGCTCGCTGCGGCGCACGAAGTCGCCACCACATGCCGGATGTCACCGGTGGTGGAGATCGACCCGACTGCCAAGGTGCGCTACCACGCGGCGGCGGTCTTCGCTTCCAACTACCTCGTGGCCCTCGCCGGAGTCGTTGACCGGCTGGCCAGGGAGAGCGGCATTCCTCAGGGAGTCGATCTCTTCGCACCGCTGATGCGACAGACTCTTGCCGGTACCTCATCGCTGGGCCCTGCAGCCGCGCTGACGGGTCCGATCCGGCGAGGTGACCTGGGAGTAGTCAAACTGCACCTGGGAGCCCTGGAAGGCGAACTGCGCCAACTCTATTGCATGCTGGGCAGGGAAGCACTGGCGCTGTGCGAGGATGAGCTGCCCGCTGATGCGGTGACTGAACTGCGTGGACTGCTGGCGGACCGGCAGTAGCCAGGTCGGCTACTGCTGCTCGACTATCCGGACTCCGCGGGGAACGGTGAAGCTGAAGACGCCGCTCGGCAGCGCACCGTTCGGTCGGATGCGGGAAAGCGACACGGTGCGCGTCAGCACCCGTTCGTCGGTCTCGATTCGGCGGGGAAGGTTGCTCTGGCGATCGATCCAGATCGTCGCCCTGCGGAAACCCACCTGGGTCAGCGGTTCGAGTTCCAGTACATCGGTGCGGGCACCGTCGACGGTTTCCTCACGCAGCCAGGTTGCCCGGTAGCGATCCGACGGGTTGTCGAGGAACGATCCCACCAGATTGAGATCCTGCCGCATCGGCAACCTGGTTACCTGACCGGGGTTGTCCTCCGGCAGGTAGATCCAGGAATGGGTGCCGTCCAGCAGGATCACGCTGTTGGGCGGATCGGTGTAGCGCATCGCGAACCGATTGGGGCCCTGCTGGTAGATGGTGCCGCGGGTCTCGGTGTCACCCACCATCCGGTCGGAGATCCGCTGTCTGAAATCGGCAACGAAGGTGCCGAGTGCCCGGTAGGTGCGGGCAGCTCGGATCATGATCGAATCGGCCGACGGGGGAGCGGCACTGGTCTGAGCGGTGACGGCAGGAGCCGCCACCAGCATCAGAGCCACGAGCCGCAGGAAACCTCTCACGCGCCGGTTCCCACCTGAGTGAGCACCGACCGGCCGATCACCTCGGCGATCGCCTCTACCTCACGCATCATCCGCTCGAACTGCTTCGGGAACATCGACTGCGCGCCATCGGAGAGCGCCCGTTCCGGAGTCGGGTGCACCTCGACGATCAGGCCGTCGGCACCGGCTGCCACAGCCGCACGGGCCATCGGCGGCACCATGTCGCGGTGGCCGGTTCCGTGGCTGGGATCGGCGATGATCGGCAGGTGCGAGAGACCATGCACCACGGCAATCGCCGAAAGGTCGAAGAGATTGCGGGTAGTGGTGTCGAAGCTCCGCACGCCGCGCTCGCAGAGAATCACGTCGGGATTCCCCTCGGCGAGGATGTACTCCGCCGAGAGCAGCAGTTCGGGAATGGTCGCTGACATGCCGCGCTTGAGCAGAATCGGCTTGCCGATCCTGCCGCACTCCTTCAGCAGCGAGTAGTTCTGCATGTTGCGCGCCCCGATCTGGATGATGTCGGCCGTCTCGGCAACCAGTTGGAGGCCGGCAGGGTCCATCGCTTCGGTGACGATCAGCAGTCCGGTTTCTGCACGCGCCTTCGCCAGCAGCTCGAGTCCGAGCTTGCCCATCCCCTGGAACGAGTAGGGCGACGATCGCGGCTTGAACGCTCCCGCACGCAGCACGGTGGCGCCGGCGGCCTTCACCTGGCGGGCAGCCTCCAGGATCTGTTCTTCGCCCTCGACCGAGCAGGGACCGGCCATCACGATCACTTCCCGGCCACCGACGAACGAGCCATCGGGGAGGGGAACCCGGGTCGGCTCGGGCTTCCATTCACGCGAGACCTGCTTGTAGGGCCGCGAGACGTGAATCACGTCGGCCACTCCGGCGAGTCCCTGGATCGTGGTCCCGTCGACCCTGCCATCATTGCCGACCAGCCCGACCGTGGTCCGCTGCCTGCCCGGCATCGGAACCGCCTCGTATCCCATCGCCGCTATCCCTGCTACCACCGCGTCGATCTGTTCCGGGGTGGCGTCCTGCTTCATCACGATCAGCATCGTTGCTTCATCCTGTCATTGCTCAGACGGCTGCATGCTCGCCGAGACGTACACCGACGATAGTCGAAACGCCGGGTTCCTGCATGGTGACACCGTAGATGCTGTCGGCGTCATGCATGGTCCTGGGGTTGTGGGTGATCACCAGGAACTGGGTTCGCGACTTGAACTCGTGGAGCAGTCGCAGGAACCGGCCGACGTTGGCATCGTCGAGCGGTGCATCCACCTCGTCCATCAGACAGAACGGACTCGGCTTGGTCAGGTAGATCGAGAACAGCAGCGACGCCGCCACCAGGGTCCGCTCTCCAGACGAGAGCAGATGGATCCGCTGGGTCCGCTTGCCGCGCGGGGCCGCATGGATCTCGATCTCGGCTTCGAGTGGATCGTCTGGGGTGCTCAATCGGAGGTCGCACTCGCCGCCGCCGAACAGCGTCTGGAAGACGTCGAGGAAGTTGCTGCGGATCGCGTTGAAGGTCTCGGTGAAGAGGGCCTTCGCGGTGCCGTCGATCTCGCGGATGGCCTGCAGCAGCGTCTGGCGGGCCGCGACCAGGTCGTCCCGCTGGCTCTGCAGGAACGCGAGGCGCTTGCTCTCCTCGGCGTGTTCCTCCATAGCCAGCGGGTTGATGATCCCGATCGCCTCCAGCGCACTGCTGATCCGCTCGGCCTCGCCGGTCAGCGTTTCGAGGTCGGCTTCGACCGGTGGCGCTGCCTCGGCCAGATCGTCGAAAGGTCGGCGGTACTCGGTCTCCACCCGCTCGACGATCCGGCGACGTTCCGCCGCTCCCTCGGTGGCCGCAATCTCCAGCCGATGATGCTCCTCACTCATCGACTCGACGGCGTGACGTGCCTCATTGAGGAGCCGCTCGGCCGCAGCGAGGCGATCGATCGCAGCCTGCAGGGTGGCGGTAGCCTCGGCTGCCGCAGTCTCGAGAGCGACCAGTCGCGAGGCGTGCTCGTCGTGCCCTCCCTGCCAGGCATTGAGCTGTTCCTCCAGCCTGGTGAGATCCTCCGCGATTCCGGCGATCTCGGTCGCCCGGGCGGTGTCCGCCGCAGTGACCTCGGCGATGATCCGATCGGCCCTGTCTACGGTCTCGCGGGCAGTACGCAGTCGGGCGGCTACGTGCGCCTCGCGCACCTGCCATTCGCTGCGAGCTTCACGCGCCAGTTCCTGGGCAGACTCGGTCTCCGCCAGTCTCTGCCGGGCCGCCTGCAGCGACTCGTCGAGACGGTCGCGGTCGCTGGCACCACCCGACAGCTCGGTTACTACCGCATCGCGACGGGCACCAGCCTGAGCCAGGCGCTCCTGCCGACGGGAGAGTTGCTGGCTGCCCTCCTGGCGCTCGCGGTCGAGATTGGTCAGGCGACGCGAGAGATCCTCACGGGAAGCAATCGCAACCCGCTCGGCTTCGCGGGCGTTCTGGGCCTGAATCTCCGTTTCCGATGCTGCGGCTTCGAGCGAGACGATCTCGGCCGCCGTAGCATTGCGACGCTGGTCCGCCTGCTCGAATGCAACGGTCGCGGCGTCGATCCTCTCGGCCAGTTCTGCCAGCTCGGCACGGCGGCGCAACGGACCGCTGGAAGAAGCCGGACCGGCGAGCCAGATCGCGCCGGACGCCCGCCGGACGCTTCGTCCCGACTGCTCCACCTCCGAGCCGCCGACCAGGGCCGCGATCCACGGAGATATCCGCGAGTCCCTCACCACGAGACGCTGGTCGACCGTGCCGCCGCCTGTACCGGGGCCGGGATCGAGCGGCAGCAGGATCAGCGTTCCCGGCTGTTCCGTTCCATGCCAGCTCCGGATCTTCGCCACGGTATCCTGGTCGCGTACCACCACCGCGTGCACGAATTCACCGAGCAGTTGCTCGATCAGTTCGGCGTTGTCGCGATCGGTCGCTACGAAATCGGCAATCGTGCCGAGGATGCCGTCGCCGTACTCGTCGCGGCGACCGAGGAGAGCGGCTGCAGCCGGAGCGATGCCGACACGATCGCGTTCCAGTGCTTCCAGTGCCGCACGCCGGGCAGAAAGAGTGGCGAGTTCCGCTTCCAGAGCGCGGCGCTCGGCGGACTCACGCATCTCCCGGTCGCGGGTCTCCCGCAGCAGCAGACGGGCCTGTTCCGCCGCCGCAACTGCATGACGGGCGGCATCACCCGTCTCGGTGGTCGCGGTCATCGCCTCATGGAGCCGCTCCGCGACGCTGCTGCGATCCCGTTCCAGCTGGGCGAGGTGAGCCTCCTCCTCGGTAATCCGCTCCTGCAGCGTAGCGAGTTCACCATCGAGTGCGGCGCGTTCGCCTTCGAGCTGACGCTGCCGCTCGGCATGCCGCTGCAGTTCCTGCTCGAAGTTCCTGACGCTGTCACGCTCGGCCACTACCCGATCGCGCGAAAGCTTCTCCTCTTCGGTACGGCCACCGAGTTCCTGCTGAATCTGAGTGTGTTCGGACTCGGCGGTGGCGATCTCGGTGATCGCCGCTTCCCGGTCGGTGGCTGCCTGTCGCAGCCGCGCTTCGAACTCGCCCCGTTCAACCTCGGCACGACGGCGGCGCTCGCCGGCATTGGTACGACGCTCCGCCGCAACCGCCAGGTCCCCCTCCAGTCGACCGACCTGAAGGCGCACATCGTTCAGTTCGGTGATCACCGACTCGCGGACCTGCTGGACAGTCGAGCGGGAACTCGCAGCTTCCTCGCGCTCGGCCTCCATCGCCTGGAGATTGAGGCGCGCCTCGGGGAGCTGCTCGTTCAGTTCGCCTCTTCGACGTTCGAACTCGACGGCGTTCGAGGCGAGGAGGTCGAGTTGTGCCCGAGCCAGCGCCATCGTGACAGCGAACTTCTCTTCGGAGAGCGACTGATGTCGCTCGGCCTTGCCCTTCTGGCGGGCCAGAGACCGGAGCTGCGACTGGACCTCGGCCATCAGGTCATCGAGACGCTGCAGGTCGGTGCCGGTCTCCTCCAGGCGACGGGCAGTGGTGTGTCGTCGATCGCGATAGAGGCCGACGCCGGCTGCTTCCTCGAACAGTGAACGACGCTCGTCGGCGCGATCGGAGAGCAGGAGGTCGATCAGCTTGGCTTCGATCACCACGCCGGCGTCGCTGCCGAGACCGGTGCCGCGAAGGAGATCCTGGATGTCGCGCAGACGGACTGGTGCCCGGTTGAGCAGGTAGTCGCTCTGTCCCGACCGGGAGAGGCGACGGGTGATTACCACCTCGGCGAAATCGGTCGGCAACTGACCGTCGCTGTTGTCCAGGTAGAGTGAGACCTCGGTCACGTTCACCGGACGCCGGGAGGCGGCACCCTGGAAGATCACGTCCTCCATCTTGCCGCCCCGGAGGAGCCGGGCCGACTGCTCGCCCAGCACCCATCTCACCGCATCGGAGACGTTGGACTTGCCGCAGCCGTTGGGACCTACGATGGCAGTGACGCCATCCCCGAAGTTCAGGGTGACGGAATCGGCAAATGACTTGAAGCCGGACAGCTCCAACTTGGTGAGCTTCATTCGGTTCTGGGGCCAGGGTTCTCGGGTCGGGGGAGCGATCCCCCGCAATCCTCAAAGATAGCCTGTCAGCCGGCCCGGCGACTCATTCGTCGAGTGTGAGGAGGAAGTAGGAGTGCCCCAGTCGCTTGCCGACGGCATCGGCATCGTCGCGGGTGGCGTAGGGGCCCACCACGACCCGGTAGGCGCCGTCGGATTCCCGTCGTTCCAGTACCCTGGCAGGGAAGCCGATCTCCACCAGCGACTTGGCGAAGGCCTGGGCATAGCCGAGGTTCTGGGAGGCCGTCACCTGGACGTACATCGAGCCGGAAGACGGGGCCGCGGTGGCTGGCAGATCCCGGGTGTCGGGAGGGGGAGGCGGGGGTGTCGGCGTCTCGTCGACAGCGGCTTCCGGAGGGACCGCCGACTGGGACTCGGCTGCCATCTCTACCACTGCCGGTGCGGGCTCCACAACGGCACGTGGTGACCAGGGGAGCAGCGCATAGACGTCGCCGCCGGCCCCTTTGAGCCTGGTGCGTGGCTCCGGTGCTGTGCCGAGCAGGTCCCAGCTCTGGAGATCCTCACCCATGCGGGTGACCAGGGTCCGGCCGCCGGTCACGATCGGCAGGTCGCGGGCCCAGGGGGCGTCCACCGTGCCGGTCAGTTCGTTTCTCACCAGATCGATCACCCAGACCTGGTTGCCGGTACCGGCTCGCGCCAGCAGCCAGCGTCCGGAGGCATCGGTCCGTATTGCCGAGGCGGCTCCCGGGAGTTCCAGCACCCCCAGATCCTGGCGGGCGAAGCGGTCGATGGTCAGGATGTCGCCGGAGGCTCGGGCCACGTAGAGTCGGTGCCCCGAGGCCGAGAAGGCTGCGGCAACCGGTTGCCGCCGGATTCGCAGGAACGACATCCCGGTATCGGAGTTCACGTTGATCAGGACGACGCCGGAATCGGTGGTGATCGCAACCAGCTCACCGAACCGGGTGCTGGCAAGCTGTCCCGCCGGTACCGGGAACCGCCGCAGTTCCTGATCCTGATCGAGCACCTGGAACGAGCCGCCATCGGGATCGTAGATCCCGATCCGGTTGCGCTGCAGACGGACGGGCTCGATGTTCGACGAGCGACCGACCGTCATCCGGAACCGGGTTGCGCTCCGGGAAGCGAACCGCAGGGGATGCCGGGACGAATCGACGCCCACTACCAGACCGTCCTGGCTGCCATCGATATTGGCCACCGCCTGGAGGTAGCGGAGCGACTTCTGGGCCCTGAGGTCGATTCCCAGGAGGTCGCCGGAGGTCGTGACCACATAGAGCATCAGGTCGTCGCGGTCGAAGGTCAGCGCCCGGCTGACCGCCGGTATCCCGCTCGAGATCGACCAGTCCAGCGGCAGCAGCGAATCGCCGGTATACAGCCTGGCCGATCCCGTTCCCGATCCCGGCAGTCGCAGCAGAGTTTCGTGGGATCCGATCTGATCCGGGATCCGTCTCGGGCCGACGGTGGCTTCGCCATCGCCACCGCATCCGCCGACCAGAGCGGCTGCTACCAGCACGGCGAGACTGGTTCGCATCAGAAGGTCGGCCCCAGCGATATCGTCCAGAAGGCGCCCGTGCCGGGGCGGTGCAGCGGCCGGGTGTAGTCAAACCGCAGCAGCAGAAACCAGTACAGGTTGGTGCGCAGACCTACGCCGACCGACTGGAGTGGTACCCGCACCTGGGTCATCGATTCACCAGGCCGCCGCTTGCGGAGGGCAACGGTGCTGTTCTCATCCCAGGCGACGCCGGCATCATAGAAGAATGCTCCCTCCATCGGCGGGAGGAAGCGGGGCATCCACTCCCACGTCGGCGAGAGTACCGGAAACCTGAGTTCGGCATTGAAGACGGCGAGCGAGGTACCCACCAACTGGTCGAGGGCCGCGCATCCGGTCATCGTGCTCGGTTCGGCATCGGAGGAGAGGCACTCGTTGCGACGGAATGAACCGGTGGTGTAGCCACGCAGGATGTCGGGGTAGCCCAGGAAGACCGAAAACTTGCCGGCATCGGAGCCGCTGCGTCCGAAGTAGACCGCCCGGGTGGCGAACGTGAACGGCCCCGGCAGCTTGTCGTAGCGTCTGACATCGGCGGTCAGTTGGGTGTAATCCCATCCTCCGATCGACCTCGCCACTTCGAGTCGCGCCCGGCGACCCATCATCGGGCCGACCAGCCCGAAGAGCGAGTTGTCCTCGACGAATGCCACGGATGGCTGGAGGTAGGTGGCCGACTGAAGTCCGGTACGGTCGAGCGCCGGTTCCCGGGTATAGTAGCCACTGAACGGATCGAAGTACTCCCGGTAGTGCAGGATCGCGTCGTCCACCGCAGTGGCTCGGATCCCGAATTCGAACCGCCGGAAGCGGGAAAGCGGATAGTTGGCGACGCCGAACGCCGAGCGGAGTACGATCCGCCGGATGTTGGTCGTGAGAAGGCTCTCGCCCCCGCCCACCTGGGAGAGTTCGCTGCTCTGGTAGAAGAAGTACGGTTCCTGCTCCAGTCCCGCGGCCCAGTTGAGGCGGCGGGAGACGTTGGCGTAGGCGGCCAGCACCTGCGCCTCTTCGATCCGACCGTTGACGTAGCCGGCGAAGATCATCTGGCGCTCGCCCAGCATGTCCGACAGCGAGATCTGGGTACCACCGAAGACGCCGCGCCCGAAGTTGTCGCGGGTATAGCCGATGGTCGGACGGGCGACGTAGTCGGGAGCGAAGCCGACCTTGTAGGGGCGTTCGGTGAAGGTCGAGGTATCCGGCAGTCCCATGGTGATCGAATCGAGCATCGCCACGATGCTGACTGGAGCCGGAGGCCTGAGCGAGTCGGGAAGTGCCTCGGCTGCATCGGCGCGCCGCAGTCCGCCGCCACCACGATAGATCGCCTGGCCGGTATTGGTCACGGTGGTGTCGATCGCAGCTCCGGCCGGTGGTGCCGACCAGGCCACTGCCCGGGTTGCGGGATCCCACGGCTCGCCGGCCAGCCCGCGCGGGTTGGCCAGCGTGTAGACGTTGTAGTCGCCCTTCTCGTAGTAGACGAAGGCCAGCAGATCGGCATCGCGCGCCCACGAGATGGTCGGTGACAGCGCCGAGATTGCCTGTGCACCGGTATAGAGATCGGTGAGCTGGTACGAATCGCCGCTGGCACGCTCGTGCAGGTAGATGTTGCTCACTCCGGTCCGGTCGGAGACGTACGCGATCGATCGGCCATCGGGCGACCACTGCGGGTTGACGTTCTTGCCGTGATCCATTCCCGGGAGCAGGTCGATCCGGCCGGTGGCTACCTCATAGGTCGCAACCCGCATGTTGCCGAATCTGAGGATCTCGAAGTCGGTATCGGGGCCGCGATCGGTGGTGAACGCGATCGTGCTGCCATCCGGCGACCAGACCGGCATCAGGTCGGCGTACCGGTCGTTGGTGAGCCGGACCAGATTCGAGCCGTCGAGATCTACGAGGTAGAGATCGGAGATGCCGCCCTTGAGGCCGCTGAACACGATCCGCCGGCCGTCGGGTGAGAACGACGGCATCGTCACCTCGTCGAGCGGTACTTCGATCCGGCGGATCTCACGGTTGCGATGCGGATCGATCACCACGATGTCATCGCGCCCGCCACGCTTGGCCGCGAAGACCAGCATGCTGCCGTCGGCCGACCAGCTCGCAGTGGAGTTGATGAACCGGAACGACTCGAAGTCCGAGCCCCAGGTACTCTTCAGCAGTCGCCGGATCGGCTTGCCGCTCGGCACTTCGGCCAGCCACAGATCGACGAAGTAGAAATCCTTCTCGCTCAGATAGGCTATCCTGCTGCCGTCGGGAGAGATTGCCGGAGCAAGGTGCAGCGTGCCGTCGCTCAGTTCCTTGGTGAGCAGCGGCATGGCGATGTCACCGGCAGGGCGCTGGACTGTCAGCAGCGGCAGGTATTCGCGCTGCACCGCATCGCGCCACTGATCGCCGAGCTGGACGAAGTCGAGCCCGATCACGCGCCGGAATGCTCCTTCCAGCGAGCCGCCCCGGGAGGCAGCCAGGATCGCGCCGATCGCCTCGTCGCCCCAGCGCTGACCGATGTACGACACGATCGCCTGACCGAAACGGTACGGGAAGATCGTGGGGTCGGTCTCGAGCTGGCGGATGGTCGGAAGCTTTCCTTCGAGGGCCGCGTCCCGGAGCCACATTGCAGTGTTCGGATCGACCGGTCCGACCGAGAGGTACTCCGCCATTCCCTCGACGAACCAGAGGGGAGGGTTCACCGCGATCAGGGTCTGCAGTCCGCCACCGGCCCTGCCGCCGCCCCAGATGTCGTACTGGAACTGGTGGACCATCTCGTGCTGGAGAACATGTGCCACGTCCGCGTATGCCCCGGTCATCGGCAGCACGTTGCGGTGCTTCAGGAAGTCGGTGAAACCGCCGGTTCCCTCGCCTACCTCACCCGAGGTGGTGTTGGTCTGCTGGAAATGAGTGTGGGCGGCGTACAGTATGATCGGCTTCCGCTCGGTGAACTGGTGCCGCAGGATCCGCGACAGCCGGGCATAGGAGCGCTCGGCCATCCGGGCCACGTCGTAGGCCGCCTCGCGCTCTTCCTCGTAGAAGTAGACGTCGAAGTGCTCGGTCTCGATCACCTTGAAGTCGAAACGGCTGTACTGGACCTTGTTCTGGCCGAAGTACTGGGCCGGTGCGGCTGACGGGATCGCCGCCGCGAACAGGGTCGCGAGCAGGGCGGTGCGGAAGGCCGGAAACGTCATGATGGTCAGTCCTCGCTGGTCGTCTCAGGCACCGGTCGCAATGGTCGGCGCGTCCTGCCAGAGTCGTTCGAGACCGTAGTATGCCCTGGTCTCGGGATGGAAGAGGTGCACTACCAGATCGGCGAAGTCCAGGAGAATCCAGCGCCCTCCTGTCATTCCCTCGATGTGGGTTACCCTGGTACCCTTGTCGGCCATCGCGGAGACGACTCCATCCGCGATACCCCGGACGTGCGCATCGGAAGTGCCGGATGCTATCACGAAATAGTCCGCTGCATCACTGAGTCCCCGGAGATCGAGGGCGATGATCTCGGAGCCCTTGCGATCCTCGATTGCCGCTACGGCCGCCGCCACCAGATTGCCGCGCCTGCGGTTCCGCTTCGTGTCAGTCATCATCCTCGATCTGCCAGGCAACCGCCCAGGCACCTTCTCCCACGTGTGTACCGAGGACGCCGGTGGCGGGTCCCACCAGCACATCCTTCGGCTCGAATGCCGCGAGCAGGGCGGTCCTCAGCCGTTCCGCCGCCTCCGGTGCCGCCGCGTGGCCGATCCCGAAACGCAGCCGGCGGGGCCGAGGAGTGAGCCGGGCGGTCAGGAGATCCAGCACCGCCGGGATCACGGCATCCCGACCACGCACCCGTTCCACCGGAACGGCCCGACCCTCGGAGTCGAGCTCGAGAATCGGCCTCAGGTCCAGCAATCCGCCCAGCCATGCCCGACCCCGTGATACCCGGCCCGACCGGATCAGATTGTCGTAGCGATCGACAGTCAGAAACAGGCCCGACTGCTTCCTGATCCGGCGCACCTCATTCGCGATCGCACCGGCCTGCCAGCCTTCCTCCGCCAGTTCCGCCGCCCGGAGTGCCAGCAGGCCCATGCCGAACGAGGCGCTGCCTGAATCCACCAGCGACACTCCCGTGATCCCGGCGGTCTGTATCGCCGTCTGAGCCGAAGCGTGAGTGCCGGAGAGGGCGGCTGAAACGGTGATCATCACCACCTCTTCCGAATCCTCCCGGGCACTGCGCAGCGCCCGTACGAACTCCGCCGGCGTCGGCTGCGAGGTGGTCGGAAGCTCCGGTGCACTCGCGAGTCGCCGGTAGAACTCCTCGGGCTTGAGGTCGACCCGGTCACGATAGGTCTCGGTCCCGAAGATCACCTGAAGCGGCACCATCACGATTCCATGCCGGTCGAGTGTCGCATCCGGCAGGTCGTTGGTCGAATCGACCACCACCGTCACCCGTCGACCCTTCTCGTGGGCCAGGTGACGGTGCTGGGCCCGCATGTCGTCGGCCTTCCGCGAGGTCACCTCGCCCCAGCGTCCCACATAGGTAAAGACGGCGTCGGGGGTGTCGGTGTGAACGTGAACCTTCAGAAGGTCTCCGAGCAGGGCCACGACGATCGAGCCGCCGAACTGGTGCATCGCCGACCGGACATCGTTGGCCGGCGGCAACGCATCACCACGAACAAGGACCTCGGTACAGTAGCGGAAGTCACGTTCGCCGGCGATCGCCGCGGTGGCCGCCGGGGACACCGACTCGAAATCGAGCGGGTCGGCAGCGGGCAATATCGGGTGGCCCTGGATCGAGAGGAGGAAGCCCTCGATCATCCTTACGAACCCCTTACCGCCGGCGTCGACCACGCCGGCCTCCTTCAGCACCGACAGCAGTTCGGGAGTGCGGGCGAGCGCCTTCTCCGCCTCCTGATGCAGCCGGGAGATGAAGTTGCCGATATCATCAGAGGCGGTTGCGGCGAGTTCGGCGGCAATCGCGGCATCGCGGGCGACGGTAAGAATGGTTCCCTCGCGCGGCTCGTCGAGGGCGCGTTCCAGCGTGTCGGCGCCGGTGCGCACGGCTGCGGCCATTTCGAGAGCAGTGGCGCGCTGCTTCCCCTCCAGGCCCCGGGCCAGTCCGATCAGGAAATGGGCCAGCATCATCCCGGAATTGCCGCGGGCGCCGAGAACGGCGGCTCTCGCCGCAGTGGAGGCAGTTTCGCTGAGAGGGGCATCGCCCAGTGCCCTCAGGGCATCGGAGACTGCCCTGAGGGTGAGGGAGAAGTTGGTGCCCGTGTCACCATCGGGAACCGGAAAGACATTGATGCGGTTCAGCTCCTCCCGGCCCGCGGCCACCCAGTCGCTGGCGGCGTGGAAGCCGCGCGCGAGCCGGGGGCCATCGAGATGCTCGATCTTCCCGGGAGTGCTGCTCACTCAGCTCTCGGCCGAGATGTTCACCTTGACGTCGGCGGTGACATCGCTGGTCAGGCGAATCGAGACGGTGTGGTAGCCGAGCTGCTTGAGCGTGTGCTCGAGGTCGATCTTCCGCTTGTCGAGTTCGTGACCGAGGGAGATCAGCTTGTCGGCAATGTCGGCCGAGGTGACCGAACCGAAGAGCTTGCCATCCTCGCCCGCCTTGGCCGAGAACTCGAGGGTGACCGAGGCGAGCCTGTCCGCCACTGCCTGGGCCGCGGCGCGTTCCTCGGCGAGGCGTGCGGAGTTGGCCTTCTGCTGCGCGGCGATCGCCTTGCGGTTCCCCTCGGTGGCCTCGAAGGCGAGCCCGCGGGGAAGGAGGAAGTTGCGGGCGTAGCCCGGCTTCACCCGGACCAGTTCGCCGGCCTTGCCGAGCGAGGGGACGTTCTCGCGAAGAATCAGTTCCATCATGATGTCACTCCTTCAGGCAACGCCATCCGGCGTCGCAGGTCCAGCCACGTATCACTCACGCCCACCAGGGCGCACGCGACCATGGCAAAGTGTAACAGCGGCAGGGCAACAATTCCCGCCACCAGAGCGATTCCCCTCGGTGCCCGGGTGAACCAGGTGATCGCAACCGCGAAGCCCCGGGCGAAGTAGCAGCCGCCCATGATCACCAGCAGGTTGACCGCGATCAGCCGGACGGTCGACCCGTCGGGAGTCAGGAGCGTGCCGGCTACGGCCACCACCAGCATCCAGATCAGGTGGTCCGAGAAGATGAAATCCCGGAAACGGAGCGCCGGCAGTCCGATCGGGGCGCTGCTCAGCCGATGGTACCAGTACCAGGCACTCCACAGTCCCGCCAGAGCCGAAATGGCGAGCAGAGCGGGGTAGATCATCGCCAGGACATTGAAGACGTCCAGGATGGTCACCACGCTGCCGTCAGCCATTCTTCCCAGTACCTGGTGGTCGCCGAACTCCGGGGTTCTGAGCACTCCCGGCGCCCAGGGACGGTTCCTCACCGAACCTGCCAGATCGGACCAGCCATGGCCGAAAGTGACGAACCATGCTGCGGTACCGGCGAGTGCGACTCCGACCGACACCATGGCCCGGACGAAGAGCCGGGAGCGGGAGGCCACGGTCAGCGCGGTGAACGTCCCTGCCGCCATCAGTGCTGCGGTGTCGCGGGTCCGGTCGGAGAGATCCTGCGACTGGGGCAGCCAGAGCAGCACCAGTGCCAGGATCGCACCGGTCCAGATCGCGTCGCGCAGCTTCGGCACTGCGGTGACCAGCATCAGCAGCCCCAGCGGGGCCAGTACGAACAGCGGCCCCAGCAGGAGCTGAACGAGCAGCAGCAGTGGGGCAAAGAATCGCCACCGGCGTCCTGCCGTCACTGCTGCCTCACCTGCTCAGCCGCCGTGTCCCTTGATGTACGGGAGCAGTGCGATGTAGCGGGCACGCTTGATCGCAGTGCTGAGCTGGCGCTGATGCCTGGCCGAGGTTCCCGAGAGGCGCGACGGCAGAATCTTGCCGCGCTCGGTCAGGAAACGGGACAGCAGGCGCTCATCCTTGTAGTCGATGATCTGGACTCCGGCTTCCCAGATCGGATCGGTCTTTCCAGGGCGGGCCATTATTCGTCCTCCTCTTCATTCTTGGCGGACGGCGGCACCGACATCTGGGCGCCTTCGTCGAGCACGATGAGATGCCGCAGCACTCCATCGTCGAGCTTGAGGGCACGCTCGAACTCGGGGAGCTGTGAAGGGGTCGCCTCGAACTTGGCGATCACGTAGTACCCGGTCTCCCGAGCCTTGATCGGGTAGGCAAGGTTGCGCTTGCCCCAGACGTCGAGCGCAATGACGCTCTCGCCCTGCTGCGGGATGTGGGAGTGGAGCTTTTCGAGCTTTTCGTTGATGGCGGCATCTTCGAGAGCAGAATCGAAGATGTACACCGCCTCGTACTTGCGGAGCATCGGCACCCGTCCTTTGGTCGGAAGAACCCGCCCCGAGCCGGTGCGGGACCGGGGAGGAGATTGGAACAACCCTCAAACATAGCGAGCTGGCGACGCCCTGCCAAGGGGCCACCAGCCCGCCCGGTGGAGCTTTTCAGCCGCCTCCGGTCCCCCCGGAGTCCCCTGCCTGCCTCCGACGTCGCAGTTCGTCGACCATCTCAGGAGGGAGTCGATCAAAGGTCGTGCCGTGAGGCGTCGTGGCGGCCACTCGTGCCAGCTGCCAGCCATCGCGTTCGGACCTGACGAACTCGGCGCGGTAGGTGGTAGACTCACTCATCCGGCGGCCTGTGCTGGGGCGGGTGAAGCTCCACTCGACATTGAAGAGGACTGTCACTCCACTGACATTCACTTGCCGGTCAACCGCGTAAACGAACACCTGGTTCAGCTCAGGTGCCTGGCACTGGACGCGGGCGTCGGAGAACGAGGGACAGCCCCATACCTCCAGCCTGGTCCGTGCTGCAGCGTTCTGACGACCACTGAGCTTTGGTGCAGACCAGTCCTCCGCACGACCCATGTCGTTGCGGAATGACTCGACGTCGATGAGAAGTTGCTTGCCGTGTACTTCCGGCTTGTTCGCCAGCGCCTGGGAAACCGCAGCCTGAAGTGCTGCTGCCAGGGTAGTGTCGGCGCTGCCGTCGGGAGCGGCGTTGCCTGAAATCACCATGATCAGTGCAAGGGCGTTCATGATGTCATTGCTTCCGGTCTGTCGTAGTGGTCAAGTGAATATAGGGCGGACGCCCCAGGCCCTGGTTACCGCACCACGATCCGCTGCTCCCGCCTCACCTCCCGCCCGTCGGCGGTGATCGTGACGGCGAGGTCGTAGCTGCCGGGTGTGAGCTGGGTGAGGCCCAGGGA
>CAZSPH010000046.1:0-19026 GCA_964608715.1 uncultured Gemmatimonadaceae bacterium | reverse complement strand
GGCTCGGTGGACGACGCGCTGGACGAGCAGCGCTACTCGGTCGCGATCGTGAATGCCGTCTCGGCGGAGCAGATCTCCCGCAGCCCGGATGGCGATGCCGCCGCTGCCGTACAGCGGGTCAACGGTGCCACCGTGCAGGACGGCAAGTATGTCTCGTTCCGCGGCCTGGGTGACCGCTATACCCAGGCATCCCTGAACGGCAGCAGGATCCCCTCGCCCGAGCCCGAGAAAAAGGTGGTGCCACTCGACCTCTTCCCGGCCTCGCTCCTCTCGGGGATCTCGGCATCGAAGACCTTCACCCCCGATCAACCCGGAGATTTCTCCGGGGGATCGGTCGACATCCGCACCCGCGAGTTCGCCGGCAAGCGGTTTCTCTCCTTTTCCGCCAGCACCGGCCTCAATTCACCGGCGGTCGGACGGACGGCCAGCTACGCTCCGGGCACCTCATCCGACTGGCTGGCGATGGGTGCAGGCAACCGGAGCCTGCCGGGAGTGCTGCGCAGCACGGACTTCAGCTCGCCGCTGGGCGGCAGTACGACCAACACGATCGTCAACTCGCTCCGCAATGTCTGGAGTGCCGACCCGCGCCGCGGCTCTCCGAACGGTTCGCTGGGTGTCGCCGCCGGGGGAGCGGTCTTTCCCGGTGGCCTGCCGATGACCTACCTGGTCTCCGGTTCCTGGTCCCGCAGCGAGGATCAGCTGCTTGACCAGCGTCGCTCGCTCGCGGCAACGGTATCCAGCGGATCTGCGGAAGAGGTCGACCGCTACGATGGTACCACCGGCAGAGCCAGTGTCCTGTGGGGCGGGCTCGCGAACTTCACCGCCACGATGGGCAGCAGTGTCAAGCTCTCGCTCAACAATACCTACAACCGGACGATGGACAACGAGGGACGCCTGGAGAGCGGCTACTCGGAGAATCTCGCTCTCCCGCTCGAGATCCAGCGGCTCCGCTACGTCGAGCGGAGCGTCCTTTCGTCACAGCTCACCGGTCAGGCCGAACTCGGCGGCGGCAGACACGGCCTCGAGTTCGGCGTCACGGTAAGCAGCGTTTCGCGTGACGAGCCGGATCGCAGCGAAATCGTCTACACCACCGTCAACGGACAGCGGCAGTGGCTCGGATTCTCCAACGAAGCCGCAGTGCGGACCTTTGCCGCACTCGACGAGAGTTCGGTGGAAGCAAGACTTGCCTGGCGGATCGCACTAGGCAATCCCGCCGCCGGCCGAGCCATCCATTTCGGAGTGCTGCGGCGGCAGACCGAACGCGAGGCAGACAACACGGCCTACTCGATTTCACTGACCAGGTCCCTCGCCAGCGATGAACTTGCCCGGAGCCCCGAGGAGCTGTTCGGCGGCGCACACAGCGCCGGCGACGACGCCATCTTCCGCGTCGTGCCGCTCGGGGCCGGCGGATCCTACCGCGCCAGCGACCGCCTTTCGGCCGGCTACGGGATGATGCTGCTGCCGATCTCCGGTGCCATCGACATGACGATCGGTGCCAGGGTCGAGGACTCCCGGGTGGAAGTGGATTCCCGTTCCACCGCAGGCGAGCCGTCGCTCGCCACACCGACATTCACCGACCTTCTCCCCGCTGCCGCAATCACCTGGCGGGCAACTCCCGAGATGAATGTCCGGGTATCCGCCACCAGAACTCTGGCCCGTCCGGAGTACCGCGAACTCTCGCCCATTCTCTTCCGCGAAGTGATCGGCTTCGACAACGTGAAAGGCAATCCGGCGCTCCAGCGCACCCTGATCCACAACTTCGACCTGCGCTGGGAGTGGTATCCGTCGCGCGGCGAAACCGTCTCGATCGGCGTGTTCGGCAAGGAGTTCGACGGCCCGATCGAGCGGATCTATCAGGGCACCAGCGGCACCCGGATCATCACCTATGTGAACGCCGAGCGCGCCAGCACCTGGGGAATCGAACTTGAAGGCCGTCGTTCGCTCCGCTTCATCGATGCCCGGATCACCCCTCTCTCTCTGGTCGCCAATCTTACCGTGATGCGGAGCAGCGTCACGATCGACGCCGATGGTGGGGCCATCACCAGTACCGAGCGCAGCATGGTGGGGCAGGCACCCTACGTGGCCAATCTCGGCTTGACCTGGGCACCGTCATCAGCCAACTGGTCTGCCACCGCACTCTTCAACCGGGTCGGACCGAGGATCACCGAGGCAGGCGAACTGCCGCTTCCCGATGTCACCGAGGCGGCCCGCAGCATGCTCGACTTCTCGCTGCGGGCACCGCTGCCCGGAACCACCGCCGGGCTCAAGTTCGACGCCCGCAACCTGCTCGACTCCAGACACCGCGTGACCCAGGGTGACGTGATCCGCGAGCAGTGGCGCACCGGCCGCTCCTTCTCGGTGGGATTCTCCTGGCAGCTCTGAACCGTGACGCGACCGTGACCCGTCGTTGATCGAACACCGACAGGGATCAATGAACTTGATGGTCGATGTCAGGACTGCTGACACGACCATATCCGGAGGAAGCAACTGATGAAGTGCTGGACACGATTCCACAGCAATGCCGCGACCGCCCTGCTCCTGGCTGCTGCAGTGGCATGCAGCGATGACCCCGCGAACCCGACCCCGGTCAATCCCGCTCCGGCCGGCCTGACGGCAGCCAGCACCGGCGAGACGAGCATCGCCGTCTCGTGGACGGCGCCGTCGACCACTGCCACGGAGTTCATTCTTCAGCGGGCAACCGGCAACGGAGCATTCGCAGAGATAGTGCGACCCGCAGGGTCTGCGACCCAGTACCCCGATCAGGGGCTCACGGCTGGCACCACCTACCGCTATCGTATCGCGGCAGTTAGAAACGGCAGCAGCTCTGCCTTCTCCTCCGAAGCTACGGCTACGACCGAGTCGGAGAACGATCCCGGCCCGGCTCTGGTCGAGGTCACCACCGACATCACCACCGACACCCGCTGGACGGCCGACAGGATCTACCGGCTCAAGGGCTTCAGGAAGGTGCAGAACGGTGCCACGCTGACCATCGACGCCGGCACCCGCATCGAAGGCGACTACGACATCCTCGGTTCCTCGCTCTTCGTCCTCCGTGGCGCCCGGATCGTTGCCAACGGCACCGCGTCAGCTCCGATCCTCTTCACCTCGTCCCGTCCGGAAGGACAGCGCCAGCCCGGTGACTGGGGCGGCCTGATCATGGTCGGCAACGCCAGGATCAACCGCTCCGGATCAGTGGCGGTGGAAGGAACCGGCACCAGCGGAGACAACGCACTGGTCACCTACTCCGGCGGCAGCAACGACAACGACAACAGCGGCACGCTCCGCTACGTGATCGTGGAGTATGCCGGCTTCGGTCCCGCCCAGGACGCCGAGCTCAATTCTTTCACCCTTGCGGCAATCGGCCGCGGCACCACGATGGAGTATCTCCAGGCACTCAACGGTCTCGACGACCACTTCGAGTGGTTCGGCGGTTCGGTGGATGCGAAGTACCTGGTATCGTACGAGTCGGGTGATGACCACTTCGACATGTCGGAAGGATTCCAGGGACGGCTCCAGTATCTGATCGCCTACCAGAGCCGCAGCCTGGTCCCCAGGCCGCTCGCCGGAAACGTTTCGACCGATCCGCAGGGCATCGAGAACGACGGCTGCAACGGCAGCGGCTGCGATGACGGCCACAACTCGACGCCGCTCACCATCCCGGTGGTTTCCAACTTCACGGTGATCGGCGGAGGTGCCGCAGTGACTTCCTCGGGCGGTGGCTTCGGCATGGTGCTGCGTCGCGGCACCGGTGGCCACTATCTGAACGGCGTGATCGCCCGCTGGCCCGCCGCTGCAGTCGGCTACCGTGATGCCGGCACCAAGACCCGCGAGACCGAGGGCATGCTCTCGTTCAACGGCATCTATGTCGCCGAGACTCCCGTTCTCTTCCAGGCCGGTCAGCAGAGCTATGGCAATCCGGGTGCACTGGAGCACTCGGCTGCGACCACTGCGGCTTCCCTGTTCACCTCGCTGCCGAATCAGCCTACCAGTGCGGCGGCTTTCGACTGGTCGCCCTCAGCATCGTCGCCGATCGCGGTGAACGGTTTCACCGCATTCAGCGGCGACCTGGCCACCAGGGCAGCCGGCGGCATCGCCACCACCACCTACCGCGGCGCCGCAGCTCCCGGCGGCACCAAGTGGTGGAGCGGCTGGACACGTTACAGCGTCAACTGATACTACCCAGGATCATAGTGCCGGGGGACGGCGGGCAAGGCAGTACGCCCGTCGCCCCCGGCGCGACTTTCGAGGCAATGATGAAGCTCTCAACCGCTCTCCTGTTCGCTGCAACAGTTCTCACTGGATGCAGTCGATCCGAGGAACTGCCGTTCCCGGATCAGCCCTGGCGCCAGATCGGCGACGTCGTGGACTCGCTGGTTCCGATGGACTCGCTGCTGGCCCGATTCCGGAAGGCTGCGACACCTGCCACGGAAGTAACTGGTGGCGCCGGATCGATCGACGATCTGGCGGAACGCTTCATGACGGCAGTGGCCGAACGCGACTCATCCTCTCTGGGCAGCCTCCGGGTCACCACCGGCGAATTCGCCTGGCTTCTCGCCGGCGACCACATCTACACTCATCCGCCCTACGATCTCGATCCGTCGCTGCTCTGGATGCAGATATCCGCCGGCTCGGACAAGGGACAGCGGCGCCTGCTCGACCGTCTCGGCGGCAAGCCGCTGAAGATCATCAGCACCGACTGCCGGCAGGACACGCTGCAGTTCCGCGGAACCGCAGTGAAGGCCTGGTCGGACTGTCAGCTCAGGTGGAGTGATGGATCCCAGGAGTCGAGTGGTCGGCTCTTCGGATCGGTGATCGAACGGAACGGCCGGTACAAGTTGCTGGGCTACGGCAACGACTACTAGGCGCCAGCATCCAACGGAGATTGGCCATTGACTCGGTAGCGACGATACACTAGCTCTCTGCTCAACCATCCGTCAGTTACAACCAAGCTCGACGAGGCTGCGTGGGACGCTCAGACGACTTTCATCGAAGTGAACGGACAGATGGTTCTCGGCACGGACTTGATCGAGATTCATGGTCGCATGCTTGAAGTGAATGTCGACCCACTCATTCTTGCCGACCTGCTTGTTCATGAATACGGACATACCAGGGCAACAAGCATGGCCCCGGAAATACCACAGGATGGGAAGCATGCAGCCCGCTCAACTAGCAGCCAGGGCAGCTCTATCGCTCTGCATCGCCGGTACCATTTCAGTATCTGCGGCCGGAGCCCAGACTGCGGCTGATACTACGGCGGTAGAAGTCCTTGCGATCAGTCGGTCGCGCACCATGACAGACTCCCGCTCCACTACTGTTTTCGACGCGCGCGCGAGGGTTCCAGGTGTTCGTGGGGCAGTGGTAGAGCGCCGCGCTGAACACACTGCCGCACTGGCAGCAATGCTGGAGGTACCGCTGGCGACAGACAAGTCCCGTCTGGTCTGCGATCAGCGTCGCGACTGCATGGCTCCAACCGGGGTAACAGTAATTTCGATGGCCCAGCCAGTCTTCCGCGGCGACAGCGCTCAGGTGAAGGTGTTCGCCACAGTCGATCCTCGTCGCCAGCCTGGCGGCATGGCCAAAACGATCTTCCTCGCCCGAATCAACGGCGAATGGACCGTAGTTCGAGAACGGATCGCCATCCCCTAACGGCGCGCCAGCCCCGCCTCTATCCTCGCAGTCAGCGCGCGGGGCCGGAACGGCTTGGTAAGGAAATCGGTGGCACCCAGTCTCAGCACCCGCACCTCGTTGTCCTCATCGCCGCGGGCCGAGAGAACCACCACCGGCAGTGAGGCGGTCGAAGGCCGGGACCGGAGCTGCGCCAGCACGGTATAGCCGTCGACATCGGGAAGATTGAGATCCAGCAGCACCAGGTCTGGATCGAACCGGTCGACCTGTTCCAGCGCCTCGGCGCCGTCGCGCGCTTCGCAGACCGCAAAGCCCTCCTGCTCCAGCAGATCGCGCATCACCCGGCGCAGGGTGTCCTCGTCCTCGACCAGCAGGATCATCGCGCGCGCCCCTGCCTGCTGAGCAGCACCGTCCTCCACCAGGTCGAGAGCGCCCTTCAACTGTTCGGACAGCGGGTCGGCCGGATCAACTGACTCACTGCCGGAAGACACCGGCGGCACGATCCCCTGACTGCCGCTCACCGGTACGTCGGTCACCCGGAGAAGTTCATCGACCGAGGTGTGGCCATCGAGTACATGGCGGAGGCCGCACTCGAACAGAATCAGCATCCCGGCATCGCGAGCTGCCGCCGCGATCCGGTCGGCAGTGGCACCACTGCCCACCAGCCGTTCGATCTCGGGATTCATCACCAGAATTTCGACGATCGAGAATCTGCCCCGGTATCCCGTCTGACTGCACTGGCTGCAGCCAACCGCCCGCCACAGCGGCGCATCGATCGGCAGCCACTGCCTCACCCGCGGTGGAATCCGGTCCCGTTCCTGCTTCACCCGGCAGACCGGACAGAGCCGGCGCATCAGCCGCTGTGCCAGCACACCGCGCAATGCCGCACCGATCTTGAACGCCTCCAGTCCCATGTCCACCAGACGGGTGACCGTGTTGGGGGCATCATTGGTGTGCAGGGTCGAGAGAACCAGATGGCCGGTGAGCGATGCCTGTACGGCGATCTGCGCTGTCTCGGTGTCGCGGATCTCGCCGACCAGCACCACGTCAGGATCCTGGCGGAGGATCGACCTGAGTGCGGTGGCAAATGTGAGCCCCTGCTTCTCCGCCACCTGCACCTGCACGATGTTCTGTCCCAGCCGGTACTCGACCGGATCCTCGACAGTGACGATGTTGATCGCCTCGCCCTGGATCTCCCGGATGCAACTGTAGAGTGTGGTGGTCTTCCCCGATCCGGTCGGTCCGGTGACCAGCAGCACGCCCTCCTTGTAGCCCAGCAGCCCGCGCAGCAGTTCCTGCTCTTCAGGATACAGACCGAGCGCATCGAGCGAGAGAGTGGTCGCCTGGGTATTGAGAATCCGGATCACGACCTTCTCGCCGTGAGTGGCAGGAAGGGTCGAGATGCGGAGATCGACCGGGTTGCCGTTCACCGCCACCCGGGCCCTGCCATCCTGCGGCCGGAGACGGTCGGCAATGTCGAGCCCGGAAATGATCTTGATCCGGGAGATCAGCGGAACCCCGGCCTTGCGCGGAATCGTCATTGCCTGGCGGAGCACGCCATCGATCCGGTAGCGGACGATCACCGATCCCTCACCCGACTCGATATGGATGTCACTCGCCCGCGAGGTAATCCCATCAGCCAGCAGCACATCCACCAGCTTGATGATCGGCCGGGAACTGGCCTCCTCCGCAGCATCGGCCAGTGCATCGTCGTCGTCATCGTCCTCGATCGCTGTGATCGAGTGGTCGGACATTCCCTCGATCAGGCGTGAGACACCCTCCGATACCGCAGTGCCGTACAGTTCGTCGAGCTTCTCGCTGATGCGCGGCGGAGAGGCCAGTGCCAGCCGGACTTCTCTGCCGGCGGCAAATGCCAGCGCCTGCTCCGCACCGACATCGAACGGATTGGAGGTGGCAAGTTCCAGCACCGCGTCGGTGACATGCAGCGGTACCACCTGGTGCCGCCTCGCCAACTGTTCCGGTACCGCATCACGGGCAGCAGCGGTCGCGGAAGAGAGATTGGCGACCGGTATTCTGGCGCGGGCAGCCAGAGCCTCCAGAATCTGCGCTTCAGGAAGGACTGCGGCGTCGAGCAGACGGTCCCAGAGAGCGACCTTGTTTCCGTCGTCCTCACGGATGCGGTCCATTCCCCCCTCCGGCAGGAGGGGAGCCAGTACCGACAGCATCCATTCATCGCGGAACCCGCTCATCCATTCTCCAAGTCGTCACCTCCGGCATCCGGAGGCCCTAAAGTATGGGCCACCAGTCGGGATGTGCATCAAATGTCACCCCGAAACGGCCCAGCCGCACCGCCCACCCGGCTTCCAGGCGCACCAGCGGCCCCCAGAGATCGAAGCGGACGCCGATCACGGGCTGAATGGATCCGTCCTCGGCTGCGGAGACGCCGGAGTCGCCTCCCCCCACCACACCCAGTGCTGCGAACGGAACGATGAAGCTCCGCAACGGCACCCGCCCCAGGCCTCCGACAGGTGGAGCCGGAACGGTTGCAGCAATTGGGCGTGCGATCTCCGCCACCATTCCCCGCCTGCCGATCATCGACCGGTGGGGGACACCGGTCAGGGTATTCCGGCCACCGACCCTCGCCCACCGCGCTGGCGGCGTGCGATCACTGCCAAGCCCTGCCCGGACCCGTCCATCCAGGCCAAGCGGCAGACGAACCTTCGCGGCACCGATCCCCCGGACCCAGGCGGAGTCACCGGTTCCCCATTCCACCTGAACCCGCCATCCGGTCCCGGTCGGAGCAAGATTCGCCACCGATCCGGTCAGCACTACCGCATCGCCATACCCCAGTGCCGGATTCGGCCGCGGCTCGCCGCCGAACAGACCGCCGTAGCTGCCGGTCAGCGAAGCCGTAGACTCCCGGGCCACCGAGCCACCGAAAGTGGTTCTTCCCGAGTACCATTCGCCCCGCAGCATCAGTCGCTCCCGCAGGTACCAGTCGCCGGCATCGAGACCGCCGACCAGGGTCGCGATGGAGTTCACCACGCTGCTGCCGGGGAATTCGTCACCGGCATCCATCACCGACCGATCGACACTCACCCACCATGCTACGCGCGAATTGCTGCTACCGAGGCTCAGATCCCCCGTCACCAGGCCGCTGGAAGTGGCCACGGCTGCACCGGCAGCCGCTTCCAGTCCTCGCCCGATCCTGGCCGTGGCAGCGCCACCCAGCCGCACTCCCTGGACCCGGTTGGCACCAAACCGGTTGCCGATGCCTCCCTGCAGAAACCGGATCGGCGGCATGCCGTCGAGCACCGCCCGTCCGACGAAGTCCTCCGCTACCTTGCGCAGGTCGTCGCGATCGGCCTCGGTGGCAGGAACCCGGGTCAGGCGGTCGATCAGCAGGCCCTCCCAGTCGGCATTTCCGCCGGGCCGCCTCAGTCCGCCGATCGAGGGCGCGGTCTCCGGCAGTCCCGGCCCGACATCATCACCGAACTGGTAGTCGTCGATCTCCCAGTCGGCCCTGAGCACCGTGTGGATCGGCAGGGAGAAAACCGGACTCTCCCGGCGGATCGCAATCGACTGGCGCCAGGGAGCCCACTGTCGTCCCTCGAGAAGCGAGTTCTGCAGTTCGACGGTGATGTCGGCCACCGTGCGATCGCGATAGGACGCCCGGGTGAAGGTAAAGCGGAATACCACCAGCGCACCGCGATCGAGATCGATGTGCATCACCCCGACCGTACCAGGTCTGCTCTCGTCGACCGGGCGCACCTCCACCGCCGCAACCCGCACCGGGCGACCCGAGGTGGCGATGGTGACCGTGTCTCCCTCGCGGAAAAGATAGTGGGACATTCCGGCCACGGTGAGCGGGTGCGTGACATCTCTCACTTCGTCCCCATCGCCGAGTCGCAGCACGTCTCCGAAATCATTGGTGACGATACCGAGGTGGTCGCGATGGTAGATGATGTCATTGATCTGGAACGAGGTGTCGCGCCAGGATCGGATCACCTGCTTGCCACCGCTCGGCCCTCCACCGTACACTTCGACGTGCAATTCGTCGGCCCTGATCACCCGTTCCAACCCGCCACCGGGATGGTCCACCACCGAGGCGAACCGGATCAGGCCCCGGGCGGTCGCACGCCATCGCGCGCCCGCGAGACTGCTGTCGCGCACGCCGCGCTCGGCAACGGCAGCACGTACCAGCGGGATCGCATCACCCGACAGCCATTCGCGGCTCTGGGACGTCAGCACTGCCGGAAAGCAGAAGGCCAGCGCCAGAGTCGACGTCAGACGAAAATGACACATCTCCGAAAGATATTCCTGGCATCGATCACGACCCTGGTGGTCTCCGGGTGCGCCCGCAACTCGGTAGTCGTTCCCGGCGATCCGATCGCGGCGCTGAAAGCGGGACCACCGGTCGCACTTGCCCAGGTACTGCCGCTGGAACGTTCCGGTGTCTCGCCCGATGACACCGTCGTCACGATTCAGCGCAGCGCCGGTCGCACCGTGATGATCCGCCACCGCGCGCCCGACAATTCGATCTTCGCCGTAGTGAGGATACCGGGAGATTCTGCTGCCGGTGGCACCACCACGCTGACTGTCCGGTCGATACCGGGACGCTACGGCGTCGATGTGGAGACGACCTCACCGCTACCCGCAGGCACCACGATTTCCTTCAGCTACGCGGTTCATTTCCAGGCCCCGTCCGAGGCTCTGACCCGGTACGGCACCGCAGTGCGCTTCGAGCAGGCGCTGGCCATCGGTCGGGTCGAGGGAGAACGGTTTCGCTACCTCTCCAACGACAGGCCGGCAGCCGACATGCTCTCCGGGCCCCTCGAAATGCCGGGACGCTACCTGATTGCAGGCCCCGCCAGATGACCTCCGACCACCTCTCCAGCTCGAAGGCCGCCATTGCAGCCGGGCACTCGCGCTATCCGGTGGTCCGGGAGATGATCCTCGACGCCGACACGGCGATCACCGCATTCCGGAAGATCCACCGTGGCGGCCATGGTTTCCTGCTCGAGTCACTGGAGGGAGGAGAGCGATGGGCACGCTACTCCTTCATGGCTACCGAACCGGCATCGGTCTTCAGGTACCGCCACGGGACGATCGAACGACTGGCCGAAGACGACTCGTGGGAACTGCACTCCGACGCTGCAAATCCGCTCGACCACCTCGGTGCGCTGCTGCGGACGACCACCGCTCCGAGGATCGAGGGATTGCCGCGCTTCACCGGCGGCGCCGTCGGGTTCTGGGGCTACGATGTGGTGCGCGACATCGAGCATCTGCCTTCGCCTCCGCCGGATGATCGCGATCTCCCCGACGCAGTAACGATGCTGGTCGACACCCTGCTGGTGATCGACCACCTCTTCCATCGCGCGATCGTGATTGCCAACGCGCACATCAGCGCCGGGATGTCGGACGAGGAGCTGCAGGTGGCACTGGCTGCAGCCGGGAATCGGGCCGACGAGTGGATCGACCGCCTGCTTGACGGCAGCACGATGTCGCGACTGTCCCGCAACATGCCGGCAGCACCGATCAGCTTCACCTCGACATATCCGGAAGACCGGTTCAGGGCTGACGTGCGACGATGCCAGGAATACATCGCCGCCGGCGATGCCTTCCAGATCGTCCTGTCGCGGCGCCTCGACATCACCGATCCACCCGATCCGTTCAGCACCTACCGCTGGCTGCGGGCGCTCAATCCAGCGCCGTACTGCTACTACCTCGAACTCGGCGGACTGACCCTGGCAGGAGCATCGCCCGAGGTTCTGGTCAGGGTCGAGGATGGCCAGGTAACGGTACGGCCGATTGCGGGCACCAGACGGCGCGGCGCCACGACGACCGAGGACCTGGAACTCGAGGCGGAACTCCGAGCCGATCCCAAGGAACGCGCCGAGCATCTGATGCTGGTGGATCTCGGCCGCAACGATGTCGGGCGAGTGGCGGAGTACGGCTCGGTCTCGGTGGTCGCCAACATGGTAACTGAGCGGTACTCGCAGGTGATGCACCTGGTGAGCGAGGTCCAGGGGAGATTGCGTCCGGAACTCGATGCGCTCGATGCGCTGAGGGCAGCCTTTCCCGCGGGGACCGTGAGCGGTGCTCCGAAGGTGAGAGCGATGGAAATCATCGATTCGCTCGAACCGGTCAGGCGTGGTCCGTATGCCGGGGCGGTGGGCTACATCGGGTATGGTGTCGCCACGATGGACACCGCAATCGCAATCAGAACCGTCGCCTTCACCGGCAACCGCGCCTGGGTACAGGCTGGAGCCGGCATCGTCGTCGACTCACTCCCCGAAGGTGAACTCGCCGAGACGCTGGCCAAGGCGGGAGCGGTGCTGGTGGCGCTGGGGGCTGCAAACGGAGAACGGTAGGCGGCCATGACCGCTGCCGTCAGGCAGCGGAGATGTCTGCGAACCTCCGAGATCAGGGCCGCCTTGTGGCGGCCCCTGGGATCGTACCGGTCGACGTTTCCAAAGCCGCCACTGCTGCCACCATCACCTCGCGGTACTCCGCGGTGGATCTCGCGCCATCGATGGTCGTACTGGTGTTGACGACACCGATCACCGCACGACGGGTGTCGGGACTGGCGTAGAGGAATGACCGGAAGCCGGCCTGGGTTCCGGTGTGACCGACCACCAGCCCGCCACTTCCCTGCCGGAGGAAGAAGGAGAGTCCCATCTTCTCCACATCGTCGACCTGCACCACCGGTACCCACATGGATTCGAGCAATCGGCGCGGCAGCACTCCGTCGTGGCGGGCCTGCGTCGCGGGGTTGCTGCTGCCGGTAAGGAATCCGGCCCATAGCGCCAGATCACTGATCGGAGCGTTCCAGCCACCATTGGGAATGGTCGCGCCGGGATCGAAGTCGATGCCGCGGTCCTCGACCGCCGTGCCACCATCCCGCCGCACCACGTGATAGTTGTGCGAACGCCGCTCTACCAGGTGCCACGGAGTCGCTCCGAAATAGCTCTCATGAATCGCCAGCGGTGCGAAGATGTTCTTGTAGATGTAGCCCTGCCAGGGGTCACCCGATACCATCTCCATCGCCCGGGCGATGTAGACGATCCCCGGGTTGGAGTAGTTGTATCGGGATCCCGGAGCGAAGGCGACCTCCATGTAGGGCATCATCGCGACGAGCTGGGTCCACTCGGTGGGTTCGAACGGCTCCCAGCTTCGGCCACGGGACCAGGGCCATGTTCCCGACTGGAGTCCCGACGAATGCGACATCAGCATCCGGAGGGTGATCTCGTCCATCGACCCGAAGGGATTGTGGATCCGCCGGATCTCGGGGACATGATCGGTCACCGGTGCATCGAGATCCAGCCGCCCGCGCCGGACCAGTTGCATCGCACCTACCGCCGTAATCGTCTTGGTGATCGAGCCCCAGTGCCAGATCGTGCCACGATCCGCCCGAACGCCGTTCTCCCGATCAGCCAACCCGACATAATGTTCCCGAACGATCCTGCCGTCCTCGACCAGCACCAGCGCGCCTCCGACGGTGGAGTCGGCGCGCGCGTATGCGTCGAATCTGGCGACTGCGGCGCTCCAGGCGTCGGGTACGGTCTGGGCGTCGAGGGCGCCTGCGGTGAGGGCCACGACGACCAGGAAGGCGGAGCGGATGATCGGTGACATTGAAACCTCTTCCTCGACGGCTGGGGAGACTGCCAACGCTAACCCCATGCCGACGAGGAAGACAGGACCGGGCAATGGCGACCCCGTCTCTCGCAGACATCAGGCACCCCGCGGATGCCAGCGCAATCCGATCGAGAAGCCCACCCGGTGACCGGCCTTCAGTTCGTAGCCCTCCGGCAGATCACTCTCCTTCAGAAACGATCCGGATCGTTCGATCTCCGACCGCAACTCGATCATGATCGGCTCGACTGGTGCCCAGGACAGTCCCAGACCGCCGATCACTCCCCACGTCGTGTTGCCCGAGCTCTCGAGGCCGCGGAATCCCCATTCGTGCCGGATGATCCCCAGGTTCAGGTCGGCAGTGGCGCCTTGCATGCCCGAAAGGCGGTAGCCGCCGGAGAGCGATACCGCGTTGTCGACGAGCAGATCGGCCGTGATGAAGCCGGTGGTCGTGCCCCTCGCGATCATGTCGCCGGTACTCCTGCGGGCTGCCAGAGCCCCGGACCACCGCCCCCTGGGCACGACCAGTTCCAGCGCGTGATCGACAGTGTGGCCCGGCCGCAGTTCGGGCGAATCCACCAGCGTCTCGCCGATCGAGTGCCCCGCATGTATCGAATGCCCGGTCCTGAAACCGAGGGAGATCTGCGCCGAAACCGGCATGGCAGTGAACAGGAGGAGAACAGCGACGAAGATGGGCACGAGGCCTCCGGAAAATGAGTGTAGCCCAATATCGGAGTCACGGGTAAAGCCATCTTCAAATCATTGTCGTACCAGTATCTTACGGCCCGGAACACGATACCGCGGGGGCAGCAATGAGGGTGGTGGTGCAGCGGGTTGCCAGTGCATCGGTGGCAGTCGATGGCAATACCATCGGAGCAATCGGACCGGGCCTGCTGGTCCTGGTGGCGTTCACGCCAACCGACACGGCAGCGGAACCGGCCTGGATGGCCGACAAGCTGGTCGGCCTCAGGATCTTCGGCGACGAACAGGGCCTGATGAATCTCGATCTCGTGGCTGCCGGTGGAGAGATGCTGATCGTCTCCCAGTTCACCCTCTACGGCGATGCCTCGCGCGGGCGCCGCCCATCCTTCATCGCGGCAGCCCGGCCCGGGCAGGCGATTCCACTCTACGAACGGTTCATCGAGCTGGTCCGCAGCCGCGGCGTCACGGTCGCCACCGGTGAGTTCGGCGCCGACATGAAGGTCTCACTGGTCAACGACGGCCCGGTCACCCTTGTTCTCGACCGGGACCATCAGTGACGATACCGACGATCGTTCTCGCCTCTGCTTCTCCCAGGCGCCGTCAGTTGATGGAAATGGTTGGCCTGCCCGTACTGGTGATGCCGGCAGACGTTCAGGAGATCCCGTTACCGCGGGAAGAGCCGGCAGCCTATTCCCGCAGGCTGGCCCGCGACAAGGCTCGCGCGGTCCCCGGTCGACTGGTGCTCGGTGCGGACACCATCGTGGTACTCGATGGCCGCATTCTCGAGAAACCCGCCGACCAGCAGCATGCCGCAGCGATGATCGAGCAACTGCAGGGACGGACTCATCAGGTTATCACTGCCATCTGCCTGATAGCCGATGGCGTCGAGCGACATGCCTGCGACACCACTGCGGTCACCTTCCGACAATGCGACCGCGACTTCATCGATGCCTACGTCGCCACCGGCGAGTCGATGGACAAGGCCGGCTCCTACGGCATCCAGGGATGGGGCGCAGCGCTGGTGGAACGGATCGACGGCGACTTCTTCGGCGTGATGGGGCTGCCGGTGCGACTGGTGATCACACTGCTGGAGGAGGCGGGGTACCGGTATCGGTTCGGGAGGTGATTCACTCCACCGTCACGCTCTTGGCCAGGTTCCTGGGCTGATCGACATTGCAGCCGCGACGGACCGCCACGTAGTAGGAGAAGAGCTGCAGCGGGATGATCGTCAGAACCGGAGTGAGCAGGTCCAGCGTCTCGGGCACCGTAAAGGTTGCCTCGGCAAGATCGCGGATCTCCGTGTCGGACGGATTGGTGATGGCAATGACACGCCCGCCACGCGCCCGTACTTCCTGGACATTGGAAACGATCTTGCCGTAGACGGCGTCGTTCGGCGCCACCACGATGACCGGCATGTTCTCGTCGATCAACGCGATCGGCCCGTGCTTCATCTCAGCCGCCGGATAGCCCTCGGCGTGAACGTAGGAGATCTCCTTCAGCTTGAGAGCCCCTTCGAGCGCGGTCGGGTAGTTCACGCCGCGGCCGAGGTACAGGGCATTGGTCGAATCGGCAAACCGTTCCGCCAGCTCCTTCACTTCGTCCGCACGGGAGAGGATCTCCTCGATCTGCGAAGGAAGTCTGTTGAGTGCTTCAACGTAGCGACGCCCCTCCAGCAGTGACATCTGCTTGAGGCGCGCGAATCGCAGCGTAACCATCGCGAGTGCGACGACCTGGGAGGTGAAAGCCTTGGTGCTGGCCACCCCGATTTCGGGGCCGCAGCGGAGATAGAGACCGCCGTCGACCTCGCGGGCAATGGTCGAGCCGACCACGTTCACCAGACCGATCGTCCTGGCACCGCGACGCTTCGCTTCCTGCAGTGCGGCCAGGGTGTCGGCCGTTTCTCCCGACTGGGAGATCGCGATCACCAGCGTGCCGTCCTCGATGATCGGATTGCGATAGCGGAACTCGGAGGCATACTCCACCTCGGTCGGGATCCGGGCCAGTTCCTCGATCATGTACTTCCCGATGATCCCGGAGTGCCAGGAGGTACCACAGGCAGTGATGATGATCCGCTTGATGGCCTTGGCCTCGACATCCGAGAGCTTGAGACCATAGACGCGCACGTTCCCGGTTTCCTCCAGCAGGTGCCCGCGCATGGTGTTCTCGATGCTCTCGGGCTGCTCGAAGATCTCCTTCAGCATGAAATGCTCGAAGCCACCGCGCTCGATCGTCTCGAGATCCCACTCGATCTGATTGACCGGCTTGTCGATCCGCCGCGAAGTGAGCGTCCTGACCCGGTAGCCGTCAGGGGTCAGCACCGCCATGTCACCATTGTCCAGATAGACCACGCTGCGGGTATGCTCGACGATAGCCGACTGGTCGGAGGCCACCAGATACTCGTCATCGCCGATGCCGAGGATGATCGGCGAGCCGTTGCGGGCGGCGATCAGCGTTCCCGGCTCCTCGCTGCAGATCACCGCGATTCCGTACGCGCCATCGACATCCCGCAGCGCCGCCGCCACCGCCTCTTCCAGGTCACCGGCGTAGTACTCGCCGATCAGGTGAACCAGCACCTCGGTGTCGGTCTCGGAGGTGAAGGTGTGACCGCGGTCGATCAGCACCTTGCGGAGATCGGAAGCGTTCTCGATGATACCGTTGTGGATCAGCGCGATCCGTCCCGACTGGTCGACGTGAGGGTGGGCATTCGGGGTAGTCGGTGCACCGTGGGTGGCCCAGCGGGTGTGGCCGATTCCGACCGTGCCCGACGGCGCCGAACCGGCCAGCTCGGAGGCCAGCACACCCAGCTTGCCGGCAGCCTTGCGGACCTTGATCCCGCCGCCGTTCAGCACCGCGATTCCTGCCGAGTCGTATCCGCGATACTCCATCCGGCGGAGTCCGTCCATCAGGATGGCCGCTGCCTGCCGTGGTCCGATATATCCGACGATGCCGCACATTGTCAGCTTCTGCCTTGTCTCATGTGAAAGGTCACCCCTTGCGGGCGACCTCGATCAGTTCCTCTGCCTGGTACTCGGTCGGAGCCTCGGCGATCAGCCGGATGATCGGCTCGGTCCCCGAGGGACGCACGTGGAGCCAGCGGTCGTTCCAGCCCAGCCGGAGCCCGTCCCGTTCATCCACCGACGCATCGGGAAATGCCCGCTTCATGGCTGCATACGTGGCAGCCAGATCTCCGCCACGAGGTACCTTGGCCTTGACGATCCGGTATGACGGGGCTGCCGCCACCATGGCGGACAGCGCTCGCCCATCAGTAGCCAGGTGTTGCAAGATGAGGGCCGCCGCCAGCGGGGCATCCCGCCCCACGTGCAGTTCCGGATACATGACCCCGCCGTTGCCCTCGCCGCCGATCACCGCAGCCTCTGCGACCATTGCCCGCGCGACGTTCGCCTCACCTACCGGAGCACGGAGGAACCGGGCGCCGAAATCACGGGCAGCGTCCTCGGCCACCAGCGAAGTGGAGAGATTCACCACCACCGTCGGGGTCGGCTGACCATTGCCGCGCGCAGCGAGAACGGCCCGTATGGCCAGAGCCAGGGTGTAGTCCTCGCCGATCGGATCGCCGTGCTCGTCGACCAGTGCCAGGCGATCGACATCGGGATCCACTGCCATGCCGACCGCCGCGCCAGTGCTCCGCACCAGCTCGCCAAGTTCGACCAGGTTGGCGGGAACCGGCTCAGGTTCCCGCGGGAAACGACCATCGACTTCGAGGTTGATGCCATGCGCGGTGACGCCCAGCCGTTCGAAGATGGCCAGCATCGCCGGCGCTCCGGCCCCGCGCACGGTGTCGAGAGCCACCGTGAACCTCCGGGAGCGGATCGCATCCGCATCGATCACGTCGAGAGCCAGGATCGCATCGATGTGGCGCTCGATGGCGCCGTCATCCCGCATCAGTCGGCCGATGGTGTCCCATCCAGCGCGCTTCGGCCCGCGCTCCGCGGCAGCACGAACGGTCGCACCCGATTCGGCATCGAGGAAGATCCCATCGGGACCGACGAACTTGAGCGCGTTCCACTCGATCGGGTTGTGGCTGGCGGTGATGATCAGCCCCGCACCGGCGTGATGGTGCTCCACAGCCATCTGCACCGCCGGAGTCGGAACGATCCCCACATCGATCACATCGACGCCCACCGACATGAAGCCGGCTGCAGCAGCGTGCAGGAACATCTCCCCCGATGTCCGCGAATCCCGGCCGATCACCACCGACCGGCCTCCGCGGGAACGAACCCATTCACCCAGTGCGGCAGCGTGGCGGGCGACCAGCTCGGGCGTCAGATCCTTTCCGACATGCCCCCGCATCCCCGACACCGAAACCATCAGCGTATCCGACATCGATCCCCGGCATTCATTTCAGTTCGCGGCGACCGTCGCGGTCGCAGGAGAAAGGTAGACGCCCCAATTATCGGCTTGTTCCAAGTGATGATGAGACATAAACTTCCGACATCCTCGCATCAGGTTTCGAGATGACCCGTCACGACCCGGAAGAAGCGTCATTGAGGCCGGCCACCCTGGCCGTTCACGCCGGCTATCGAGGCGATCCGCTGGCCGGGGCGATCATGCCGCCGATCTACCAGACGTCCACCTACCGCCAGGATGCACTCGGTGAGCCCCGCAACGGCTACGAGTATGCCCGGACCCGGAACCCCACCCGCGAGACCCTGGAACGGGCCCTGGCAGCCCTGGAAGGGGGCACGGACGGTTTTGCCTTCGCCTCCGGGATGGCGGCACTGGACACTGTCCTGAAGCTCCTCCGATCCGGCGATCACGTGATCGGCGGGGAAAGCATCTATGGCGGCTCGTACCGGCTGATGGAGCGGGTCTTCCGCCAGTTCGGGATCGACTTCACCTGGGTCGACATGCGGGACCCGGATCGGGTGACCGATGCGATGAGGCCCGAAACCAGAATGATCGTCGCCGAAACGCCGACCAATCCGATGATGTTTCTGGCTGATCTCGGCGCGCTGGGTGACATCGCCCGCTCACGCGGCATCCTGCTGGTGGTCGACAACACCTTCGCGACCCCGATTCTCCAGCATCCGCTGGCCTTCGGCGCCGACATCGTTCTCCATTCAACCACCAAGTACCTCAACG
>CAZSPH010000045.1:0-19081 GCA_964608715.1 uncultured Gemmatimonadaceae bacterium | reverse complement strand
CAGGGCTCGGCGCCGAGACGGTGGTGCTGGTCGAGGGCCGGGTGGAACTGCGTGCCGAACCCGGTCGCGACGCCACCATGAAGTCCCGCGAGGTGGAGGTCAGGGTTACCGGAATCCGGGTGGTCGGTCCTGCCCGGACCCCGGCTATTCCGGTGGCTCGTCGCGAGAACGAGGAGCTGCCCGCCGAGGAACTGCGCCTCCAGCACCGCATCCTCGACCTCAGGCGCCCGGACCTCCAGGCCAACCTGATGCTGCGCCACCGGATCACTCAGCGGGCCCGGGCGGCACTCAGCGCCGAGGGATTCCTCGAGATCGAAACGCCGGTGCTCACCGCGCCGACGCCGGAGGGAGCACGGGACTATCTCGTGCCCAGCCGCGTTCACGCCGGCGAGTTCTACGCCCTGCCGCAGTCGCCGCAGATCTACAAGCAGCTCCTGATGGTGGCGGGCTTCGACCGCTACTTCCAGATCGCCCGCTGCTTCCGCGATGAGGATCTCCGGGCCGATCGCCAGCCGGAGTTCACCCAGATCGACCTCGAAGCATCGTTCGTCTCCCAGGAAGACATCCAGGGCGTGCTCGAACGCCTGCTGGTGGCCATCTGGGAAGAGGCCGGCCACAGCATCCGGACTCCGTTCTCGCGCCTCACCTGGCACGAGGCGATGGAACGCTACGGCATCGACAAGCCCGATCTCCGTTTCGGACTGGAGATCTCCGACTGGACTTCGCTGTTGGGTGATGACGCCGCGCCGTTCGTCGGCGAGGCCGTGGCCGCCGGCGGCAGGGTGCGTGGCATCCTTGCCCAGGGCATGGGCAAACTCTCCCGGCGCGAACTCGATGCCCTCGCCGCCGCGGCGAAGGATGCCGGTGCCGGTGGCCTCGCCTGGGCACGCCGCACCGCAGCAGGCTGGGAAGGGCAGGGAGTCAAGGCGCTGGGCGAAGCCGCCTGGTATGCCATCTCCGCCGCAGAAGGCGATCTGGGTGTGGCGGTCTTCGGTGCCGACCGGATCACTTCGCCTGCACTGCATGCAGTGCGCACCATCCTGGGATCCGACCCCTCGATTCCACGTACCGCGGAGCACGCCTTCGCGTGGGTCGTCGACTTCCCGCTGTTCGAGCAGGACGCCGATACCGGGGCCTGGATATTCACCCATCATCCGTTCACCGCTGCTCATCCGGATGACGTGCAGTGGCTGGAGAGTGAACCCGGCCGCTGTCGTGCCCAGCACTACGACGTCGTCTACAATGGCAACGAACTGGGCAGCGGATCCATCCGCATCACCGATCCGATCGTACAGGCGACAGTGTTCCGCTTTCTCGGTCTGGACGAAAGCGAGCAGCGTCGCCGCTTCGGCTTCCTGCTCGATGCGCTTGCTTCGGGGGCACCGCCGCACGGCGGCTGTGCGCTCGGTCTCGACCGGATCGCGATGCTGCTTGCCGGAGCACCATCGCTCCGCGACGTGATCGCCTTTCCGAAGACAGCCCAGGCACGGGCGCTGCTGGAAGGCGCACCGACCGGAGTGTCCGATCGGGACCTCGCGGTGCTGCATCTCAGGACTGAAACGGGGAAGTGATGAACGGAGAAGAGATCCGCCACAGGATCGACGCTGACGGAGCCGATCCACTGCTGCTGGCCGGACCGAACGACGGCAACTTCACCGAGCTGCAACGGGCCCTGGGCGTGAGGGTGTCACTGCGAGGTGATGCGATCACCGTGATCGGTACCGCAGAGCAGCTGGCGCGCGCAGTTCCGGTGGTGCAGGGACTGGTCGACATGGCCCGGACCGGTCGGGAGTTCGGCACCGACGAGGTCTACCGGATGGCGGTGGATGGCTACACGCCGGCGGAGCTGGGTGCTCCCGGCGATGCAGGGCGGATAGTCCTTCCCGGACAACGTCGGGCGATCCAGGCCAAGACTCCCGGTCAGGCTGAATATCTGGCGCTGATCCAGGAGAATGACATCGTCGTCGGCATCGGCCCGGCGGGTACCGGCAAGACCTATCTTGCGGTGGCAAAGGCGGTCGAGGCGCTGGCGCGAAAGCGCGTCAAGCGGATCATTCTCGCCAGGCCTGCAGTGGAAGCCGGAGAATCACTGGGATTTCTTCCCGGCGATCTCCAGCAGAAGGTCGATCCGTATCTTCGCCCACTCTACGACGCGCTCGAGGACATGATGTCACACGAGCGGGTGCAGAAGGCGCTGGAGACGCGGGTGATCGAAATTGCCCCGCTGGCATACATGCGTGGACGCACCCTCTCCGATGCCTTCATCATTCTCGATGAGGCACAGAACGCCACTGGCGCTCAGATGAAGATGTTCCTCACCAGGCTCGGCGTGAACAGCAAGGTCGTGGTGACCGGTGACAAGACTCAGATCGATCTGCCGCGCCGGGAGGAATCGGGGCTGGTGCAGATCGAGCGGATCCTGCCGGGGATCGACGGGGTCGGCTTCCACTACTTCACCGACGCGGATGTGGTCCGTCATCGGCTGGTGCGCGAGATCATTCTGGCGTATGCGGAGGATCAGGCGGGGTGATCGATGCGCCGGAAGTGGTCGTCAACGGTGAGTCGTCGCTGTCGGCAGACAGCGTGGCGAAAGCGGTGCGACTGGTTCTCCTGCGTGAAGGACGCGATGCCGCAGTGTCGGTGACCTTTCTCGACCAGGCCGCGATGACAGTGATGAACCGCGACTACAAGGGACACGGTCGCCCCACCGACGTGATCTCGTTCTCGCTGCCTCAACCCGATGGCACCCTGACCGGCGACATCTACATCTGTCCGGAGGAGGCCAGACGGGAAGCGGCCGAACGCAGCGAACCGGTCGAACGCGAAATTCTTCGGTTGGTGGTCCACGGCACTCTTCACGTTCTGGGCCACGATCACCCCGAGGATGAAGGGCGTGAGGAGTCGCTGATGTGGCAGTTGCAGGAGCGGTATCTGGCGGAGCTGCCGTGACCCTGCTGATCCAGGCCGCACTGCCGGCTCTCGCCGGCATGCTGATGATCTGGGCAGGCATGGCTGCCCTCGCTGGTGAGGGCGGCGGAGAACTGGGCGCGGATGCCCTGGCCGATACCGGAGGCTCGGGACTCGGCGCCGACCGGGTGATCCATGTGATTCACGTCGCGTCGCTGACGATTGCCGCGGCCCTGGCTGGTGCGGTGACCCAGTGGTGGATTCACCCCCCGGTGGCGGCAACCCTGCGGGTGCTGCTGGTCACGGTGCTGGTCTGGTCGATGGGTGACCTGATTCCCCGGCTGCTTGCCACGCTTGCTCCAGACATGGTGCCACGCGTCAGGATGGTGGTTCTGGCAGCCCGCGGCGCCTACCTGCCGCTGCTCGCACTCGCTGCCAGGCTGGATCGTCAGCAGAGTGGCGTGGTCCAGGGAGTGGTCCGTGCGGGCGCGGTCTCCCCCCGCGAGATGGCACGCGGGGTTTTCTCCCTCAAGTCGATGACGGTATCCGAGGTGATGACTCCGCGGATCGACATCGTCGCGGTCGACATCACCGACGATGAAGAGGATGTGATCGGCACCCTCCGCCGCTCCGAGCATGCCCGTCTGCTGGTCGTCGACAGCGACCCGGATTCGGTGGTCGGTGTGATTTATGCCAAGGATGTGCTGCCGCGACTGGCCTCGTCCATGGTCCGGGGGAAGTGGCAGGAACTGGTACGCCCCGCCGCCTTCGTGCCGGAGGCCAAGACTCTCGAGCGTCAGCTTCGCGACTTCCAGCGCGGTCCCGCACATCTCGCGGTGGTCGTAGACGAGTTCGGAGGCACTGCCGGCCTGGTGACACTGGAGGACATCCTCGAGCAGATCGTCGGCGAAATCCAGGACGAGCACGACGTCGACGAGGCGCAGCCGATTCTGCGACATCCCGACGGCCGCTGGGTGGTGCAGGGAGGTGTCCCGCTGGTCGACCTGGAACAGGAGATCGGCCACGATTTCGGACGCGAGGACGTGGCAACGGTCGGGGGTCTGGTGCTGGCCGAGATCGGTCACGTGCCCCGCAGCGGTGACCGACTCGAACTCGATGGCTGGGAGATAGTTGCCGACATCGTGGCACGCCGACGGGTGAGAAGGGTGACCATCACGGGCCCTCGGGGAGCAGAGCAGGATCATGGCGAGGTTGCCGGATGAAGTGGCTGATCTTCCTTGCCGGATTGGCTCTGGCCTTCTTCGGATCGGCCGGCGTTGCCGCACTGGTGACCGATGCACGGGCGTCTCTTGCCGAAGCGGTGGCCAGGCGACTCAGGGGCTCCGATGAATCGCTGTCATGGATTGCGGATACCGAGAGGATGGTCGTGGCCGGGATCGCCATCTCCTCGTTCGGTATCGCACTGGCCGGTGCGACCCTCCCCGGACTGTTCCATCGGATGACGGTGCCGCAGTTCGGGCTGCTGCTGATCTTCCTGGCCGTTCCGCTGGTGCTGCTCGGTGGACACCTGCTGCCGCGCTGGCTGACCCAACCCCGGGCTGCCAAGGCCGTTGCCGGACTGAGACCCGCGCTCGGTGCGGTCCGCACCCTGCTCGGCATGGTTCTGCCTGGTGAGAGCAGGCTGCATGGAGAGGATGTCAATGCGCTCGCCCGCCAGGGTGCCGCCACCGGGCTCGGCAACGGTGAGGAACTGGTGATGGTCGGCGGCGTGATGACCTTCGCCGAGCGCCCGGTAAGGGAAGTAATGACGCCGCGCACCGAAGTGGTGGCTGTGGCCCAGGATGCCACGCTGGTGGAGGTCCTGGCAGCCTTCACTGACAGCGGCTACACCAGACTCCCAGTCTACCGCGAGAATCTCGACGAGATAGTCGGGATGGTGCATGCCTTCGATCTCTTCAAGCTCAGTCCCGGCGATCCGGTACCGCTCAGGCAGGTGACCTTCGCGCCGGAGTCACGCGCTTCGGCCGATCTGCTGCTCGACATGCAGCGGGAGCGGAAGCACTTCGCGGTGGTGGTCGACGAATTCGGGGGGACTGCGGGAATCGTCACTCTGGAAGACCTGCTGGAAACACTGGTAGGCCAGATATCCGATGAGGATGATCCGGTTGAACCGGCTGTCTCCGGTGTGGCCACTGCGGTTCTCGAGATCGATGGTGCGGCTGCTGCGTCGGAGGTGGCCGAGCATTTCGGTGTCGCGATCCCCGAAGGCGATGCGGTGACCTTTGCCGGTCTGCTGGCGGAGCGGGCGGGACGGATTCCGCTGCCGGGCGAACGGTTCAGGCTCGGGGCATTCGAGGTCGACATCATCGAGGGAAGTCCGGCGAGAATCGAGCGTCTGCTGGTAAGGCGTGGTCCGGTGCACCGCATCTCGCTGGATCGGGATCCGTGATAGGTCGCGACCAGAGCAGGGAGACGGCCGAACTGGTAGCACTGGTGCGGGAGGGCCACACTGCGGCCTTCATCGCGCGTGCCCGGGATGTCGATCCGGTGGATCTGGCCGACGTACTGCTGGTGCTCGACGAGGAGGAGCGGATCGCCCTGATCCAGCTCCTGCCGGTGGAACTGTCGTCGCACGCTCTGGCGGAGATGTCGGAGACGGCCAGCGCCGGCGAGGTGCTGGCGGCCGTAGATCCTGAACTGGCCGCCGAAATCGTCGACGAGCTCGATGACGACGATGCAGCCGACCTGCTCGGCGAACTCTCCGCCGATACCCAGGAGCGGATTCTCGACGAAGTCGAGGATCGCCGTCCACTCGATCACCTCCTCAGCTTTCACCACGAGTCGGCCGGTGGCGTGATGACCACCCACATGATCACGGTCACCGATGTGGACCGGATCGGACTGGCGCTGGAAGCAGTCCGTCGGCAGTCCGAGGATGTCGACGACGTGACCGAGATCTTCGTGGTCGACAATGCCCGCCGTCTGGTCGGGACACTGTCGTTCAAGCAGATCGTGCTCTCGGCTCCGGATGTGATGGTGCGCGATGTGATGCACGATGCCGACGTCAGGGTTCTGCCGGAGGACGACCAGGAGGAAGTGGCGCGGCTGATGGCGCGCTACAACGTGCCGAGCGTGCCGGTGGTGGACGCGGCGGATCGCCTCATCGGGCGTGTCACCTATGACGACGTCATCGACGTGACCGAAGCGGAAGCCACCAAGGACCTGCTGCAGTTCGGTGGCGTCTCCCCGGATGAGGGACTCTCCGATGACTGGTCGGTATCCGTCAGGTCCCGGCTGCCGTGGCTGTATCTGAACACGCTGACGGCATTTCTCGGTGCGGCCGTGGTGATGAGCTTCGAGCAGACCATCGCCCGCCTCACCGTGCTGGCGGTATGGATGCCGATAGTTGCCGGCCTCGGGGGCAACACCGGGACACAGGCGCTGGCCGTAACGGTGCGCCGGCTTTCGCTCGGCCAGCTTTCTCCTGCCAAGGCCCGTGCCACCATCATCCGCGAGGTGGCCGTCGGAATCACCAACGGTATTGCCATCGGCATGGTGCTGGGACTGGTGGCGGTGCTGCTTGGTGAATCGTGGCGACTCGGGGCAGTGATCTTCAGTGCCATGACGCTCAATCTGATGGTGGCCGGTTTTGCCGGAGCAGCGGTGCCGGCGGTTCTCAAGCGGATGGGGGCGGATCCGGCTGTGGCATCCTCGATGTTCATCACCGCTCTGACCGACGTCTGCGGCTTCGGTCTGCTGCTGGGACTGGCGACGCTGGTGCTGCTCTGATCCACTGCCGACACGGGGGACGGAACCGGTTCCGACGGCTGCCCCGTCACTCCGACCGGTGTAACTTCAAGACATGACGACGGTTCCGTTGATCGACCGCCTGCTGGCGGGAGACACCGCCGCAGTGGCGCGGGCGGTATCCGTGGTGGAAAACGGTCGGCCCGGGTTCGAGCAGCTTCTCGCCGATCTCCACCCCCGGCTGGGACGCGCCCGGCGGATCGGGATCACCGGACCGCCGGGCGCTGGCAAGTCCACGCTGTCGCTCCGGCTGGTGTCGGCGTGGCGTGCCCGGGGGGAACGGGTTGCGGTCGTAGCGGTCGATCCCACCTCGCCCTTCACCGGCGGTGCCCTGCTCGGCGACCGGATCAGGATGGAGGATGTCTCTCTCGATCCCGGCGTGTATATCCGGTCGATGGCCACTCGCGGCTCGCTGGGCGGACTGGCCACTGCCACTGCCGAAGTCTGCGACGTTCTCGACGCAGCCGGATTCGACCGGATCCTGATCGAAACGGTGGGGGTCGGACAGTCCGAACTCGACGTCGCGCAGCTCGTGGACACTGCGATCCTGGCCCTGGTTCCCGAATCTGGCGACGGCATTCAGGCACTCAAGTCCGGAGTGATGGAGATCGCTGATCTCTTCGTGATCAACAAGGCCGATCGCCCCGGGGCTCCGAAGGTCAGGCGGGAAGTGGAACTCGCCCTCGACCTCCGGATGGGCAAGGCGATGCGGAACATCCCCGCCCACCACGGCGCCATCAAGTCGGGCCCGCGTGTGGTCGACCGCGACACCAGGTGGCGTCCGGAGGTGCTGCTTGCCACCGCCGCGACCGGCGAGGGGATCGACGAGATCGTGGCCGCGATCGATCGGCACTGGGAAGCGGCTACGAGTGATGGTACCATCGCGGGGCGACGGTCCGAACGGCTGGTGGGGCGAACGAAGGCTGCCGTGGAGCGTACGGTCCGCGACTGGCTCTGGCGTGAGTCGCCGGCACCGGAGATCGTGGCAGCCAATCATGACGCGATGATTGTCGGCAGGACCAATCCCTATGAGGTGGCCGCCGAAGTACTGGCCACGATTCAGGAGAAGGTGGCGCGATGACGAGAGCTGTGCTGCCGGGCGATGGTGTCCTCGGTCTGGATCGTGAGGCGCTCCGGGCCAGGGTGGACGAATGGAAGCGTCTGGTCTCGAAGATGCCGGTCCGCACCGATAGCGATTTCACCTCGCTTTCCGGGCGGGAACTGGAGCCTGCATACACCGCCGTCGACGTGGCGGATGGCCAGCCGCTTCCGGGGGAGTATCCCTACACCCGGGGAATCCACCCTACGATGTATCGTGGCAGGCTCTGGACGATGCGCCAGTTCGCCGGATTCGGAACCGCAGCGGACACCAACGCCCGGTACAAGTTCCTGCTGGAACGGGGGCAGACGGGGCTGTCGGTCGCATTCGACTTCCCGACGCTGATGGGATACGACTCGGATCATCCCCGTTCCGAGGGAGAGGTCGGCAAGTGCGGAGTCGCGATCTCCTCGCTCGACGACATGGAGACACTGTTCGACGGCATACCGCTCGATCAGGTATCGGTCTCGATGACGATCAACGGCCCTGCCGCGATTCTCTTCTGCTTCTTCGTCGCAGCAGCGGAGCGCCAGGGAGTGCCGATCGCCAAGCTCCAGGGGACGATCCAGAACGACATCCTCAAGGAGTTCGTCGCACAGCATGCCTGGATCTTTCCGGTGGAGCCGTCGCTCCGGCTGATCACCGACCTGTTCGAGTGGGCAGGCGAGCATACTCCGAAGTGGAACACCGTATCGATCTCGGGGTACCACATCCGCGAGGCCGGTGCCACGGCCGGACAGGAACTGGCGTTCACGCTGCTCAACGGATTCACCTACGTCGAGCGCGGCATCGAACGTGGCCTGGATGTCGACGACTTCGGGCCGCGGCTATCGTTCTTCTGGGATGTGCACAGCGACTTCTTCGAGGAAATTGCGAAGATGCGTGCCGCGCGGCGGATCTGGGCACGGCACATGCGCGAGCGCTATGGTGCGCAGGACGAACGGTCGCTCAAGATGCGGTTCCACTGCCAGACTGCCGGAGTTTCGCTCACCGCCCAGCAGCCGCTCAACAACGTTGCCCGGGTCGCCTACCAGGCAATGGCCGCGGTGCTTGGCGGTACCCAGTCGCTGCACACCAACGCGCTCGACGAGACGCTGGCTCTTCCTACGGAGACGTCTGCACGGGTCGCACTTCGCACTCAGCAGATCCTGGCCTACGAGACCGGTGTTGCCAACGTTGCCGACCCGCTTGGTGGGTCGTGGTACGTCGAAACACTTACCGATCAGATGGAGGCCGAAGCCGAAGCGATCTTCGAGCAGGTGGCCGAGTTGGGCGGGGTCGTGAAGGCGATCGAGGCCGGTTGGTTCCAGCGCGAGATTGCCAATGCCGCAGCCCGGTTCCAGGTGGAAGTGGAGACCGGGGCGAAGGTCGTGGTCGGAGTGAATGCCTTCGTGGAGGAGACCGAGGGGCCGATCGAGATTCTCAGGGTCGAGGAGGCAGCCGAATTCGCTCAGCGCGAGCGGATGGCGGCGATGCGACGGAATCGCGATGCTCTCGCGGTGGAACGATGCCTGGCCGAGCTTGGCCGGGCCGCAGTGGCGGGAGAGAACGTGGTCCCGTCCATGCTGGATTGCGCCAGGAACTGGTGCACGCTGTACGAGATCAGGCATGTGCTCGAGGAGGTATGGGGTTCCTACCGCGAGCCGGTGTTCTTCTAAACTCATCAGGAGCATTCCATGGCTACCAGCCGGACAGCTGCGAAGTATCTCGAGATGGTGAAGATGAGGCCGGGCAAGGAACCGGTCGTCACCTGCTATCTGAAGATCGAACCCCGCGACCGGGCACGGAAGAAGTACCTCACCAAGGTGAAGAACCGCGTCAAGGAGCTGAGCTACGCGCTGCCGTCGCTGGGCTGGGACAAGGCGCAGCAGGACGCGATCCGGCTCGATTTTGCGAGGATCCTCGATGCGCTGTCGGATCCCGACAAGCTTCCCCCCACCGAAGGTGTTGCGATCTTCGCTTCCGCCGGGCGCAAGCTGTTCCAGATCCATCCCCTTCCGCGGGTGCATCGCTCCCGGCTGGTGGTGGACCGGACACCGCTGGTCCGCGAGCTGGCTGCGACGGATGAAGAGTTCGGACGGCTGTTCACCGTGGTGCTCGACCGTGCCAGCGCGCTGATCTGGCAGGTTACCGCAGACGGTGCGAAGGTGGTCCGCAAGGTTGCGAGTGAAGTCACCCGCGGCGGCAAGTATCATCCGGAGGGACGGGGCGGCAAGGGCAGCGGCGCCCGCGGTGGATCAGCGGGAGAGCACACCTATCACAACCGGATCCAGAACGAGAAGCGGCGCCACCTCGAAGCGGTGGCCCGGGCACTGTTCGAGATCGATCGCGCCAACCCGGGACATCAGATCGTCCTCGCCGGAGCCGGGAACGACTCGGCCGCTCTCGAGCCTTTCCTTCACACCACCATCGCCGACCGGCTGATCGGCCTGGCGCGGCTGAGTCCCAAGGACGCCACGCCTACCGCGGTGCATCAGTTGACGATGGATGTACGCGAAGCGCAGGCCCGGGCTTCGGAGAACCGTCATGTCGGCGAACTGAAGGAAGGGCTCGGCACCGGCTGGGCTGTCAACGGTGTCGCTGCAACGCTCCATGCTCTCAACAACGGCCAGGTCCGGACACTGCTGGTACATCCGGAAGCAGCGATGGGTGGCTTCCGCTCCCTCCGTACCGGTCGTCTCGCACTCGGTGCGATCGATATCAAGTCCGACGGTGACGTCGTGCCGGTGTTCGATGTGATCGATGACGCGATCGAGGAGGCACTGCGTCAGCGGGTGGCACTCGACGTAGTCTACGATCCCGATGCCGCCGCTGCTGTCGAAGGACTCGCGGCACTGCTCCGGTTCACATGAGCGGCGGCCCATCCGGACGGGGCCGACCGATTCGAGTCCTGGTTGCCAAACCGGGACTCGATGGCCACGATCGTGGGGCCAAGGTCGTGGCCGCGGCCCTCCGTGATGCCGGGATGGAGGTCATCTATACCGGGCTGCATCAGACGCCGGAGATGATCGCGACCGCAGCCGTCCAGGAGGATGTGGACGTGGTCGGCCTCTCGATTCTTTCAGGGGCACACATGACTCTCTTCCCCCGTGTCCGAGCACTGCTCGATTCGATGGGAAGGCCGGAGATCCTGCTTACCGGCGGGGGGATCATTCCGGATGACGATATCGGCTCGCTGAATCAGCGTGGGATCGGACGGCTCTTCGGACCCGGTACCCCCACTGCCGACCTGATCGCCTACATCAAGGAGTGGGCCCGTGAGCACGTCACGGACTGAACGCGAAGGCCGAAGATCCGCCAGACTGATCGCCGAGTATGGGGAACTCCGCGACAGGCTGATGCAGGGTGGCGGAGCGAAGCGGATTGCCCGGATGCACGAGAAGGGACAGCTCGCACCGCGGGAACGTGTGGCTGCCCTGCTCGACGACGACGCACCATGGCTCGAGATCGGACTGCTGGTCGCGCACGACCGGTATGACGGCGAGGCGCCTTCCGCCGGAGTGATCACCGGCGTCGGCGTGGTGGCCGGTCGTGATGTGGTGGTGGTTGCGAACGACAGTACGGTCAAGGCGGGCGCCTGGTGGCCGGAGACCATCGGGAAGATTCTCCGGGCGCAGGAGATCGCGATGCGCCAGCGGATTCCGATCATCTACCTGGTCGACTCTGCCGGAGTGAACCTTCCCTACCAGGACGGCGTCTTCCCGGGACAGTACGGCGCCGCCCGGATCTTCTACTACAACTCGCTGATGCGCAGGTACCTGAAGGTTCCCCAGATCGCCGCGGTGATGGGAAGCTGCATTGCGGGCGGGGCATATCTGCCGGCGCTGTCCGACGTGATCTTCATGGTCGAGGGCACCTCGTTCATGGGGCTGGGCGGGCCGAATCTCGTGAAGGGTGCCACCGGCCAGACCATCGACGCCGAGACGCTGGGCGGAGCGAGGACTCATACCGCGGTCAGCGGTGTTGCCCACTACATGACACCGGATGACGCCAGTTGCATCACTGCGATCCGGGAGCATGTCGCCAGGCTCCCGGTGCAGCGTTCCATTCACGAGCGGGCTGCAGCAGTTCCTCCTGCCGTCCCGGCAGACAGGCTGGAACAGCTTCTTCCCGAAGATCACCGCATGGCCTATGACATGCGCCAGATACTCGGTGGCCTGCTCGATGGTGGTGAGCTGGATGAATTCCAGCCGGAGGTGGCGCGCGAAATGATCTGCGGTCACGCCAGGATCGACGGCTGGCCGGTAGCAGTGATCGTGAACCATCGCGGCATCATCAGGGATGAGGCTGGCGGACGCCCCCGGTTTGGTGGAATCATCTATGCCGAGAGCGCCGAGAAGGTGGCGTACTTCATCGATGCGGCGAACCGGCAGCAGACGCCGCTGCTCTTCATTCAGGATGTTTCCGGTTTCATGGTCGGACCGGAAGCGGAGCATGAAGGGATCATCCGTTCGGGTGCCAGGTTCGTGGAGGCGATGGCCACCGCGACAGTTCCGAAGCTGGTGCTGACCATCAATCATGCCTCCGGCGCCGGCTACTATGCGATGGCCGGTCAGGGATTCGATCCCGATTTCATTCTGAGCTGGCCCACCGGCAGGATGGCGGTCATGGAGGGAGAGAGCGCGGTGATGGCAGTTCACGGTGCCGCGCTGTCGAAGGCCAGGGCCTCGGGCGGAGAGCCTGCTCCCGAGGTGACCGCGGCAGTAGAGCAGATGCGAGGCGACTACGAGCGTCAGCTCGATGCCCGGTATGCAGCGGCGCGGGGCTTCGTCGACGCCATCGTCACCCCGGGCGATACGAGAGCTGCGCTGGCCTTTCTGCTGCAGGTGACTTCGCATCACGACGGCCCGCATCTCGGGCCATTCGTTCTCGACGGCGTGCGATGATGTACCGGGCGCTGGTGGCAGCAGTCGTGTTGCTGGCCGCCTGCGCCCGGAATCAGGAGCCGGGGGACTTCATCCCCATGGTCTCCGAACCGGAATATCCACACCCCAGACGTGAAGCGGCGATGGTAGCGATGCGGGCAGGATTCATGCCCCTTGCCGCTGCAAGGATCGACAGCTTTGCGACACGGAATCCAGCCCACGATGGCCGCGGCGTATTGATCGCCATTCTGGACAGCGGCATCGAGCCGTCGCTGCCGGGCCTGCAGTGGACCTCCGATGGCAGAGCCAAGCTCCTGGATCTGCGGGATTTCTCCGGAGAGGGAGAGGTGACTCTGTATCCGGTGCAGGTAGCCGGCGACAGTCTCATTCTGGGCCCGATACGCCTGGCCGGGGCAGCTGGACTGGCCCGCATCTCCGAAGGTCAGATCTGGGGCGGCATGGTGCTGGAACTCCGCTTCGGAGGAGGCCCCGCTGCGGACCTCAACGGCAATGGCATCGTCGGCGATTCGCTGATGGTGGTGGTTGCGAAAGTTGCTGGCGAATGGACCGCCGTGGTCGATTCCGACGGCGACGGCTCGCTCGCAGGAGAGCCGCTGATCAGAGACTATGCGGTCGCGCGGGAATGGTTCATGTGGCAGGTTCCCGGAGGTCGACCCAGCATGGGAGTGGCGGTCAACCTGATCGGAGGACCGGCCGGACCGGAACTGCGCCTGGTGATGGACAACTCCGGACACGGGACCCATGTCGCCGCTGTTGCCGCAGCCAACGACATGTACGGGCTGGCCGATATGGACGGTGTCGCACCGGGTGCCAGGCTGCTCGGCGCGAAGATTTCCAGCAGTGCAGACGGCGGAGTGACCATCTCCGCGGCGATCCGGGAGGCACTCCAATGGTCCATCGGCTATGCCAGGGCGCGCAATCTCCCGCTGGTGGTCAATATCTCCTTCGGCGTGGGCAGTGAGCGCTCGACGCCCGCCAGGATCGATGCCCTGATCGATTCAGTGCTGGCTCGCTATCCCGAGGTGCTGGTGACCGTGGCAGCATCGAATGATGGCCCCGGACTCGGAACTCTCGGATTCCCGGGTACGGCAGGGCGGGTGATATCCGTGGGGGCAGTCCAGTCGGCAGTCTTCGGCAGAGCTGCGGGGCGCAACGTGACGGAAGACGTCGTGGCGTTCTATTCGAGCCGTGGTGGAGCCAGAATGGGGCCCGATATCGTTGCCCCCGGCACCGCATGGGCGATGGTCCCTCCTTTCAAGGCCGGCGAGGAGGAACAGAGCGGTACTTCGATGGCCGCCCCCTACGTCGCCGGTATCGCAGCGCGGCTGATCGGGATGGAGCTGGCCGAGCGCGGAGTGATGCCCTCGCGGAGCCGGATCTTCCAGGCTCTGATCGGCACGGCGGATCCGCTCCCCGGAGCAACTGCTCTGGATCAGGGAGCCGGGGTGCCCGACATCGTTGCAGCAGCACAATGGCTTCGATCTCATGCAAGGTCGCCGGCGGAAGTGCTGGTGGAAGGTGTGAATGATCCGCTGGAGACGGCACTATGGGATGTCCCTCCCGGCAGTACTGCCCGGTTCCGGCTGGTGGCTCGCGGTGCCAGGTCCGGACCGCTGGGGGTAGCGGCTGATGTTCCCTGGCTGGTTCCCGAGGAGCATCTGCTCGAATCCATCGGTGGTCGTGGCCGGGTGGTCAGCGTCAGGGTCGGAGAACCCGATGAACGAGGACCAGGTTGGAATGTTGGTACCCTGCGCATTTTCGCCGCCGACGATGACGGCGCGGTGGTCGCCAGGATACCCGTAACGCTGATGCGGCGACTGCCGGCCGAGGATTCGGTCTCGATCCCGATCGGAGGCGAACGGAACGAGGTCGTGCGGCATTTCTTCGAGGTCGACTCCGGACGTCCCTTCCAGCTGCAGGTCCACGGACTCGGCGGACGGCCGGTGACAGTGGCCCTGCACGAGCCCGGTGGCCGTCCGTACCGGAACGGGCATCTTCAGTCGGTCAGTGTCGGGAACATGGCGACCGCAATCTTCGACGTCGATGCGTCCGATGCGTTGAATGGTACCTGGGAGATTGCGGTGGTTCCGGAACCGGGGGCCAGTGTGTCCGCCGAGCTTACTCTGCTGCGCAGTCCGGTGATGGTGACGGCAAGCGAGTCGGGCGGTCGGCTGAATATCGAGGTCGTCAATCTCACTCGACGCACTCTGATGACCACCGCCCGGGTATCGCATGTCGGAACGGTGTGGACGAGATCGGTTGGTGGGCATTCGGCGACAGTACAGTTGCTTGGCGTTCCGGTGCCGGTATGGGCAAACGAGCTGGTGCTCGATGTCGGCATGCAGGCTGCGGCCTGGCCGCGATTCACCGACTTCGGAGTGACGTGGCGGACCCGATCCGGCATGCTGGTCGGGCGCGCATCGCTCAACTACGGAGCCGGACGGATGCGGATCGATGTTCCCGAATCGGTCAGAGGGGACTCGCTGTGGCTGGTGCTGCGGCCAGCGTCAGCCGATGCTCCCAGGTCGGTGTCGTGGGGTGCCGATGTATCGGTGAAGTTCCATCCCGTGCCGCCGATGCTGCCCCAGGGCGACGGGTGGGTGATGACACTCGCTCCCGGCCTTACTGCCAGCAGATCGCTCCCGTCGGTGCGTCCGCCCGGCAGCCTGGGACATGGCATGACGCCACTCGTGACGGTGGTGCTGGATGGACGCTGGACCACTGAGATTGAATTGAGAGGAGATCCGTGACTGACAGAGTCGTCAGGATCGCGTCAGGCAGCGGCTTCTGGGGCGACTGGCTGGATGCGCCGGTCCGTCAGATCGAAGGCGGGCCGATCGACTATCTGGTTCTCGACTATCTGGCCGAAGTGACGATGTCGGTGCTGCAGAAGCAGAGGCAGCGTGATCCTTCCGCCGGCTACGCCCATGATTTCGTGACGCTGATGGAGCGGGTTCTGCCGCTGCTGGTAGAACGCGGTGTGACGGTCATCGCCAATGCCGGTGGCGTCAACCCCGGAGGTTGTGCCGCAGCGGTCCGCGCTGTCGCCGGGCGTATGGGACTCGGTGCTGCGGTACGGATCGGAGTGGTCACCGGCGACGACCTGCTACCCGGTATCGACGCGATGATCGACGCCGGACAGGAGTTCGGCAACATCGACACCGGCGAGCCGATCTCTTCCATCCGTCCGATGCTCCGGTCAGCGAATGCCTATATCGGCTGCTCGCCGGTAGCGGAAGCACTTGCCGGTGGCGCCAACATCGTGATCACCGGGCGGGTCTCCGACCCGGGACTCACCCTCGGTGCGCTGGTGCACGAGTTCGGCTGGTCGATGGACGAATGGGACCTGATGGCCGCCGGAACGATAGCGGGACACATCCTGGAATGCGGCGCTCAGAGCACCGGCGGCAATCTGTCGCTCGACTGGCGACGGGTGCTGCGGCTCGACGAGGTCGGCTTCCCGATCGTCGAGGTCAGCGCCGATGGCACCTTCGTGGTCACCAAACATCCAGGCACCGGTGGCGTGGTTGACCGCTCATCGGTCACCGAGCAGCTCATCTACGAGATCGGTGATCCGACGCGATACCATACTCCCGATGTCGTGGCAGATTTTACCGGCCTGGTACTCTCCGGCGCTGGCAGGAACCGGATCCGCGTGAGCGGCGCCCGAGGAACAGCACGCCCGGCGAAGCTCAAGGTGTCCACCGCCTTCTTCCATGGCTGGAAGGCGGCCGGCACGATGCTCTACGCCTGGCCCGACGCATTCGACAAGGCCAGAGCCGCCGACCGGATAGTTCGTCGCCGGATCGCAAAACTGGAACTGCCGCTGGATCGGATTCACACCGAGTACATCGGTGTTGATGCAGCACATGGCGCAGTGTCTCCGGAGCCCACCTGCGATCCTGCCGAGGTCATGCTGAGAATTGCCGTGCGCGGTCGCGACCGTGCCGCCGTCGACCGGTTCGCCCGCGAGATGGCACCGCTGGTCCTGGGTGGACCGCCTGGCGCCACCGGCTATGCCGGTGGCCGGGCCCGGGTGGAGGAAGTGATCGCCTACTGGCCGGCTCTCGTCGATCGCTCGCTGGTCGAGCCACGGCTCCGGGTGGAGGTGCTGTGATGGCAAGGATTCCACTGCTGTGGCTGGCTCATGCCCGATCGGGCGACAAGGGGAACTCCGCCAACATCGGAGTCATTGCCCGGCGCCCGGAATACTATCCGCTGCTGGTGGCTGAACTGACACCAGCCAGGGTGAGGCGTCATTTCCGGGGAATGGTTGGTCGCGTCCAGCGATTCGAGCTGCCGAATCTCAATGCCCTCAACTTTCTGCTTCATGATGCACTGGATGGCGGTGGGACCGTCTCGCTCAGAACCGACGCACAGGGGAAGGTGCTGTCGTCGGCTCTGCTCAGAATGGAAATCGAAGTGCCTGCCGGGGTCGCCCGCCAGGCCAGGAGGGAGTACCGATGAGTGATCAGGTGAGAGTGCAGGCGGCGGATGGAGTGATGACGATCATCCTCGACCGCCCGGAAAAGCGCAACGCTCTGAGCAGTGCCATGATCGACCGGATTGCCGACGCGGTGGCCGAAGCGGAGCTTGATGCCGCTACCCGGGTAGTGCTGCTGGTCGGTTCCGGCGCTGACTTCTGTGCCGGCGCCGATCTGGCCGAGCTGCTGGCCTCCACCGACAACACGATGGACCAGAACGAGCGTGATGCGCTCAGGCTCGGCGAGATCTTCCTCGCGATGCGTCGGCTTCCGAAACCGGTGGTCGCGGCGGTGCGGGGGAGGGCACTGGCCGGAGGTGCCGGACTGGCGACCGCAGCCGACATCGTGATCGCATCGGATGACGCTTCTTTCGGGTATCCCGAGATCCGCCGCGGCTTCGTGCCGGCGATGGTGATGACGATGCTGCGTCGTTCGGTGGGCGAGAAGCGGGCCTTCGAAATGGTAGCGACCGGCCGGGTGATTTCCGCAGCGGAGGCACTGCAGGCCGGTCTGATCTCGCGGGTCGTGGCGTCTGCGGAGTTCGATGACACCGTGGCCGCTACGGTGCGTGAACTGGCAGCTGCCAGTCCCACCGCTTCGGCCCTCACCAAGGAGCTGTTCCACGCTCTCGACCAGCGCGATTTCGGAGACGGCATTCTCCTGGGCGCCCGGGTCAACGCGATGGCGCGAAGCACCCCCGACTTCAGGGCTGCGGTGCAGCGCTTCCTCGAATCATGACCTTGCTCCGCATCCGCTACTTTGCCGCAGCGCTCGGTATCTCGCTGACCATTGCCGGACTCGTTATGGACAACCACGCGATGATCTGGGTGGCAATCGGGTCGCTGTCGGTGGCAGTAGTTCTCGGCATGATCCTGCGACAGCGCAAGGAACCGTCAGAATCCAGGTAGCGCGGGAAGATGGCACGGTAGTGCGTGATCGGGTGCCATCATTCCATTGTTGCGGTGGCCATGCTTCGGAATGCTCGCCACCGCCCGCACCCTTCTCGATCGCCATTTCGGCTACTCCGATTTCAGGCCGCTGCAGCAGCAGGTACTGATACCGGCACTCGCCGGCCGTGACGTTCTTGCCATTCTCCCTACCGGAGGTGGCAAGTCGATCTGCTTCCAGATTCCTGCCCTGATCGACCCCGGCCTCACGGTAGTGGTCTCACCCCTGATCTCGTTGATGGAGGATCAGGTGGCCGGCCTCACCCGCCGGGGAATCGGTGCCGCGTCGCTGGGTGGTGCGATCGACAGAGACCGGATGGTCGAACTGCTGGAGCAGGCGCGGTCAGGGCAGCTGCGTCTGCTCTACGTATCCCCCGAACGGCTCCCCCGGGTAGCCGGCCTCCTCGTCGAACTGGGAGTCGCCGTTGGACGACTGGCCGTAGACGAGGCTCACTGCATCGCCGAATGGGGGCATGACTTCCGGCCCAGCTATCGAGGGATACTCGATGCCAGGAGGGTGCTGGGGGGGCCACCCGTGATCGCCCTTACCGGCAGCGCTACGGTGGCCGTACGGGAGCAGATCCGTCGATCGCTCGGGTTCGGTCGGGATGCTGCAATGGTGGTCGGTTCATTCGATCGAGCCAACCTCAGGCTGGAAGTCCGCAATGTCCTGTCACGCGAAGACCGACTCGCGAAGATCGTGGTGCTGGTCCGCACCGCGCCAGGATCTGCGGTGGTGTATGCACCGACCCGCGGAACCGTCGAGGGGCTCTGCCGGGTACTGATCGATGCTGGAGTCGCCGCTGCGCCATACCATGCCGGCATGGCGCCGGATGACCGTTCGGCAGTGCTCACCGGTTTTCTCGAAGACCGCCATCGGGTGGTCGTGGCGACCTGCGCGTTCGGGATGGGAATCGACAAGCCGGGAGTCCGCCTGGTGGCTCACTGGACCATGCCGTCGACTCCCGAGTCGTACTATCAGGAGGCGGG
>CAZSPH010000044.1:13525-19317 GCA_964608715.1 uncultured Gemmatimonadaceae bacterium | reverse complement strand
GCGACCCCAGGCGACTGCCGCATCGACCAGTCGGCGGCCGACACCCTGTCCCGCCAGCGACGGATCGACCTCCGTGTGGTCGATGATCACCATGCCGCTGTTGACGACGCTGTAGGTCATCCGGGCCATCTCGCGTCCGTCGACGCGACCGACGAACGCACCGCGGATGGTGCCGGGTTCATGTACTATCTCGATCGCTGCTGGCTCTGTCATCGGCATCACCTCCCAAGGAGCTGGACTGCGTCGCTGTAACGGACGATCGGAACGCGGAAAGTCATGTCACCTGACCGCTGCCACCGGAGGGTCACCGTCACTGAATCACCACGCCCGAATCCGTGGGTTGTCCCGGTGATCATGACGTGGTCGAGACCAGGCCCGAGAGTGACACCGGCGCTTGAATCACAGACGACTGCCTCCAGGCCGGCCATTGCTCCACCCGTTTCGGTACGATGGAGCAGCGCGGTGCCGTCGGGACTGCCCACCGAAGTCAGAGTATCGCCGTCGGGGCAGGAAGTCCGGAAACCGATCGAGCTGCTGCCTGCGGAGGCCAGTCCCCACGCGACGGCATCGGAGATTCTCAGCGTGCCCGCGGCGGTGCCGGATCCGGTGACAGGGGCAGGCCTGGTGATACAGCCCGCCAGGATGAGGGCAAGCGCCGCCCGGCCGATCTTCGCGGGAACGAGGGAGAGGTTGCCCGGTGAGGGGATGTCCATATCTTGCAATAATGGCACTGTTCGAGCTTCTGGCCCAGACCACCACCACAATGGCCGACGTCGGCTGCCTCGGCACCGGTCTGTGCAGCATGGTGAAGCCGGAGCCGACGATGGCATCCGGGCTGATGTACGTGGCCGTCGGGATGATCGCCGCCGGCTGGCTGGGGCTGAGGCGGTCTCGCCGTCGGCTGTCGGACTGAAGGATCGGCCGAGCCGATCCAGCCTGCCTCCCCATTGGTGCCTGACCTGCCAGCGCCGATCCTCTTCGGCTAGATTCCAGACTTCCCACGCAGCAAACGATCCAACGAGAGGTGTCGATGCGCATTCCATCCGGGGCGATCCGGAGCAACCTCGTCCGGCTGATGATTGCCGGAGTGGTACTCCAGGGCGCGCCACTGTCTGCCCAGTATCGTGACCACCGTGCGCTGAGCGGCGCTGTGCAGCAGCTTGCCCAGCGCTACCGCACCCAGGCGGAACTCACCACCCTTGCCACTTCGGCGGGTGGGCGTCCGGTGCAGATGCTCCGCGTAGGCGCGGCCGGCAAGCCCGGCATTCTGGTGATCGCCAATGCACACGGTCCGCACCTGATCGGTTCCGAGGTCGCGATCGCTGCGGCCGAGAAGCTCCTTTCATCACCGGGGAACTCGCTCGATCGGGCCACCTACTGGTTCATCCCGCGGTTCAATCCCGATGCGGCCGAGGGAATGTTCGCGACTCCGAAGTGGGAGCGGACCGGCAACGACAAGCCGTACGACACCGACCGCGATGGCACCATCGGCGAAGACCCGCTCGACGATCTCAACAGCGACGGGGTGATCACCCAGATGCGGATCGCCGATCCGAACGGCGCCTGGATCGCCGACTCGGCCGACCCACGCCTGCTTCGCCGCGCCGATGCGGCCAAGGGCGAGGTGGGGAAGTGGCGGGTGCTCACCGAGGGTCGCGACAACGACGGCGACGGCGCCTATAACGAAGACGGCCCCGGCGGCACCGACCTCAACCGTAACTTCACCTACAACTATCCGCATCACGGGCTGGAAGCGGGAATGGACCCGCTCTCCGAGGCCGAGTCGATGGCGCTGGCGCAGTTCCTGGTGGATCACCCGGAAATTGCGGTGATCTACGTGCTGGGGCCGCAGGACAACGTGATGCAGCCGTGGCAGAATCGCCCGTCGCAGGGCATCGCGAATCAGCAGGGAGTGAGAGCGCAGGAGGGAACTTCCGCCGGCGGTCCGCTCAACTCGATCATGCGCGGCGACCAGGATACCTATGCCGACATCGGACGTCGTTTCAAGGAGATCACCGGACTGAGCGGTACCCCGTCCTCGGCGTCCTCGGCCGGTGACGTGCTCTCATGGGCCTACTACCACTATGGTCGTTTTGCGATCGGGTCGCGCGCCTGGTGGGTGCCGGATGCGCCCCGCGAGGGAGCGGCCCGGCCCGCCGCCGGTGGTGGCAGTGATCCGCTCGCCGAGCAGCGCAATGCCCTCAAGTGGTTCGAGTCGGAAGGGATCGACGCATTCGCTCCGTGGACAGGCGTCACGCTTCCGAACGAGTCTGGAGTGGAAGTCGGCGGATTCAAGCCCGGAATGCTGATCAATCCTCCTGCCGGTGCCCAGTTCGACAGTACCATCGCCCGGCAGACCCGCTTCATTGCCGCACTCGGTGAGATGATGCCGAAGGTGTCGGTGCGGGATCCGAAGGTGACTGCGGCAGGGAATGGCGTCTACCGGATCGAGGTGGAGATTGCCAACGACGGCGATCTTCCGACGACCGCTGCAATTGCCACGCGGTTGCGCTTCCCCCAGCTCATTGCGCTCGAACTCGACGTCGGTCGAGCGACCGTGCTGAGCGGGCAGACCCATCGACAGGTCGGGCCCATCGCCGGTGGTGGCAGGACCACCACCCTGCGCTGGACTGTCGCCGCTCCCGCGGGGACTACCATGACACTCAAGGGCGGATCGCCGGTCACCGGCAACTTCACCCGCACCATCACTCTCCGGTAAGGGATGCCGACGATGCTCAAGCGCACTCTTTCCGCTGCCGCCGCCCTGATGGTGGCCGCTCCTCTGGCCGCCCAGCAGTCGGCCACTGCACTCGGTCACCTCGCGGCAGGCGGATCACCGCAGAATCCGAAGGTGCAGATCCTCTGGGATCGATTCTATGATCACGCCGCCATCGGTGAGATCGGCCGGCGCCTGCAGACCGCCTATCCCAACACCTGCCGGCTCTCCTCGATCGGCAAGAGCCACGAGGGACGGGAGATGTGGCTCTACACCGTCACCGATTTCAACCGCGGTGGCGATCCCGACAGGAAGCCGGCGATGTGGATCGATGGCAACATCCACTCGAACGAGGTTCAGGGCACCGAGTTCTCGATCTACACTGCCTGGTATCTCTGCTCGATGCAGGGCCAGAGCGCCTGGGTCGACTCGCTGCTCTCGCAGCGGACACTCTACATCGTTCCTTCGATCAATCCCGATGGCCGCGAGCATTTCCTGAAGAAGGGAAACACCGCCTCGTCACCACGCACCGGCCTGGTGCCGCGCGACAACGACGGCGACGGCAAGGTCGACGAAGATGGCCTGGACGATCTCAATGGCGATGGACACATCACCCAGATGCGCCGTCGTTCTCCGTACGGGCGCTATATCCAGAGCCCGGAGGAACCGCGCCTGATGGTGATGGCACCTCCCGGGCAGCCGGGCGAGTGGGAGCTGCTGGGCCAGGAGGGGATCGACAACGACGGCGACGGCCGGGTCAACGAGGATGCGATCGGCGGCTACGACCCCAACCGCAACTGGGGCTGGCGCTGGCAGCCGAACTACGTCCAGGGTGGGGCCGATTTCTACCCGGGCTCGCTGCCCGAGACCCGGGCGGTGAAGGCTTTCGTCAACTCGCGGCCGAACATCGCTGGCGCCCAGAGCTACCACAACAACGGCGGCATGCTGCTCCGCGGTCCCGGCTCACCGCAGGACGAGTACCGCCCGGCCGACGTCCGGGTTTTCGACGAGATCGGCCGGGTCGGCGAGCGCATCCTGCCGGGCTACCGCTACATGACGGTGTGGAAGGATCTCTACATCGTCTGGGGCGGTGAACTGGACTGGTTCTACGGTGCCCGCGGAATCGTCACCTTCTCGAACGAGCTGTGGACCGGGTACAAGATGTTCGAGCAGCCGGTGACGAATACCAGCCGCTACGACCAGACGCAGTATGAGTTCGACCGGCTGCTGCTCTTCCGGAGCGGTTTCGTCGACTGGGAGCCCTACGACCATCCCCAGTTCGGTCCGATCGAGATCGGTGGTTTCAAGAAGGTCGTGGGACGCACCGAGCCGGGCTTCCTGATGCAGGCGGAGGCTCACCGGAACATGGCCTTCACGCTCTTCCAGACCTGGGAACTGCCCAAGGTGGAGGTCGATTCGGTCTGGAGCCGGCCACTCGGTAACGGACTCACCGAAGTGAATGCGGTGGTGGCCAACCGGCGTCTGATCCCGACCCACACCCAGCAGGACGTGGAGAACAGGATCACCGCTCCGGATATGGTGACGCTCGAGGGTGGTACCGCAATCACCGCGTTCTACAACGTCGATGAGCGGAGCGGCCTCGGCACCGAGCAGGAACGGAATCCGGGTACCATCCGTCTCGCCAACATCGCCGGTCGCAGCATGGAGCGGGTCAGGTGGATCGTGCGTGGCAACGGACCCTTCAAGGTGACCGTGACATCGGTCAAGGGCGGCACCCACAGCAGGACTGGCCGGTAGCGCCGGCACGCTCGGAGCGGAGATGTCGATCCAGCGGTCCGGAGGGCGGGCATTCATCTGTGAGGAATGCATGCTCGCCTTCCGGCCGAGCGAGGGAGGGCTCTGTCCGGTATGCGACAGGGTCCTCTGCAGTGACCACCTCTATGGACCCTGGTGGCGCAGGATCATGCAGTGGAGCGGGGGCAGGTGCGTCAAATGCCGCGGTGCGGGCCGTCCGTCACTGAAGTGACGGCTCGGCCAGGGCGGCGGCTGAATCCGCAGAAATCCCGGCGGCCCGATTTCCTCCGATCGTCCTGTGTATCCTCTGCCACCTCGGTCGTCCCCGAGGGTATGGAGGAGTTCCTCCATTTGCCATACCACTGGAAGCTGATCCCCTGCCAGGAGATCGAATGACCACGAGTCGCTGCCTGATTCCGGTGGCTGTCTTCGCCGTAGTGGCGCTGTCTGGAGCCGGGGCCGCCGCAGCGCAGAGTACCCCTGGAGCTGGCGACCGCTGCACCGGAGTTGCAACCGCCCCCTGCCAACTGCTGGCCGAGTACCAGTCGGCCGACAGCGCCAGCCTGGAGAATCGCGACTGGGCCTTCTCCCGCCACCAGCGGGCCCGCCAGATCATAGGGTCGGAACCGGACTCACCGGTCGCCTGGTACGTGCTGGGCTTCTCCCATCTCACCGCAGCCAAGGCGGGGGTGATCGCCCGTGAGGGTCCGCTGCAGCCGCCGGGCATCAGTCACGAATCGGCAGCGGGGCGCTCCTTCATCCGGGCGCTGGAGGTCGATTCCACGCTGGTCGAGGCCGCCATCGCTCTGGCACTGGTTCCGCGGCCGCGGGAGGGTCCCAAGGAAACGGCTCAGTGGTTGCCGATCCTGCGCCGGTACCGCGAGGTGATGCCCGGTCCGGCCCGGTTTGCTGTTGCGAAGACCGAACGGGATGCCGGCAACGTGGCAGCCAGCAATGAGTGGCTGGATGCGACCGAGCATGCCGGTGCAGTCTCTGCGGGAGCCGTGGCTCTGGAACAGGCCCGAAATCTCTATGCCCTCGGCCGCGCGGCAGAAGGCGAGCAGATCTACCTCTCTGGAGCTGGCGACACCTCCGAAGCGGGCAGGGGGGCTTATCGCAGCGAGCTGGCGCTGACCGCATCGCCTGAGGAGCTGGTCGAGTGGGACTCGCTGGCTGCGGGAGACCGTCCAGGCTGGCTGCGCAGCTACTGGTACAGGAGGGATGTTGCGCAGGGATGGGCCGCAGGCAGCCGACTCAAGGAGCACTACCGTCGAGTGGAGGATGCCTGGGCGCGGTACCGGACTGCCATTCCCGCAACCGG